>CAYRVF010000040.1:0-37434 GCA_964427535.1 uncultured Ktedonobacterales bacterium
CCTCGCTGCCACCGACGGAGAGCGGCTTGCCGGTGACGACAGCCGGGATCGAGTACCCGTGGTGCATGGAATAGGTGTCCATGATCCACGCCATCGTCTGTGGGTTGGTGTTCACGTCCGGCGCGGGGATGTCGCTCTCTGGGCCAATGACGCCGGCGATCTCCGTGGCGTAGCGGCGCGTCAGCCGTTCCAGCTCCGTGCGCGAGAGCTTGCGCGGGTCCACGATGACGCCGCCCTTAGCGCCGCCGAAGGGAATATTGACCGTCGCGCACTTCCACGTCATCCACATCGCCAGGGCGCGCACCTCATCTAGAGAGACGTTCGCGTCGTAGCGAATGCCGCCCTTGGCCGGGCCGCGGTTGATGTTGTGCTGCACGCGATAGCCGGTGAACATCTGAACCGTGCCGTCGTCCATCTTCACCGGGAAGTGAACCGTCAGCTCGCGCTTCGGGCAGCGCAGAATCTCGCGCAGTTCCTGACTCAAATTGAGGCGACTCGCAGCCATGTCAAATTGCGCAACGGCCTGCGCAAATGGATTGAGCACCTCTGGATCTTTGATTGCCACGACGTTCATTCCTCCTCAATTAGCCACCGCTGGCCTGGGTGGAGCACCATTGCTCCCAGCCTGCCTCGGCTGTAAAGCGAGGCCGAAGCGCGACCTCAACGGACAGCGAACGCAAGGAGCGCGCGTTCGATGTCCAGATGAATAGTTGATGAATAGTTAACGGACGACAGGCGAAAAAGGACCAGCACACAAGCGACCACCCAGTCGCACCCCTGACACGGGCCACTACGTGGCAGAGCCTGGGGCGGGTGACTGCTCGGCGTGCAGGTCCACAGAGTAAAACGCGGTTTGCATCTCCGTCTCTTCGACACCCACCATCAGCCGGTCGAGTGTCGTCAAGCCTGTACGCTCGCGCAACCGATCGATGATCGCATGCGCGAGCAACTGCGCGAGGCGCTCCGCCGTGGCGTTATCGACAGGCAGCGGCACGACCGAGGACTTCGGCAGCAGGTAGCGCACCGGCTCCGTCTGCCCGCTCTCAGCGGCGGACTGACTCGGAGCGTAGACGATCTCCCATGCGTCGGCGAGGTCGGAGAGATGCAGGTGAGGGTTGTGCAGGGGAAGCAGGAAGCGGTGATCCCATTGCTTGCACAGTGTACGCACGATGTCCTTGAGGACGATGAAGTCGAGCACATAGCTATCAGGTGTCAGTTCACCCGATACCTCCACTCGCACCCCATAATTGTGGCCGTGGAGCGGCTCACACTCGCCCTCAAACGTAATGAAATGAGCGGCGCTGAACCCGAGGTTCCCGCGCTCAATCAATATCTTCCACGACATTCGTGCCCCACAGACGGGCCCTGCGCCGGTCAAGCAGCGGACCAGCAGGCTTCTTCGTCGATCACCAAATTTCGCGTGAGACGCGACATCCCGGCAACCTCTAGATATGCCATCTTCACACATCGCCCAGCCACGTCTAGAGCGCAACCAGGCACAGTGGAACGGGTCCCACAGCTACCACGCGCGAGGTGGGCACTCCCCAAAGAGCACAGGATGTGCCAACCAGATGCTGTAGCCGGCTAACAGCGCCGCGAGACCACCTCAGTATACCATGCCCCCTGCAGCCAAACAACGAAGAGGGGACCCTTGCGGCAGACGGGCGGCTCATATTAGGGGGCCTCATCCCCCCCAGCCCCTTCACCTCGCAAGGGGAAAGGGGAGCAACGACCGTCGCCTTTGGGCAACCAACTCGCCAAGCGATCGCCCCTCTCCCTGCGGGGAGAGGGGTCGGGGGTGAGGCCCCTTCAACGCCGAGAGGTGAGCATCCTCGCCCTTGGCCACACACGCCCGCCGCACAGCCCCTCCCCCAAGTGGGGGATTAGGGGAGAGATTGTACACCTATCAGTACGTCGCCTGGCTACGCGCCTTCGCCGAACTCGAGCAGCACGCGCGCCATGTGACGGATGCCCTTCTTGAAGTGCTCGATCGACATGCTCTCGTTCGGCGCATGCGCATAGGAATATGGATCGCCCGGCCCCAGTGTGACGATCGGCGTGCCCAAGAGCGCGCGGAAGGGATATACCGGGCCGGTGCCGCCCTGCAGCGGGTTCAGCACGGCGGGCTTGCCGTAGACCTCCTCGGCGGTGCGCGCCGTCATCTGGACGAATGCCTCGTCGGCGGGCGTGGTGGCCGCGCGCTCAGCCCCTAGCAGATGCACCTCCACATCGGAGAACCCCTGTGCGTCGAGGTGCGCGCGCAGCTTCTGATAGAGGTCGTGTGGGTCCTGGTCAGGCACGAGACGGAAGTCCATCTTCGCCATCGCATACGCCGGAATCACGGTCTTCGAGCCTTGCCCCTCCCACCCGGCGGAGAGCCCGGCGATGTTGGCAGTTGGCGAGAAGACCGCGCGCTTATACTCGTCGCCGGTGTGGCCGTTTACGAACCGCTCGATGTTATACATCTTGCGCGAGAACTCCTCATCGGAGGGCAGCTCGCCGAGCAGTTGCAGCTCGCGCTCCGTTGGCTGGCGCACGTCGTCGTAGAAGCCAGGAATGAGGATGCGCTCGTGCTGATCTTTGAGCGTCGAGAGCGCCCACACCAATCGCCACGCCGCGTTCGGGAGGTTGTGCGCGCCGCCGGAGTGCGCGTCGCGGTTCATCGTGCGTACGCGATACTCGACGTAGAGGATGCCGCGCAGGCCCAACTCGACACGCGGGCGCCCGTCGCTGCCGACCCCGCCGAACTCCCACACACAGGCATCGGCGGCGAGCAGATCGCGCTGCTCCTCAATGAACGGCTCCAGGTTGGGGCTGCTGATCTCCTCCTCGCCCTCGACGAGGAACTTCACCCGCGCGGGCAAGCCGCCCGTGACAGCGCGGACTGCCCGCATGGCGGCGATGCGCGAGATGAGCTGGCCCTTGTCGTCCGAGACGCCGCGCGCATACATCCGCCCGTCGCGCACCTCCGGCTCGAAGGCCGGCGAGTCCCACAGCTCCAGCGGCTCGGGCGGTTGCACGTCGTAGTGGTTGTAGCAGAGCAGTGTCCTGGCATGGTCTCCACCGGAGTCGGCATACACGACCGGGAAGCCCTTCGTCGGCATCACGCGCGCGGAGAAGCCGGCCTGGGTGAGAAGCTGCTCGACCAGTGCCGCGGCCTCATCCATGTGCTGTCCCTTCGAGGAGACGCTTGGAATGCGCAGCAGTTGCCGTAGGTCGTCCAGAAACTCGGGAAGATGCTCGTCGATGTAGCGATCGAGTGCGTCATACCCAGCCGGCATGCTCGTACCTCCTGATACGCGAACGGGAGACCAATATCCCTGGAAATCCAGTGCGTGCAGTATACGCCACTGAGCGAGCGATGAATGGCCCAATACTTGCTAGTTTTCCATGCTCGCCCGATACAACAAGGGCAGGAAGGGGACGCCATCGCACAACGGCGTGCGGTGTCGTCCCCTCACTTTCCACGCCTGCTCCGCCTTCCATAACGCCCATAACACCAGTTCTCTTCCCAGCCCACCACATCTCGTCCCGTTCGATGAAGGGGGCGTGGTTTCACAGTTTTTTCACATTACTTTCATGTATGGCTCGCGTTATGCGTATGGAAGTGTCACTCATCACGGGTAACTTCTGGCGCGCAAGGTGGCGACGCGGCCACCTGCCCAACCGTGAAAGGTGGCAGCAGCATGTCAGACCAGGAGCAAGAGGACGAGCCTAAGTCACAGGAGAATGTGGGGCTGATCAGCCAGTTCGGACCCGTCGTAGTCGACTGGCCGCGTTCACTGGGGTATTTCGGCGGCATCGCCGTCGCCACGGCAGCCGGCATTCTCGAGCCGCCGGTCGCGATCTTCATCGCCGCCGTTCCCCTCGTGCAGATGCTCAACCGTCCCGGTGTGCCGCGCCCAGGACGCTTCGCGGCGCAGGTCTTCGAGGGCGCCTCCACACCAGTGGGCGGTGGCACGCCCGCGACGACGATCCAGATGGAGAAGCCCGGCCAGACGCACCCATCAAGGCAGCCGGTCCGCCGCCCGCGTATTCTCGACGAAGCGCGCGAGCTCGCCGACGAGATGCGGGCCAGGCGACGTGGGAGAGCGATGCGCGCGCCTGTCGCGACCACATGACCGCAGTCAGAGGCATCAACTGATCGCGCCCACGTCGTCACTTCTTACGGCGGCACACAGGCGGAGAAGGCTCTATGTTGTCCGATGGACGCTCTGGCGGCGCATCTTAGGAGGGATGCGGCAGCCGCGGCAACGCTACATGTCGCTCACAGCAGCGTCGCCGTGGCGTTCGCTTGTGAGGTGTTCGTCGCGCTGAGTCCCAGCGAGTCGCCGCCCCAGCGCGAGGCACATTGAGAGGAGATGGGGATATGCACATCCTCGTCTACGTCGCCCGGTTTCTCGTAGGCGGCGCTCTAGTCTGCGCATTTGCACTTATCTGCGAGGTCTGCGCGCCGAAACGGTTCGCGGGTCTCTATTCAGCGGCGCCGTCGGTGCTGACGGCTGGACTCGCCGTGACGCTGATTGTCGAAAGCACCGAGAAAGCCGCACTGACGGCTGGCGGCGCGGCAATCGGCGCGGTAGGATTGGTGGCCTACTGCCTCACCTCCACGTCCGCGATTCGGCGCTACAAGGCGCTCCACGGATCGGCGGTCGTCGTGATGGTCTGGCTGCTCGTCTCAGTGCTCGTGTGGGCCATCGTGACGAAGGCGGTGCAATGGTGACCAGCATGACAAGACCCAGCGACGCCGCTGCGCAGCAGCACTCTTCCGGTGAGAAACAGGACGTCAGCCGGCCCCGCATCCACTTGTCCAACCTGAAGAAAGTCCATCTCAAGGACTACGCGATTCGATTCGCGTTCGGCGGCGCCGTCTCAGTGATCGCCGCGCTGATCGGCAAGTGGACCAATGTTCCCTTCGGCGGCATGTTCACCGCCTTCCCGGCAATTCTGCTGGCCAGCCTAACGCTGATCGGCAAGCATGACGGAGATGAGAAGTCTGCCGAGGATGCGGAGGGCGGCGTACTGGGGGCCATCGCCTTCATCGTCGCCGCCATCTTCATCTCGCGGACGGTGACGGTCATGACAGGCGCGGTCTCGTTGCTTCTCGCGCTCGCCGTGTGGTTGGCGCTCGCCGTCAGCCTCTATCTGCTGGCCATCCGCCTCGGCTTTCTTCGCACCTACGAGCGCCAGGATGACGACACGTCCCCATAAAGGCCGTTCGGCATGTCGGGCGCCCTGCACGCGTAGATGCACCAGTCATTTTCCTCCGGCATCGGAAACCGGAATATCCGGAGGAAGATGGGTGGCCGCGGCCAGCGCGGCGTCGAGCGCGTTCCCCGGCGCAAACATCTGCCCGAAAAACCTGGCAGACTCCGCCTTGGTGTCCTCAGCCAGGTCGTCCCTTTCGAACACCTCTTGCGCGAACGCGATCACGTCTTGCATCAGACGCTCATAGCGGTAATACGTCAGCGCGACCCAATCGATCTCCGCCTGTCCGTACGCCCTGAAGAACTGCGCGGCCCCCTCTCGGGCAGCGTCGCCTGCCCGGTCCTGTCCGATGAAGATGAAGTCGCGCTCTTTGGGCGCCAGCATGACGTCGTTCCAATCGATTACCCACACACCGGCAGCGTGGTCGCGGATCAGATTGCCCGGATGCAGGTCGGCGTGGCAGACGACATACGGACCCGCGCGCTCCCGGAGCACTGCTGCCAGCGATTCCAGCGCGGTGAGCGAGGCGAAGATACTGGATCGGTGCCGGCTCCAGTTCGCGCGCAACGTTCGCTCGGCCTCGGACTGGCCTTCCACCGACACAACCTGCGCATCGAGCGTGCGCACCCAGCGAGCATACTCACCGACGTCGAAGGACTCGCTACGAAGCGACGGAAAGCCACCGGCTGGCAGTGCGACCTGGTGGATGCGCCGCGTCGTCGTCCCCACGACCCTCCACTGCGCATCCGTCAAGGAAGGAGTCCATCCGGTATGCCCCTCGATGAACGGATAGAGCGCGAGCCGCCAGATTCTCTCTCTGGTCATCTCGGTCCACAGGTAGCCCGCCTTGGTGGGCAGCGGCGCGACCACCCCCTCGATGCCTTGGTCGGCGAGATAGCGCGGCACGAGGTAATTCGGCGCGTAGAAGGGTCCGGACATGGCTTTGAGGAGACAGACACTTCCCTGTGTGGTTGCGACGCGATACACACCGGCCATCATGTCCAGCCCGACGGGCAGAAACTCCAGCGTCGTAGCTGTGAGGCCGTACTGCTCCAGGAGACAGTCGCGCAGGCTTTCCTCGGGTATGTCTGGTGGCTCACGCACAGCGGTGCCCTCGCATCCTTGTTCCCGACCTCCACGCAGTCAACTCCCCCAAGGAGGAGGCCTCATCCCCCCAGCCCCCTTCCCCTCGCGAGGGGAAGGGGGAGTCGGCGGGCGTGGCCTTTGGGCAACCTTCTCGCCAAGCGATCTCCCCTCTCCCCGCGGGGAGAGGGGCCGGGGCGGGCCCGCCACCGCAGCGCCGTCACACCCTTCGCCCTTGACCAAATACCCTCTATAAGCGCCCCCTTCCCTTGCGGGAAGGGGGTTGGGGGTGAGGTTCTGCCCGCCACTACCAGGTGAGAGGCGCCGGCTACTCCGACGGCTTGGCAAGGATGAGCACGGCGTTGTGGCCGCCGAAGCCCATCGAGTTCGACATCGCCACGCGCACGTCGGCCTTGCGCGCCGTGTTGGGCACGTAGTCGAGGTCGCACTCGGGGTCGGGATGCTCATAGTTGATCGTCGGCGGGATCATCCCGTGCTCGATCGTGAGCGCCGCGAAGGCCAGCTCGGCCCCGCCCGCCGCACCGAACATGTGGCCCGTCATAGACTTCGTCGAGCTGATAGCCAGCTTCCGCGCATGCGCGCCGAACGCCGTCTTGATGGCCGAGGTCTCGTCGCGGTCGTTGTACTTCGTCGACGTGCCGTGAGCGTTGATGTAATCGACCGCCTCCGGCTCCATCCCGGCCTTCTTGAGCGCCTTGCGGATCGCGCGCACGAGCCCAGCGCCCTGCGGGGCGGGCTCGGTGATGTGGTGCGCGTCGGAGGTCGCCGCGTAGCCGACCACTTCGGCGTAGACGTGCGCGCCGCGAGCCCGCGCGTGGTCGAGGTCTTCGAGGACCACCACGCCCGCGCCCTCGCCCATCACGAAGCCGTCGCGCTCGGCGTCAAACGGACGGCTGGCGCCCTGCGGATCGTCATTGCGGCGCGAGAGGGCGTGCATAGACGCGAACGCGGCAAGGCTGATCGAGGTCACCGCCGCCTCGGTGCCTCCTGCGAGAATCGCCGTCGCATCACCGCGCTTGATGATCTCGTACGCCTCGCCGATGGCGTTGGCGCCCGTCGCACAGGCCGAAACTGTCGCGAAGTTGGGGCCGCGGGCGCCGAGTGCGATGGAGACCTGGCCCGAGGCCATATCCGAGACCATCATCGTGATGAAGAACGGGCTGATGCGGTCGGGTCCGCGGTCGAAGAGCACCTTGAACTGGTCGGTGAGGACCTGCATACCGCCCGCGCCGGAGCCGATGATCACGCCCACGTCGTTCGGCATCGAGGCGATATCGAGCTGTGCGTCGTCCACCGCCTGGCGCGACGCCGCCAGCGCGAGCTGGGTGAAGAGCTCCGCCCGCCGCGCCTCTTTACGGTCCATATACTGGAGCGGATCGAAGCCTTTGACCTCCGCCGCGAAGCGCACGTCGTGCTGGCTCGCGTCGAAGCGCGTCACCGGCCCGGCGCCCGAGATACCCGCGCACAGCGCTTCCCAGGTCGTGGCAGTATCATTGCCAACCGGCGTCAATAGCCCGATGCCGGTGATTCCTACTCGTTTCGTCATGCTCGCCAAACCTCGTCACGCTCTTCCGCGCCGTGCTCTACGACGCCGCTCTCGGCCACGCGGCGACCCGCCAGGCAAGCGCAGCCCCTCCGCCGGGTCCGCTACATAGTACCGCATCGGAGCTGGTAGCGCATACCCCCCTGGACGAGGCGACCAGCATTAGACGTAGCGATTGACGTGGAAGACATTCTGCTCGCCGCGCTGGACACGCAGCGCATCGAGGTATCCACAGTCGGGATGCACCGGCAGACCAAACGCCGCGGCATCCTCATGCGCAATGTAGGGCAGCAGTTGTCCGTCGAGCGGCTCGCCTCGCTTCAAGTGGTCGAGATTGGCCTTCGCACGGCGCCCCAGCACGTCCATGCCGTTGACAGGGTCATTCAGGGCTGCCTCGTCGGTCGGTCCCTGGTGCGACTCGACCAGGTCAGACCCACGCGATGAGAGTGCGCCTTGCATAATCAGCCCGAGCAGGCCGCGCGTTCGTTGTGGTAATGCCGCATCGTTCGATGGCAGACACGCCGGAGCGGGCCAGCCGGTATGGGCTTCGCGCAACAGCCCCAGATGCTCCGCCCAGAGCGCCGAGCGTAGCCCACCCGCAAAGTTGCTGTCGAGCACCGCGACGTTGATCTCGGCGTCGTGCGACATGCCGCGGCTGTTGAGGTTGGCTGAGCCAATCGTCGCCCAACGGTCATCCACAATGCCGACCTTCGCATGCACGTAGATCGGACGATAGCGCATAGTCCCGTCCTCGCCCGGTCCCGAGGTGGCCAGCGTGAAGACCCGCAGCAGATCGTCGGGGAAGTGTGCCTGCTCGCGCAGCCACCGGATCGTCTGGTCGGTGTAGGCGCGTCCGGCGTTCGGATGATCGGGCAGCACGAGCGAGACCGGCACGCCGCGCTCCAGCGCTGCCGCCAGCTCGTCGAGCACCCGCCGCATCGCGCGACTCTGCCAGCCGAGCCGCCACGCATCCGTGCCATGGAAGCCCTCCAGCCAGAGGTACTGGCTCTCTAGATGGATGAACCGTCGCGCCTGCCGAATCGCGGCCGCATACGCCTGAAAGATGCCGTCGATACCGTCCGGCGCGAAGCGGTAGGTCAGTGGCGGAATCGTCCGCACGACCTGCACACGCGCCGGTGGTCCGGGGATTTCCTCATCAGGGTTGTCGCCGCGCCGGACGAACTCCTCGTAGGCCACCGCCTCATGCTGCCCACGCCGGTCCTTCACGAGTGTGCGCAGTGAGACATTGCGCACCGGCGGCGTGACATCCCGATAGATGCGGCGCAAGCGGCGATGCTCAGTCTCCATCCAGCGCTGGTGGAGGTTGTGCGCGACGTCCCGCGCGGGCGGCCCGAGCACCAACAGATGCGCGTCATGCCACGGATGCGGCGCCAGGCCAATATCGGTGCTGCGCTGTGCCGGGTCATAGGGGTGCGCGGGCACATCCCAGCGGTCGAAATCGCCGTTGTGCTCCACGGTTAGATCGACGCCGCCGACGAACGCGGTCTCGTCGTCGACGACGGCGCACTTCTGGTGCAACGCCTGGGCTACGTGCAGCGGCGAGCGGCTGCTCTTGTCCTGATGGACCTTGACGCCCAGCGGCTCCAGCAGACGCTGCTGCTCGCGCGGGCTGTTGATGATGTGCATGAGGCCGAACGGATTGAAGGGACTCCACAGCAGCACGCGCACGTCCACGCCACGCCGGGCGGCGAAGCCGAGCACGTCCATCACCCGCAGCTGGCCCGCGCGCCACAGCGCGAGCGCGTCGTCGTCCAGACCAGCCGCGCGTAGGCGGTCGAGCAGCGTATTCTGCTCGGGTGAGCCGTCGGGGCCAGCGCGTTGATCGCGGTCCCGCACCATCAGCAGCCGCGCATGCAGATCCCAATCGGCGAGCCAGATGCGCCGCTTCGCCGTGAGAAAGCTGATCGCCATCCCCAGCATCGCCGCGCGCCCGTCGATCAGCGGCACGACGGCGTGGGCCACGCGCACGGGGGCATCGCCACGTGCCCACCAGAGCGCGGTAAACTCCTCATCTGTAGTCGGTCTTACCTGGAGCTGTGCCATAGCTACTTCTCCCCTATGTCACACGTTGTCATCCGGTGATCGTCATAGGGTATTAGCAGCCTGCGTGCCCGATGTCTGCACGAGGCGGGGAAGGCATGCGCGAAGGGAATCGCTACCAGCGCTCGTAGTGCGCGTAGTCTGGCTCCGGCTTGCGCCCGCGCTTGAGCGACGGCGAGGGAACGTCCGGCGCGCGATGGCCGATCGGGATGACGCCCACCGGCGTGACCTCGGCGGGGATGCCGAGGAGTGACCGCAGTGCGTCGAGATCGTGTACGCCCGCATAGGCAGCAGCCAGCCCTTCGTCGACCGCCGCCAACAGCACGATCTGCACGGAGCAGCCGATATCCATAAACCAGAACGGCACCGGCCAGACGATCTCGCTGCCGTCCTCACGCACCTTATCGGCCTCCTGATAGCGGCGGTGGTACGCGGCCTCGCTGGTACAGGGGATGAGGAGCACCGGCGCGCCCGAGACGAACGGGTGGAACCCGCTGGCGACGTATTCGGCCTCGTCGCACAACTCCGCGATGGCAGCCTTCGTCGCCGGATCGGTCACCACGACGTACGACTGCCCCTGGGTGAATCCGGCGCTCGGCGCGTGACGGGCGAGATCGAGGATGCGCTCGATCGCCTCGGGCGCGACCGGCTCGTCGGAGAAGTGGCGCACCATGCGGCGCTTGCGTACGGCGTCTGCGAACTCCATACATATCCTCCAGGGGAGTCAGAATGAAAGGTGAGCGGCCAGCGCAGGCCAACCATCGTCTTGCCGCGCCATCGTTGAATCAGGCCAGATGGCCAGGTGCGCGACGTGCAGCACGAGTATACCATTCGCTCTGCGACCTCCAGGGTCGCGGACGCCGGAGGCCCGCGAGAGGGCACGATACCTCCGGCCCGACGCGGATAGAGGGTATCCGCGCCGCCCCACGTGCGGGGCTGCACGCAGGCGCCAGGTCATCGCGAGCGGGTCCGAATACCCGAGTGGTTCCCCGGCCACCGGGCACCGGAGGGTGCTGACCGTCCCGCCGCATAGCGGCAATAGTAGAACATTAGTTCTAAGCTGTCAAGAGGCAAATGCCTCGTAGCGAGACATTCGGCCACCTGCATGCCAGAGAGCGGCGCTGACCGTCTGTTGTCTCGTCGAGAGGGTGGAAAGCTTGCCATCCTCGACTCACAGTGATGGCGACGCAAGGCGGATTCACCCGTGTCGCGCATGGTATAGTCCGCAAGGGATGCTCGCTCACCGCTGCCTGAGAGGGAACATCCGCGTGGACACAATTCAGCCTGGAAGAGAGGACTTCTATGAGCACATCAGACGCCGTCAGCGCGGCGGAGCGAGAGCCCATGACCGACCTGCGCGGGTCGGTCGCCATCGTCACTGGCGCGAGCAGCGGCATCGGCAAGGCCACCGCCGACGCGCTGGTGCGGCGTGGTGTGCATGTCGCGCTGGCGGCACGGCGGCACGACCGGCTGCGGGCATTCGTCGAGGAGCACGCCGGCGAGGGCTTCGGCGAGTTGCTGGCGATTGAATGCGACGTGAGCCAACCGCGGGATGTCGAGCGGATGGTGCGGCAGACGCTGGAGCGCTGGAACAGGCTCGACATTCTGGTGGCGAACGCCGGTTCCGGCTATCGTAAGCCGATCGTCGAGAGCGACATCGAGCGCTGGAGGACGATGATCGACACCAACGTCTACGGCCTGCTGCTGACGTTGAAGTACGGCGTCCCTCCGCTGCTGGAGCGCAAGCGCGGGCACGTGATCGTCATGTCGTCGATCGCGGGGCGCGTCGTGACGGCGGGCGGCGGCGCGTACTGCGGCACCAAGTTCGCGGCAACGGCCATCGCCGACGCGCTACGCATGGAGACGGCCAAGCAGGGCGTGCGGGTGACGACCATCGAGCCCGGCGTCGTGATCTCAGAGTTCCAGGCGGTCGCGGACTACACGCCCGACATCGTGGAGAACATGATCAAAGACTCGACGCCGCTCGTGCCCCAGGACATCGCCCGAGCGATCGTCTTCGCGCTCGAACAGCCCGCGCACTTCGCCGTGCACGAGATGGTCGTGCGCCCCACCGGCCAGGTCTATCCGTGAGCCCGTCACAGGAAGCCTCGCTCCCAGTGACCCGCTGACACAGTCGGAAGCGTCGGAGCCGTCGCTCGCCCGGAATCGTCACACCTAGGCCAGCAATCGCCGGCTCAAGGCGTCGTGTCGTCGGGCTTGTCGGACTGCTCTCCCTCGACGTCGGCGAGGACGGCCGCCGCGACCCGGCGAACACGTTCGCGGTCGGCGATCGCGTCGATCTCGACGATCTTGCCCGCGGCGACGGTGAATCCCATGACGGTGGTAGGCCGACCACCCAGCGTAATGACTACTCCGGCCGCCCCGTTCACCAGCACAGGATGCAGGAGTGAGCCGGGGTGCGCGAACATGAGCGCCTGCCTGGCAACAGCATCGGCACCTCGGACCACTCTGGAGGCAGCCGCGCGCCTGGTGCCAAAGTCGCCTCGCAACACCACATCGGGATCGAGAACGGCGACGAGCGCATCGAAATCGCCTCCACGCGCCGCCCGGAAGAAGGCGTCGACCACGCCCCGTTGACGCGCGAGATCGACGTCCGGATCCGGGAGGTCCGCACCCTTCATGCGGCGGCGTGCCCGGCTGGCAAGTTGCCGCGCCGCCGCGGGTGATCGACCAACCAGGGGTGCGATCTCCTCGAATGGCACCGCGAACATGTCATGGAGGATGAACACCAACCGCTCGGCCGGGGCTAGAGTATCCAGCACGATGAGGAGCGCCAGGCCAACCGAGTCAGCCAGCACGGCCTCGTCCTCCGGTTGGAGTTCCCCATCTGGGCTGATGACGGGGTCGGGGACATGCACCTCCAAAGACTCCTCATGTCGAGCGGTACGCGTGCGCAGCATGTTCAGGCAGACGCGGGCGACGATCGTCGTGAGCCATCCTCCGAGGTTCTCGATATCGCCCGCCCCTGCCCGGCTGAGACGCAGCCAGGTGTCCTGTACGGCATCGTCGGCTTCGGTGATCGAGCCCAACATCCGGTATGCTACGGCCCGCAGACGCGCCCGATGCTCCTCAAAGCGCTCCGCCAGCCACGCATTCTCATCCATCTGTCACATCCTTTCGCCGCCGCGTGTCATGCATTGCGGGGGTGTCATGAGAACTGACCCACACAACACGTTCGATGTGACACGGAGACACGGACGACAGCTCGAAGTCCTCATGGACACCATGCTCACACCATGAGTCCCGCCTCAATGATGACGGGCGACGATCACCACCCGGGGACGGACTGAGGACGACCAGGCATATCATTGCGACACCACAAGAAGGAGAATCAGAGATGACGGACATCACGCTGGTCACAGGCGGCACTGGCACGCTCGGGCGCCTCGTCGTCCCGCGATTACGGGATGCCGGCCGCACGGTGCGCGTGCTCAGCAGGCATAGCCGAGATGCCGGGGAAGGGATCGAGTTCGTGACCGGCAATCTCGATACGGGCGAGGGAATCGACGCCGCGGTGGCGGGGGCTGAGATCATCGTACATTGTGCGGGCAGCAACGCGGGCGACGACAAGAAGACATTGAACCTGGTCCGCGCCGCGTCGCGAGCCGGGGTGCGGCACCTGGTCTACATCTCGGTCGTCGGCGCCGACCGGGTCCCCGTCGAAAGCTCCTTAGACCGCGCCATGTTCGGCTACTTCGCGTCCAAGCTGGCTGCTGAGCGCGTGGTAGCCGAGTCCGGCTTGCCCTGGACTACGCTGCGCGCCACTCAGTTTTATGACTTGATCCTGCTGGTGGCGCGACAGATGGCCAGGCTGCCGGTGATGCCGCTCCCCGCCGGTACCCGATTCCAGCCGGTCGATGCTAGCGAAGTAGCAGCCCGTCTCGTCGAACTGGCGCTCAGCACGCCACATGGGCTCGTGCCCGACATCGCGGGGCCGAAGGTGTATACCACGGCCGAGCTGCTCCGCGCATACCTGCGGGCGAGCCACCGGCACCGGCTGATTATGCCGGTCTGGCTGCCAGGCAAGGCCGCACGCGCGATTCGGCACGGCGCGAACCTATCTCCGGCGCGAGCGGTCGGGCGACGGACCTGGGAGGAGTTCCTGGCTGAACGGGTGGATGCGCCAGTCACCAGCGGGTCGACGTTGCCCCAGGCGCAACCGTCGCGGGCTGCGAGGTCGTAGTCATCGTCACCTGTCGCGTGGGCACCGCGGCGTCTACGGCGAGGTCTGCGGCGCTGGAGCTGGTGCGGGCGCGACGGCGGGCTGACGGCGGCTGAGGATGACACGCACCTCGTTGCCACGGATGCCCGTCGTACCGACATGCGGCACCTGCTCCAACACGACCCCTGGCGGCAGCCCGGCGGCGCGGCGTTCCGCCACTACCACCAGACGTAGGCCGAGTCGGCGCACCTCCTCGGCGGCATCGAGCATCGTCATGCCGCGCACGTCGGGAATCTCCACCAGCAGCTCATTGAGCACGTTCGCGGTCCAGCGCCGGAATTCCAGCCGGTGGCGGCGCTTGCGCTGGTTCACTTCGCTGCGTTCGGTGGCGGCGGTGATACAGGCCAGAATGCGGTTCTGCACGTCGAAGGGGTCGGGCACGTGATCCATGCCGATGTTGGGCGCGCGGCCCGCCGTCTCGACGGTGATAGTGCCGTAGTTGAAGACGTAGCCCCAGAAACTGATGTCGACGTGGACATCCTGAATCTTGCGGTACAGCGCCTCGTTGTAGCTCTCGGCGAGGACGAAGAACAGCCGCTGCACGTCTACCACACGATGAGTCGTCAGCACGAGCAGATCGTCGACGTAGTTGAGATACATCAACACAGCCCATAAGAAGGCGAGCAACAGCGAGCCCAACACGAAGATGACCGGCAGATAGCCGACTTGTGGATTATTCGAGTTAGCGTACATGAAGCCGATCACGCCGCCGACACACGCGATGAGAAGCGAGGGAATCAGCTTGGGCAACAGCGCGACAGGGTGGCGCTTGAAGGCGTCGAGCACCTCCTCGCCATTGAGCATCGAGATGGGCACGTGCATGTCGCGCGGTGTCTGCGGGCGCACGAGACGGCCGAGCGGAGACGTAGGCGCTGGCCTCTCGTCTACCTCGGCGAGCTTCTGCCAGGCGGCTTGCATGGCGGGGTGTCGCATCTCCACAGGGGCTGGCCCGACGGGGAGATTGAGCACCTGGGCAAGATAAATCTGACGCACCCACTCGCGCGGATTGCGTACACCCGCGAGATCGAAGTCTTCCTCGACGCTGGCGGTCTGCACACGCACGCTGCCGATGTCGAGCATATGCGCCACGACGTTAGGACGCCTGACCCGCACGTGTTGAATCTGCCCAAGCGGAGCCTGTTGGCGGTGCTTGATGAAGATGCCCCAGCTATCGATCAACCGCCACTGTGTGAGGATGTATTCGCGTGAGAGCCAGTAGTTGACGCCCTCGGCGATCCAGCCGATGAAATGGAGGCTGAAAAGCAGGAAGAGTATCACCAGCACATACGGCGCGGGCGTGGAGAACGTGGCGAGAAACTGCGCGATGAGATATAGCGCGAGCACCATGATCCCCAACAGCAAGATGTGCCACGAACCCAGAATGACGTACAGCGGGTGCGGGCGAGCGCGGTAGAGGATGTGCTCGCCGGGCTGCTGACCATCGAATGGGCGCTGATTCACGTTCGCCGGCGGCGTCACGGCTTGCCCAGCGGCTTGAGCTGCCGCAGGCCGCGGCTGTGCGGGAGGAGGCGTGGGAATCATGGCGTTCTCTCCTTCAACCGCACACATCCATCTACAGGCATCCGCCCGCGTGCCCCACGAGCGTACGCACCACGCGGGCGCCGACTACCGCCGTCCCTTGCGTGTCGCGTTCGCATGGATGGCGATGCCGCCGACGACCGCCAGCCCCACGCCAAGCGCTGCCTCCACGCCAGAACGCAGCATATCTGGCGACGGCATGTGCAATGCAAGCGACGTGCCAGGAGGCAGCCCGCGTCCCACAAAATAGACCAGAACCGCGCCGTCGAGCGCGCCGAGCGCCAGCCCGACGAGCCGGTGCTGCTGCTGGGTGGGTGGCACACCGTACCGGTTGCCCACGATATAGCTAGCGACGGTCAGCACAGAGAGTGCCAGAAGCGAGAGAGCGTAGACGTTCTGCTGAGGAGGAACCGATGACAGCGCGGGCGCGCCAGGCAGATGCAGCATCGCCGGCAGCGAGACGAAGATGAAGCGGCCGAGCGCATCCGCGCCGCCCGCGACCAGCGCCAGCACGCCCCCGAGCACCGCCGCAGTCGTCACGATCTCGCGGCTCCAGCCCCGCATGAAGCCAGCGGCGCCCATCACCCCCGCCGCCAGCAAATAGCATTGACCAAGTGAGAGCTCCACGCCGCCGACCTCCTCCCGCACCCTCAAGCATCCCGCACGTGCGTAAGGATGCTATGCACCTCCGATGCCAATTCGGCAGGCAGAGGCGGTTTGGTCTTCACCATACCAGAGAACTGGCCCGTTACCGTCCCATGCTGCGTCGTCGTGCTCAATTCTGTGCGGAGCGCATTCTGTCAGAGAATGCTTATGCGGAGAGAGTGCGCTACATCTGTGGTCATCGCTTCGATGCCCTGCGTGCCATCCACCTCGATCACACGCGAGTGGAGACCAGTCGCCTGCTTGACCACTTCCTCGGTGAAGAGCTGGTCGCGGAGAAGGAGGTTCGACAGGGCGTGCTCTGGCTGGCTCGTCTTGCTCGGGATCTCCCACGTGAATCCGCGCCTGTCGAAGGCGGTGCGGCGGAATGCTGGGGTGGGCACCAGCCAGACGGCCTGATATGGCTGCCTCAAGAGTGGAGCGACTAATCGAGGCAGCAGCCTGAATCCCTCGACAAGGATCGGAGGCCCCGGTAGCAAGGTCAACAGATCATCGACGATCAGGTCGAACCCCTCGCCCGCAAACCAGGGGAAGGTCTTGACCATCTCGTCTGGCGAGCGATTGACCCATCGCTCGTCCATGTCCATGGCGAGGAAGTCCTGGAGCAACGGGGCGCTGGCGCGTGTCAATTGGCCGGAATGCATGGCAATTCTGTCATCACAGCTATAGAGACGCAACCCGTGCTTAGCCGCCAGCTGGCGGGCGACGGTTGATTTGCCGGCTCCACTGCCACCGCCAATCCACCGGACATGGCGCAGTTGGGCGGGCAGTTGCTCGCGAGCGTCGGCAGGCGGTGGTTGTCGTCGCACGATGATGCCTGGCTAGATGCGGCGGGGCGGGCGCCTGCGGAAGAAGATGCCGCGGGTGCCGTCTAACCCTCGTTTGTGTACGTCACGCTTGTCATTTTCCGCGTCCGAGCCAGGGGGAGCGTCTGTCGCACCGATTCGCACTCGCTCCACCTCGGGGAAATCCTCGGGATGGGCGCGCTGGTACTCGGCCCAGAAGGTGACGACGATGGCCGAGACCAGTCCCGCAATCGGCGCGGCGAAGAGTGCGCCCCACAGTCCGAAGACCTCGGCGCCCGCCACCAGCGCGATGAGCTGAATCGCCGGATGCACTCCCACCGCCGGGCCGACAATCCGTGGCCCCACCACATCGCCCTCGATGATGTGAATGATGACGAAGTAGGCCAGCACGAGCAGCCCTTTGATGAGGCCGCCTGAGGCGATCGCGATGAGCACACACGCCGCACCAGAGACGAAGACGCCGATGAACGGGATGAACTCCAGCACGAAGGCCAGCACACCCAGCAACACCGCATAGGGGAGGTGGAACAGCAGCGCCATGCCGAATCCGACGAGCAGGCCGACCAGCACGGCCAGTGTCACCTGGCCGCGAATGTAGCCGCCCAGCACCCGATTGAAGGTCTCCAAGAAGAAGATAATGCGGCCGCGCTGCGTGCGAGGCGTGTGATGTCGCATCCAGTGCGACACGCGCGGCGCATCGACCAGGAAGTAGAGGCTGAGCACAATGATGACAACGATGGCCACCACGAGGTTGAAGACGCCGCTCACCAGCGATGGCACATTGCCAAGCAATCCCCGCGCATTTCCCGCGACACCGTTGAGCACGTCACTAACGGTGCTAGTGGGTATGCCCAGCCGCCCGGTGAGGCGGTTGATCGTCGCCACTAATTGGCCCGTCGCGACAAGGGTACTAAGGCGACCTGTCAGCGACGAGATCTCTGGAGCGACCGAGTTGACGATGAGCATGATGAGGCCAAAGAGCGCGCCCGCGAAGACCAGATAGGTGATGGTGACGGCAGCCCAGCGCGGCAAGACGCGTTCGAGCTGGTTGACGGCCGGTGTCAGCGCGTAGGTGATGAGCACCGCGATGGCGAGAATGAGGAGCGTTTGGGCGACGTGCCCGGCGAGCACAAAGAGCGCAAACAAAACCGCTCCCCAGGCCAGAATCGAGAGAGGCAGATACAGCCAGCGACCCCAGTCCGGCTCGGGTCGGTGGGGGCTTCGCCGGGGGCTGGATGGCACGCTCATCTCACGCGGCTCGACTGTCATCAGAACTCTCCTCTGTCCCCCCAATATGGCTGTTTTTCCAGGCGAGAAGCGGTTTCCCGCCACATTTGTGGTACAATATAGAGAGTATCGTGAGCATACACTATGCCGCGGCGCGGCACACTCTGATGCGGGGCATCCGGGCGGGGCGGACTTCCCGAGTGATGAAGAGGAATACAGCGGGCGAGGTATTGTCCGTCTATTCGCCGCCGAAAAAGAACAGTGATTGAAGACGTATGTCCGCGTTTGCCCGGACGTCTATCCGTGAGAGGACTCTACCTGAATGGAGCTTGGCATTGTAAAGCCGGTAGGCATCGTCGAGCAGATGAGCGGCGCCTACCTGGACTACTCAATGAGTGTCATCGTGAGCCGGGCACTCCCCGATGTGCGCGATGGCCTGAAGCCGGTCCACCGGCGCGTGCTCTACGCGATGGACCAGATGGGCCTGCAAGCTAACCGGTCGTTCCGCAAGTCCGCTGGTGTCGTGGGCGAGGTGCTCAAGGAATATCACCCGCACGGCGACGCCTCAGTGTACGACACGCTCGTCCGACTGACGCAGCCGTGGAATATGCGCTACCCGCTCGCACTCGGCCAAGGCAACTGGGGCTCACCGGACGATGACCCCGCCGCCGCGATGCGCTACACCGAGACGAAGATGGCGCAGATCGCCAACGAGATGCTCACCGACATCGACCGCGACACGGTAGACTTCCAAGCCAATTACGACGGCCACAGCGAAGAGCCGACCGTGCTGCCGGCCCGACTGCCACAGCTCCTCGTCAACGGCTCAGCGGGCATTGCCGTCGGCATGGCGACGAACATTCCGCCGCACAACCTGCGCGAGGTGGCGGACGGCATCACCTACCTGATTGACCACCCCGATGCCACCATCGAGGACCTCGCACACATCATCCGCGGGCCAGACTTCCCGACGGGCGGCATCATTCAGGGGCGCGAGGGCATCCGTAACGCCTACAGCACCGGACGCGGCCGCATCGTCGTACGCGCGAAGGCGCATACCGAGGAGAGCGAGCGCGGCAAGGTCTCGATCATCGTGACGGAGCTGCCGTATCAGGTCAACAAAGCCGATCTCGTCAAGAAGATCGCCGAGCTCGCCCGCGAGAAGAAGATCGATAGCATCACCTACGTGCGCGACGAGTCCGACCGGCAGGGCACACGCGTCGTGATCGAGCTGCGGCGCGATGCGCGCAACCTGAGCGTGCTCAATCAGCTCTTCAAGTACACGTCGATGCAGAGCACCTTTGGTGCAAACATGCTGGCGCTGGTCGACCGGCAGCCGCGCGTGCTCACACTCAAGCAGATTCTCTCGCACTACATCGCGCACCGCGAGATCGTCATCACGCGGCGCACCAAGCACGATCTGGCGAAGGCCGAGGCGCGCAAGCACATCCTCGAAGGCCTCAACATCGCGCTCGACAACCTCGACGCGGTGATTGAGACGATTCGCCGGTCTCAGAACCGCGAGACGGCCTCCACCAACCTGCAGACACGCTTCAAGCTGAGCGAAGAACAGGCCAAGGCCATCCTCGATATGCAGCTCGGCCGTCTGGCCGCACTGGAGCGTAAGAAGCTGCAAGAGGAACTGCAGGAGGTCATCAAGACGATTGCCGCCTTGCAGAAGATTCTGTCGAATATCACTGAGGTTCGCGCGCTCATCAAGCAGGACATGGTGGAGCTGAAGGAGAAGTATGGCGATCCGCGCCGGACGGAGATCTCCGATGCCGAGGCGGGCGAGTTCACCGAAGAAGACCTGATTCCGAACGATGAGGTCATCGTCACGCTGACGCAGGGCGGCTACATCAAGCGCATCGTGAGCAACGCCTACCGAGCCCAGCGGCGTGGTGGTCGCGGCTCACGCGGCATGACGACGCACGAGGACGATACCGTGCGCCATATGCTCAACACGCGGGCGCACGACTCGCTGCTGTTCTTCACCAACCGTGGGCGCGTCTTCCAGCTCAAGGCCTACGCGCTGCCCGACGTGGGGCGCACAGCCAAGGGCGAGCACATCCGCAACCTGATCGGCATCGACCAGGATGAGGCGGTCACCGCCGTCGTCGCCGTGCCGAAGTTCGTCGCGCGCGACTACATGGTGATGGCCACCAAGCTTGGCGAAGTCAAGAAGACCAGCCTCGACGAGTTCGCCGTCGTGCGTAGCCTTGGCCTGATCGCGATGGATCTCGAGCCAGGCGACGAGCTCATTGGCGCGCGGCTCGTCGGTGCGAACGATCAGGTGTTGCTCATCACCGAGCACGCACAGGCCATCCGTTTCGAGGTGCAGGAGCTCCGCGCGGCCTCACGCACGAGCGGCGGCGTCCGCGGCGTCCGTCTCGACCAGGGCGACCGGGTGGTCTCGCTGAACGTGGCGGTTCCCGGCTCAGAGTTGCTTGTCGTGACGACGAAAGGCTACGGCAAGCGCACACCCATCTCGGAGTACCCGACGCATGGGCGTGGCGGCGGCGGCATCATCACCGCGCGCCTCACCGACCGGACGGGCCATCTCGCCGCGGCGCGCATCCTCACCGAGGATGACCACGACCTGATGATCATCTCGGCCGAGGGTACCGTCATCCGCACCGACTGGCATTCGATCGCTCAGAGCGGGCGTCCAACCCAGGGCGTCCGGCTGATGAACATCGGAAATGGCGATCAGGTCGTCGCCATCACCACCATTTACGGTGAGGACGACGAGAACGGGCTGTCGGCGGTCGAGCTGCCTGAGGGCGAGGACGAGGAGTAGGGCAGAACCGCTCCCCCTACTCCTTCCCTGGAGAGGAGGGCAGAGGCCTACGGTATGGCGGACATGCGCCGTGTCGTGGGCCTCTTTTCATTGGGGGCAATTGGAGCGGTCGAGATCGCGTCGGCGAGCATGAACGCATCGCTCGGGAGCGTCAGCTACCCGTCGGTGGACGGTGTCGCTGGCTCTGATCGGGTGTGGTGTTGGTGAGGGAGCGGGCAGCCGCGTCGCTCGCCGCCTCGATGGCCGTCCGCAACTCGGCGATCTCGGCCTCGATCTCGCGCAGCTCGCCATCATGTGGCGATGTCGAGGGCGACGCACTCTCAGGTATGACCTCGACAGGCGACTCTGGCGACAGCTCGAGACTCCCAGCGACTGGGGCTATGGGTTCGGCATCAGCGGGAGAGCTAGCGACTGACCTGTGCAGCAGCTCCGCGCGGCGCGACTCCAGCAGGGCAAGCCGCTTGCGCGCGTCGCCAACGCTACGAGTGACGAGCAGGGCGTCAAGCTCGGATTGCGCCCGCTTGCGCAGAAGCTCCAGATGACGCGCGGTCCGCCGCTGTTGCTCGACGCTCTCCTCCACCTCATCCATCGCGGCAAGGCCGTTGGCGACGCTCGTGTTGAAGCGGACGGTGAAGTCGGCAATACGAGCGAGCTGCGTACTCAACTGATCAGAAGCCTCCTGCGCCTGACGCTCGCGGGCGGTGATGTCGGCGAGCAACAACCGCAGCAGGCCAATTCGACGCTCAAGCTCGTGCATGACGTGCCTCCCTCCGCTGGAATGGGTTCCGACCAGCAACCGCACGATGGAGAAGCCGCCCCCGCGCTCTCCGCCCGGACACACCTGGCTGGCCAACTCGTGTCGCGACGCGTTGCTTCACGGGGTCTTTTTGCTTTATACTTTAGGTGACGCCTCACTGTTCAATCGATTTAAGCGGAAGGTAGCGCACGAACTCATGATTCGGCATGAAATCATTCTGCGGATCAAGCCTCACGTCAACCGTGAGATCATAGATCGGACGCTGCAGGAGGTGCGCGAGCACCTTCGCGAGATCCCCGGAGTGGAGCGAGTTCGTTCTGGGGTCAATAATACACCGGCGTACCGGCATGCGATGCTTGTAATTGATCTGACAGATGAGCTCGCGCTCCATCGCTTCGGCCGCCATCCCCAGCACGCCCGCGCGCTGCGCCTCATCGGCCGCCTCGCGGAATCGTCCGCGGTCGGCAGCTATCACCTGGGAGCCGAGGAGCGACAGGGTTAACCGTCGCAGGGCTACGCGATATACACAGCATCATACGAGGACATGCGTTTGCGCGTGTCCTCTTTTTATTCCCTGGGCAGCGTCTCCGGAACAGCTACGCGACAGCCTCCGGGATGACCTGGCCCGCGCGCACGGTGTAGAGGTGCGCGCGCTCAATCGCGGCAGGTGGAAGCGTCGTCGCGTCGGTGACGGTGAGAAACACCTGATCGAGGTCGCGCACGGCATCCAGCAGGTCGTCGCGGCGCTGGCTGTCGAGCTCGCTCATCACGTCGTCGAGCAGCAGAATCGGCTGGTCGCCCGTCTCCGCCTCGATGTACTCTAGCTCCGCCAGCTTCAGCGCGAGCGCGACGGAGCGCTGTTGCCCGCGCGACCCATACGTCGCAAGATCGACGTCGCCCGAGAGGAACGCGAGATCGTCGCGGTGCGGGCCGAGTACGTTCGCGCCTTGGGCAATCTCGCGGCGGCGCAGTTTCACCAGCCGCTCCTTGAAATCCGCCACGAGTGACGCCTCGCTGACGTCGGGTCCGGCGAGCGGGCCGTCATACGACGAGCGATACACCAGACGCAGCGGCGGCAGTTCGTTCGGCGTGCTCTCGAAGCCGTCGATGCCGTCGTCATCATCTGCCAGCTCCTCACGCGAGAGGGCGGCGTAGACGCGGGCGGTGGTCTCTTCGGCGCGTGCGATCAAGGCGGCGCGCTCGCGCATCAGGGGCACGGCAAGCTGGGCAAGCTGGTCGTCCCAGTAGGCCAGAGCGTGGGGGCTCTCCTCGCCCTCGCGAATGCGGCGCAGCAGTGCCGATCGTTGCACGAGCACTTTCTGATACTGCGTGAGCGTGCGGCAGTAACTCGCTCGCACCTGACAGAGCGTCACATCCAGAAAATGCCTGCGCGCGGAAGGCGACCCAGTAACGAGATCGAGGTCGGTTGGTGCAAACGTGACCACGGTCACCTGGCCCACGAGGTCCATCGCACGGCGCGGCGTGCCGTTCACGCGGATGCGCTTGCGAAACGGCGCGGCGGGCGGGGTTGGAGGCGGCACGGAAGTTGCGGTCTGATGAGCGTCGCGTCCGGCTGGTGCGACGAGTCCTGTATCGGAGACGACCATCTCCACGTGGAGCGTATCGGACCGGCGGGCCACGGTGGCGTCGATGCGGGCAAAATGCCCGAGCGAGCCCCAGCGGACCGTCTCACGCTCGCTCGACGTGCGAAATGACCGGCTCGTCGCGATCATACTGAGCGCTTCGAGGAGGTTGGACTTTCCCTGAGCGTTGCGTCCGCGCACCACGATCAGACCCGCCGGCAACGACAGGTCAAGCTCGTGGTAGTTGCGAAAGTCCGAGAGGCGCAGCCGCTCGACATGCATGCAGTCACTCCTTCAGCGGTCGTACACGCGCACCAGCAGATAGCAGAATAAGGTCCAGCCAATAGCGTCCCGCGAGCAGCGAGGCGCGAAGCGTCATATCCTCAGCAGCGTCCACATGACAGAACTGTCATCGAAATCCAGGCAGACCGGACGGTTTCCCCCTGAAAGATGAACAGTTCGTCAGAATGTTGGTGTGACTTTTCATGTCTCTGACACGCCTCTAAGATATACTAGCTGTGCGACCGCGGGAAGTTGTGCGGTGGACTGATGCGGGGAGTGAAGCTCGTTCGCGCGACGGTTGTGGTGTTGGGATGTGAGGCGCGCGGGCGGCATTACTGGTGGTCGCACACAGCTGGCCCTTCGTGAAGACTCTTCACGAAGGGCTTTGTGTTTTCCGTCTCGGCGGCGATTCTCAGTCTTCCATCGTCGTGTCCACGCATCCACGATCGTCCTTGCCTTGCCGTGCCCTACACTCTTCTGTTCTATCTAGCACGCTCGGGCCCGGTAACGCTCATGCCTCGATTACCGTGACTTCCGCCCCCAGCACCGCGAGGTCGTCGAAGAACCGCGGATAGCTCTTGGCGACGGCATCCGCGCCGGTGATCGTCAGCCCCTCGCGCGAGCGCAGCGCCACGATGGCAAGCGACTGCACGAGCCGGTGGTCGTCGTGCCCGTAGACCGTCGCGCCGCCACGGATGCCTTCAGGGTTCCCACGCACCACGAGCGCGTCTGGCTCGGGCCGCGCATCGCACCCCGCGAGGTTGAGCTCCGCGCACAGGTCCTCGATGCGATTGCTCTCCTTCAGGCGCAGCGTCGCGACTCGCTCGAAGCGCGTCTCTCCGTCGGCGAAACAGGCTGCGGCGACCAGCGCGGGCACGCTGTCGATCACGGCGTCGCCATCGATCGTCGCGCCACGCAGTTGCACTCCGGACGGAATCGCGGGGAAGCCTTCCGGCGAAGTCCCTCTGCCTGACGGAAGCTGAGCCAGCGCGGGCAGCCCCAGCCGGTCGTACGCGCTGAGCACTGCCGCTGCCCCCGCGTCGTCGGTATCCAGGCCGGAGAGCACGAGTGGCACGTCCGCCGCAAGCGCGGCCGAGATCAGCGCCGCCGCCGAGGGTGCGTCGCCGGGCATCCGGTACGTCCCCGCCCGAAACGTCTGGCCGCCGGGCACGGATATCTCGCGCAGGTCGGGCGAGGCGACGGCGATGATGCCCGCCGTCGTCAGCG
The DNA here is from genome assembly GCA_964427535.1 of uncultured Ktedonobacterales bacterium. Classification (GTDB taxonomy): domain Bacteria; phylum Chloroflexota; class Ktedonobacteria; order Ktedonobacterales; family JADMIN01; genus CAYRVF01. Next base: position 25,044 of record CAYRVF010000040.1, read on the forward strand.
CGCGAATCGTCGCCCACACGAGCGGCGCCGAACGCAGCTCATCCGTGACGGTGATACGCAGACCGTCCGGAAGCAGCGGCGCGAGGTAGAGTAGCGCGCTGATGTACTGCGAGCTGCGCGCGCCTGAGATCGACACCGCGCCACCACGTGGCGGACCGCCCCGCAGGGTGATAGGCAGCAGGCCATCGGGCCATGTCGCCTCCACCATCATACCGAGCGATTCGAGCGCGACCAGCAGATCGGCGTTCGGCCGCCGCCCGAGCGATCCCGGATGGTCGGTCTCGAAGCGGACGTATGGCAGCAGCGCACCGAGGCCGAGCAACAGCCGCAGCACGGCGCCCGCGTTGCCCACCTGCAGCGCGCCGTCGGGCGGCGTCTGTAATCGCCCGGCAACGCCGCCCACACACAGATCCCAGCTCTCTCCAGGCCCTTCCGGCGGCTGCCACTCTGCCTGTGCGCCGAGGGCTCTCAGCGCGCGCACGAGCACCGCCGTGTCGTTGCTCAACGCGGCTCCGGCGACGCGGCTCTCGCCCGCCGCGAGCAGCGCGACCAGCAGGTAGCGCAGCGTGTAATACTTGGACCCGGGCAGGTGCAGCAGCGGCGGTCGGGCGGTTGAGCCGCCGGCGGACGGCATTACTCCCTCCTGACCACGCACATACACGGTACGCGGCGGACGCGCTGAGGGAGGAAGCAGCGCGAGTGACGCGCTCCTCTGTTCACGATCCCGATCCCGGCCCACGAGAATCCCTCCCCGTCCTGGCGCCTGCGCAGCCCGGCAGTCTGGCATATTCATTCCGCAGTATATCTGATCGTCGTCCACGCCTGCTGCCCGGGCGGCAGAGCGGTACGTCCGGCTGTGTCATGGTATAGTCTTGACGGTGTGTGCGGTGAGGTGGACGGGGTGGGCGCACAGGACCCCCCTCGCGAAGGACAAACTGCTTATGGCGGCGACGATACTGGACGGCCGGGCGCTAGCCGCATCCCTGCGCGCGGAGCTGATGGAGCAGGCCGAGAAGGTTGCGATCGAACGCGGGCGCCGGGCGCGGCTCACCCTCGTGCTCGCCGGGATGGACGAGACGGCGCGCCTCTACGCTGCCCAAGTACTCGAGTCCTGCCGTCGCATCGGCGTCGACGGCACGCTGCGGACGTTCCCCGCCACGATCAGCGAGACAGCGCTGCGGGCCGAGGTCGCGGCGCTCGGCGCGAGCGACGACGTGGATGGCGTCGTGCTGTTGTTGCCGCTGCCACGCCACATCCGCCAGCGCGTCGTGATGGAGGTGCTGCCGCCAGAGAAAGACGTCGACGGTCTTGGGCCGCGCAACGCCGGGCACCTGATGCTCGGATTCCCCAGCTTCGTGCCGAGCACCGCGGACGCCTCGCTGGCGCTGCTGCGGGCAGCCAACATCGAGCTACAGGGCACGAACGCGGTCGTCGTCGGCCGCAGCAACGTCGGCGGAAAGCCAGCCGCCCTGCTCTTTCTGCGCGAGAACGCGACGGTCACGATCTGTCACACCCGCACACGCGATCTGGCCGCGATCACCCGCCAGGCCGATCTGCTCTTCGCCAGCGTTGGCAGACCTGGCTACATCACAGCCGATATGGTGAAACCAGGCGCGGTCGTGCTCGACGCGGGGATGAACGCCCGTGACGGCCAGCTCGAAGGAGATGTGGATCAGCCGGCAGTCGCGCGTGTCGCGGGCTACCTCTCCCCCGTGCCCGGCGGCCTCGGCCCGCTCACCAACCTCATGCTCATCCGCCACACACTCGTCGGCCCGAGCTGACCTCATCCCCTGCTACCCACTTGTGGGACATACACGCCGCGGCATGTCCCTAAATTAGTGCGCTGATGGGACTCGCCAGCGCAAACGATCACACTACGACCCCTTCCCTCTAAGGGAAGGGGGTAGGAGGTTAGGTTGCGCCGAGCACGACACTGCCCCTCCCGTTGCAGAGAGGGGCAGGCTGCATGTCTATACGAAGGCTGTGCCGTGGGCTACGAGTTGCTCGGGTTGTAGACGAAGATCGTATCGCCGCGCACCCACACGAGATTGCCCGCGCTGACGGCCGCCGAGGACGCGCCGCGCACTGATGCGTCGACCTGTGCCGGCGCATGCGCCACAAGATTGTAGGTACGCACACCCGAGGCTGAGCTCCACGCGGCCACGGTGCCGTCCGCGCACACGCTCTGTGACGGAGCATCCTGAGCTAACTGCCACTGCTTGCCAGACGAGAGATCACGGTCGTCTACCGCGCCAGACACCGTGCCGAGCGTGCTCACGACGGTCTGCTCATCGGAGCCGGAGGCCGGCGCCGACGTAGGCTCAACCCAGAGCAGCGAGCCATTCGCCGCCACTGGGTGGAACGCGTGTGTATCGTCGAGCACGCGCTCCGCCGCGGCGCCGGGCCGCTCGCGCCAGACCGTGCTCTGCAGCACGCCGCCCGACGACGCGACCTCCGCCCAGTAGGCGGTATCGCCGTCCTCAGACGGATCGCTCAACACAGTGCCCGCATTCGACGCATGATGCAGCGCCAGGGGAGACGGCGTGGCGGCGGTGAGATCGACTCGCCAGAGCCCGCCCGTACCGCTAAACGTCTGCCCCGAGACGAGCACGGCATTCGCATGGGCGCTCACACCAGTGAGCAGCGCGGGCGTGTCGGACCCATCCGCGCGCGAGCGCAGCACCGTGATAGGCGCGGCAGCCGTGCCCAGGTGAGCCGCCTCCAGCGTCCACGACGAGCCAGAGGTGTCGCCTGTCGTCCAGATCACCCAGTCCTCGTCCGTCACCACGCGCAGCGCCAATGGCGCGCCAGCCGCCGCACGTGCGATCACACGGGTGGCATGCGACTGGCGATCGAGCGCGACAAGCTGCTCGCCCGAGCCCGTCATAAAGACGACCCAGCGGGCGGATGCGCGTGCGCCCGTGACTGCGCCAAACGTGCCATTCGTGGCGTACTGCGCGACGCCCGCATTGCTGCTGTGGGAGAGTCCGTTGCTCAGGCTGGCGGCGTTGTTGCCCAACCCCATACCGGAGTGAGGCAGCAGCCGGGATGCTGTGAAGCTCAACACGCAGACCGCGGCGGCGACAGCCACGCCCGCCTTCACCTGTGTCGCGGTCGGCCGGAACGCCTTGCGGGCGCGTCGCTGGGCAAGCTCATCTGGCCGCGGCGCACTCACGACGGGCAACGACGGCGACGTATCTGCCTCGGCTGCCGCGACGGCTTCTCGCGCGCTCTGCTGTTTGCCACGCGGGATCGTATATCCCTCCGCGCGAATCGCAGCGAAGACGGAGTCGCGGAATGAGGGGGGAGGCACAATCGTGGGCAGCTGGCGGACGCGCTCACCCGCCTGGCGATACGAGGCTTCGAGCTGACGGCAGGCCGCGCACGACGCGAGGTGCTGACTGAGCGCCGCGAGCTCCGCGCTGGACCAGTCGTCGCGCCGATACGCACTGAGCAAAACACGCGCGCGGGTGCAGGTTAGCGCCCGCCGGTTTCTTGCTGATACAGGGTGATGAACCGCTCCCGAGCCCGCATGAGACGCATCTTTACGGCTGACGGGCTGACGTTGAGAACTTCGGCGATCTCGGCGCATGAGAACCCTTCGTGTTCATACAGTAGCAGACACGCCGCGTACTTGGGCGGGAGCTTGCGCAGCACGCTCTCCACCACTTCACGGTCCGCGACTCGTTGCTCGAACCGGCCACCATCATATGTGCTGGTGAAAGCACTGGTGGCGCCGGAGAAGTTTTCTTCACTCAGCCCCGGTTGCGCAGTCGCTGTCTCGGCGCCGGGCATTCCCGCGCCGATGCCGCGATCGTCGTTAAAGAGCGAGAGCGGCAGCCACGAGATAAGCCGGCGGCGACGCAGCGCGTCCGTCGCTGTATTCGACGCGATGCGATACAGCCAGGACGACAGCGCCCCCGGTTGAATAGTCGTCCCGTTGGCGAGCGCCCGGTACGCCTTGACGAAGACGTCTTGCGTCAGGTCGTACGCCTGCTCTCGATTCCCCACGAGACGGAAGACGAAATTGATCAGCGGTGTCTGAAAGCGCTCGAAGATCTCTTCAAAATCGTCAAGCGTGATCTCATGACCGCTGGCGGCTTCAGCCGGAACCAGCTCAGGCGATGTCTCGGTGTCCGCGACGTCCGTCGCCACGGCGGGCGTCAGGCTCGTTGGTCGCTGCCCGGTGACCTCGGGAGTCGACTCACGTGCCATCTCGGCTTCTCGTGGCGCGGCAGCCGCGGCAGTCCGTCGCGACGGACGTCCTCCACGCCGGCGCGGCTCGCCAGGGCTAGTCGAAGAATACGAACGAATAGGTGGCTCCATTCGTTACACTCGCAGGAAGATTGGAGCAAGACCGGGAAGATTCCGGCATTCTCGCCTGGACATTCAGCACCTCTTCTCGCGCGGACCTTCCCGCGAAGAAGACACGGGCGGCCATGCTCGTCGTTTCAGTCGTTTCAAGTGAACCTGGCAGACGATATGCGGCGCCATCGGTCTATACGCTAGTGTACCAGACGAAAGGTCGGTTGACGTATCTCCGTCTGAGACACGCGCCAGCTTGCCGCCGCATGCGCTGGACGCCCGCTCGTCTCGCCTGTCGCTCACTTTTGGACTATACTTTGGGGTAGTAGTACCATTGTTCGCGGAAGGTTCGAGGAGGTCCGTTACCCCGATGTCTATGCCAGCGCCGTCCGATGCCATCATCATGTACACCACGAGCTGGTGCAGCGACTGCCGACGTTCAAAGCGTCTGTTTGCAGCACTTGGCGTGCCATACTCCGAGATCGACATCGAGGACCATCCGGAGGCTGCCGAGCGCGTGCGAAGCATCAACCACGGCGCGCGCAGTGTCCCCACGATCGTCTTCCCTGATGGGTCCGTGCTCGTGGAGCCTTCGAATACGGCGCTCGAAGCCAAGCTCAAGCCATTTGTGAGCTAGCCGAGCCGCCCTCTCCTTCATCCGCGACGCGGGCAGGTTGATACTGCTATCGTAGCATGTCTCCTTCCCAAAGTGGGTCTCTATAGGACGCCTTGGTACCCGTAACCGGGCGCCGCGGTTGCGCGTATGCACTGTGTAATGAGGTCCATGCCCGGCACGGAGACGCTCGCACGGACCAACGCGGGGAGCGGCGCATGCTAACCTGTCCGTTTTGTGGCACCGAGAACCGGTCACACGCGACCTACTGCAATTCATGCGGAGGGCTGTTGGTGAGCGGTTCCGCCGCGCCACCGCATACCCAGACCGCGCCGCCGCGGGCCACGCAGACACATGCCCCAGCCCACCCGACGGGCAGGCTCCCCGCGCAGACACTCCTTGCTGGACGCTACCTGATTCTCAAGCCAGTCGGGCAGGGCGGCATGGCGGCGGTCTACCGTGCGACCGACACTCGGAAAAACCGTCCCGTCGCGATCAAAGAGATGAGCCAGGACGGCCTCTCACCCGAGGAGATCCAGGAGGCGCTCGACAGCTTCCGCTTCGAGGCCGATACGCTCACGCGCCTGCGCCATCCGAACCTGCCGCTTGTCTATGAGCGATTCTCAGAGGGTGCGCGCCACTATCTGGTGATGGAATTCATCGAGGGCCAGACGCTCGAACAACGCCAGGTCGCGGCAGGTGGCGCGGGACTCCCTGAGACCGACGTGATGGCCTGGGCGTCGCAGCTCTGCGCCGTGCTCGGGTACCTCCACCGCCAGTCGCCGCCGATCATCTTCCGCGACCTGAAGCCGGCCAACGTCATGCTGACGCCTAAGGGGCAGGTCAAGCTGATCGACTTCGGCATCGCGCGCTACTTCGCGCCCGGCCGCACGAAGGACACCCAGGTGCTCGGCACGCCCGGCTTCGCGCCGCCCGAGCAGTACGGCAAGACGCAGACCGATCCGCGCGCAGACATCTACGCCCTTGGCTGCACGCTGTATCAGCTCCTGACGGGCTACGACCCAGCAACGACGCCGTTCGCGCTGCCGCCGCTCTATAGTCGGTCGCCACAGGTGTCGACGCATATCGGGCTGGCCATCGAGCGCGCGACCAAGCTCGACCGCGACGCGCGCTACCGCACGATGGAGGAGTTCGCGAACGCGCTGCTTCGGCCCGACGCGCTCTACTTCCGGTCGGGCACGGCGGCACGCGACACGGCGCAGCTCGTCGACCTCTGCCAGCGCTATCCGCAGGAGGCCGAGTACCACCTGTATGGCGGGCGGGTAGAGGGCTGGCTGCGCGCCTGGGGCAACAAGAAGCTCGCCGACGCGGCCGCGAAAGCCGTGCGCAACAACACGTCGCGGAGCGCAGGGCTCGCGGCGTTTCTCGCCGTCGCCAACGGCATCACCACGCAGCGCGGGCCGACGGGTCCAATCCCTACGTGGGGGGCAAGCCCGCGTACGACGGCCAAGCATGCCGCCGCGCCAGGGAACGCCAGCACGACGCGTGCGGCCGCCAGCGCGACGGCGACGACACAATCAGCCGCGGCCATTCTCGTGCAGCCCAAGACGGTCTCGATGGGGCCGCTCATCGCTGGGCAGCGCGGCACCCAGACGCTGACCATCGGCGGCATGCACGGCGAGCGGGTAAGCGGCACGATCATCTCACACTCGCCGTGGCTAGTGATCGACCGCGGCAGCTTCGACGGCGCCAGCACACTCCTTACCGTCTCAGTGGAGACCAGTCGGATGTCGGGCGCGGGCACCGCCGCCAGCACGCTGCAAATCACCTCAGGGCGGCAACATCTCTACGTGCCCGTCAAAGTCGAAGTGCGCGCGGCTTCGGGGGCTCCTCCACGGCAGAAGACGGCTTCCGCACAACCCAAAGGCAAGAAGCCTGTTCCGGGGAAGTATCTGGCGCCCGAGCCTGTCGCGCGGCGCATCGTACGCATCCTGTCCTCACTCTTTCTCTCGTTCGGTCTCGCGTTAGCCCTGCTGCTCGCGGCCTCACGCGGCATCGCGCAGGTGCCGGTGCTGCTGCCCTACGCGCCGTATCTGGCGGGAGTCGCGGTCGTGCTGGCCGCGCTCGTGACGGTGCCTGGTGCGGTGCTCGCCGCCGGTCGGCCTGGGTGGGCCGGGCGCAACAAGACGGCGCTCGGCGGAGCGCTGCTCGGATTGGCGATCGCGCTGGCCGTCGCGGGCGGGCCGATCCTACAAGCGGGGGCACAGCTACTCGCCCACGGCATCCAGGCGCCGCACCTCATCCTGTTGCTCGCGGCAGGCGCGCCCGCACTCGGCGCTGCGCTCGGTGCGGACGCACGCTTCGGGCGCCTGCTGCAGGCGGCGGGACGGTTGATACGCCGGTACGCGACGCTGTGCATCCTGCTTGGCGCGATCGTACTCGGCGGCTGGGGCGGCTTCCTGCTCGGTGCGAGTGTGCTCTACGGACTCCTCGCGCCCGCCGGACTCGTCGTCGGAGCGATTCTCGGCGCGCTGATCGCCCGCCGCGTCAACCGGCTGGTGCGCCGCTGGCAGACGCCGCGCATCCACACGGTGCGCCCCTAGGATATGCTGTCCATATGACCACGTCCCCATCCGCGGATGCTTCGGACTCCGGCGCCCCGCTGGTCGTCGCGATTGTCGGTCCTACGGCCAGCGGCAAGACAGCGCTCGCCATCGCGCTCAGTGCTGCGCTCCAGCAGGCCCGCGGCATTCAGAGCGAGGCCATCTCGGCTGACTCGCGACAGGTCTACCGCCGCATGGACATCGCGACGGCCAAGCCAACGCCCGAGGAGCGCGCCGCGCTGCCGCACTATCTTCTCGACGTGGTGGACCCCGACGAGTCCTACACACTCGCGCAGTACCAGGCGGGCGCGATCGACGCACTGCGCGGCATCTTCGCGCGCGGGCATCTGCCGCTGCTCGTCGGTGGCACCGGGCTGTACGTGCGTGCGGTAGTGGATGGGTTGGCGATTCCCGAGGTCGCGCCCCAGCCGGAGCTCCGCGCCGCGCTCGAAGCTGAGCTGGCCTCCGCCGGGCTCGACCCGCTCGTGCGTCGACTGGCCGAGCTCGACCCCGCCGGAGTCGCTCACATCGACACGGCGAATCCGCGCCGGGTGCTGCGCGCGCTCGAAGTCAGCATCGTGACAGGACGCCCCTTCTCGGAACAGCGCGGAGCGCGGCCCACCCCCTACCGCACGCGCTTGATCGGCCTCAACATGGACCGCGCCGCGCTCTACGCTCGCGCCGACCGCCGCATCGACGCGATGCTCGCCGCTGGTCTGCTGGAGGAGACGCGCGCGCTCGTCGCCGCTGGCTACGACTGGACGCTGCCGTCGATGTCGAGCCTCGGCTACCGCGAGATCGGCGCCTATCTGCGCGGCGAGGTCACGCTGGCGCAGGCCATCGAGCGCTTCAAGCTCGACACGCACGCCTACATCCGACGCCAGCTCACGTGGTTCCGTCCCGACACGCGCATCACCTGGCTCGACGCCGCCCTCCCGGTGGCTGAGCTAGCACAGCAGGCCAGTGGAATCGTGACTGCCGCGCTGGATGAGGCGTAGACACGCTGGCGTGTCCTGCCTCAACCCGCGCATTCACCATACGGCGATGCTGCCGCAACCGTGGTGTAGTGCTGCGCCGCCTGTGTGGTAGCATCAGCGAATGAATACTTCCAGAGACGAACGACTGGCACATGCCATCCACCTCCGTGAGAACGGTCAGCTTGAACAGGCCCTACCGCTGCTGCTGGAGCTTCGGACACAGTTCCCCGACGATGCCCAGATCGCGGTGCAGACCGCGTGGGTACACGACAGCTTGGGCCTGGAGGAAGAAGCGGTGCCGCACTACCAAGCGGCGATCGCGGGGAACCTCACCGACGACGAGATGCGACGCGCCTTACTTGGCCTGGGCAGCACCTATCGCACGTTGGGCCGGGATGCCGAATCCGTGCAGACGCTGCGGCAAGGCATCGAGCGATTCCCCGACTTTCGGCCCTTCCGGGTGTTCCTCGCGCTCACGACGTACAACCTCGGACAGCCTCGCGAGGCCGTCCAGGAGTTGCTCACGCTGCTGCTGGAAACCACGTCAGATCCCAACATCCAGCGGTACCGTCGGTCGCTGACTGACTATGCCGAAGATCTCGACCGGAGCTGGCTCGCCTGAGCGTATCTATTGGACGATCGCGCTCAGGGCGGGTCCGGCGGGCGCATGGAGCACGACATCGGCGCGGGCATCGAGGCGGGTGGGTTCGAGGTTGACGATGACAAGCGGCGCACCGCCGTCGAGGGCGACGAGCGGAAGGCGCGCGGCAGGCACGACACGCAGCGACGAGCCGACGACGAGGAACAGATCACACGAGCGGGCGAGCGCTAGGGCGGCATCGAGCGCGGCCTGCGGCAATCGCTGGCCGAAGAGAATGGTCGCCGCCTTGAGATAACCGCCACAGGCGCAGCGCGGGTCCTCTTCGCCAGCGTCTACGCGTGCCTGCACCTCTGCGATCGGCTGCCGGGCCCCGCATGACTGACACTCCGCCGCGCGACTGGTGCCGTGCAGCTCGATCACCTTCTCGGGCGGCACACCGGCGTCCTGGTGGAGACCGTCGAAGTTCTGGGTGATGACGCCCGCGAGCACGCCGCGCCGGTGCAACTCGGCCAGCGCGAGATGGACGGCGTTGGGTCGGGCCCGCTCGACGCACTCACGCAGCTCGCCGCGAAGCTGCCAATAGGTGCGGCGGGCCTGGGCATCGCTCAGGAAGGCGCGGTACGATGTGGCGCCGACGCGCGACCAAATGCCCCCAGGGCTGCGAAAGTCGGGGATGCCGGACTCTGTGCTGGCGCCCGCGCCCGTCAGCACGACGATGCGGCGCGCCTCGGAGACAAACTCGCGGATATCGGCAATGGCCATCGCGTAGGCGGCATCCTCGGCAGTCGACTTGCTCGTCCACATCGCGCCGGTCTCCCTCCCGCTACTGGCCCAGCGCGATGGCTCCCTCCGCCGCGAGCGCCGCGATCTCGTCGCGCGAGTAGCCTGCTGCTTCCAGCGCCTCGGCGGTGTGCTGTCCCAGCCCGACGATGCCCGGCTGCACGCTGAACGTGGTCCCCTCGACGTGTGGCGCGAACCGGATGGCGCCGACGGTGCCCGCTCGTCCGCTCTCGGCTCGTGCCACCATGGCACGCGCCCGAATCTGCGCATCGTCCAGCGCCTCGGCGAGCGAGTTCACCGGGCCGACGCAGGCTTCGGTCTCGCCAAGCTCGGCGACCCACTCATCGCGCGTTTTTGCCCGGAAGATAGCTGCCACGGCGTCCATCGTCTGGCGGCGGTCCTCCGCGTCGCGTGGGAACTGGTGGGCGATCAGGTCGTCGCGTCCTACCCTGCGGCAGAACTCCGCCCAGAACTTCGGCTCCAACGCCCCAAGGGTGACATAGCGCCTATCTGATGCTTCATAGACGTTGTAGCACGGCAGCGCGCCCGCGAGCCACGCCTCGCCTGGCCCTGGCTCCGGCGCGCCGTTGAGCACCATCGAGGCCAGCAGCGGCAGCAGCGCGAGTGCGCCCTCCTGCATCGAGACATCCACAATGCGGCCCGCGCCTGAGGTGGCCCGTCCGACGAGCGCCGAGAGCACGCCGACCACCGCCATGATGGCCCCGCCGCCGATATCGGCGAACTGCGGACCCGGCATCGTCGGCGGCTGGCCGGGCGCTGTGAGATGCGCCAGCAGCCCCGCATAGCCGATGTAATTGAGGTCATGGCCGGGCCGCTGGCTGTACGGCCCATCCTGTCCATAACCGGTGATGGCGCAGACGACCAGCCGGGGATTGCGTTCCAGCAGCGTCTCGTGCGCCAGCCCCAGACGGTCGAGCACGCCAGGGCGGAAGCTCTCCAGCAGCACGTCTGCGGTATCCACCAGCCGCAGCAGGGCCTGGCGTCCACGCGGATGCTTCAGGTTAATGGCCGCGCTGCGCTTACCACGGTTGACTGCCAGAAACGCCTGCCCGACGCCGTCCTCAGTAAGGGGAGCCATCGTGCGGGCGTAATCGCCGGTCCCTGGCTCCTCGATCTTCAGCACGTCGGCGCCGAGGTCGGCAAGCATCTGCGAGGCATAGCCGCCGGGAAGCAGACGGGTGAGATCGAGCACGCGCACGCCGGAGAGAGGGAGCGACGCCGCTACGGACATGCAAGCCAGTCCTTCCGTGCGGGAGGCGCGGCCGGAGAGAGATGGCCGCGGAAAGCAAAGCCGGCCGCGGGTAGGTGCCGTGAGAGGTGCGATGGTCTCTCCTGGTCCGGTCACGCCGCAAGCACCGGCAAGTCCTGTTATATGCGACACGTCCATCGGCGTCAAGACTCGCACGCCGACAGGAGGGAACCGGCATGTCACGGCCCCTCTCTATCTAGGGTGGGGGAGTCCGCCTTAGATGCGGTTGATGGTCTTGCCCATGAACTTGCCGAAGAGCTTGTACGCGAACTTGCGCAGGAAGTATTTTTCGATGCGCTTGGGGTTGCCGCTGGTGAGCACCTGCGCCATGTAGACTGAGCTGTCTACCTTGCGTGCGGCGTGCGCGGCCTTGTGCTCTTCCGCCGCCATGTGGTTGAGCTCATGTGCGACGTGTCCCTGCTGTGGATGACTCGTATGGCTGGATGTGTGGGAATGCTGGTCGCTCATGGTGCTGTCCTCCTGGGTGCGCGGCACGTTTGGGCCGCGATGTCGGCCAGCATCGTAGCCCGCTTCTCTCGGGCTGTCAAACAGACGAGCTAAACGTACCGGACGGGCTATGCCGAATGGCAGAACCTCACCCCCTCCCCCTTCCTTTGGGGGAAAGGGCTGCTGTATGAGCAGTGGAGGCCAAGTGATGCGGCGGAATTGATGAAGCACCCGTATTGTAGGGGTGAGGTATGCCTCACCCCTCCGGGAAACGACTGAGCACGGAGGGATGAGGCGCCGGTTTGACGCTCTCCCGGCGAACCGGCTATAATTCATCGGTTAGGGGTTGTCGCACAAATGCGCTTCTGACACGAAAATATCCGGTTCCGATTACTATTCTGTTTTGACGATAGGGATGCAGCGTTCCAATGCCTAAGCTCTATGGATGGGTTCGCGAGGTCGTGCCCGAGAGTCCCGCGGACCTCGCCGGGATTCAGCCGGGTGACTTGCTTCAGACCATCAACGATCACCCCGTACGCGATCTGGTGGATTTCGAGTTTCACAGCGCCGATGACGAGCTGCAGCTTGGCGTCGATCGCAACGGGCGACACGTAGACGTGCTCGTCGCGAAGGGAGCGGGCGAGAGCCTGGGCATCCTCTTCGGCGAGGAGCCCGCGCCGTTCATCCGCATCTGCGCCAATAAGTGCGTCTTCTGTTTCATCCAGGGGCTGCCGCAGCGCCGTCAGCCGCAGCGCGGGTTGCCGCTCGGTATGCGCGACTCGCTCTATATCAAAGACGACGACTATCGCTACAGCTTCCTCTTCGGCAACTTCA
>CAYRVF010000041.1:0-37365 GCA_964427535.1 uncultured Ktedonobacterales bacterium
GGCGGTGCCGCACCTGCCCGTGGACGTGCGCGCGCTCGACTGCGACTTCCTGGCCTTCAGCGGCCACAAGATGCTCGGGCCATCCGGTATCGGTGTGCTCTGGGGACGGCAGGAGCTGCTCGAAGCGATGCCCCCCTTTATGGGCGGCGGCGACATGATCCGCGAGGTACGGCTGACCGGCACGACCTGGGCCGACCTACCATGGAAGTTCGAGGCGGGCACACCGGCGATCGTCGAAGCCGTCGGGCTAGGTGAGGCGGTCGACTACCTCAGCGCGCTCGGCATGGAGCGTGTCCGCGCCCACGAGCACGCGCTCACCGCGTACGTGATGGAGCGCCTCGCGGCCGTCCCCGACCTGACGATCTACGGTCCCTCTGCTGAGAAGCGCGGCGGGGCGATCGCCTTCACGCTGGCCGACATCCATGCGCACGACCTGGCGACACTGCTCGACCAACAGGGCATCGCCGTCCGCGCGGGCCACCACTGCGCGCAGCCGCTCCACGAGCGCTACTGCCTCACATCGACCACCCGTGCCAGCGTCTACGTCTACACCACCTCCGCCGAGATCGACGCCCTGGCCGAGGCATTGGAGCAGGCCCGTACGGTGTTCGCCTTCTAGTCGGGCGGATCGGCCCCCTCTCCCAGCCTCTCTCTCGCCGTCAGGCGGGGGAGAGGAGCCAGACCACGCACGCGGCGCACAGCGCACGCATGTGTTTCCCCCGCTCTCGGCGTGAGCCGGGGGAGGGGGTCAGGGGGAGGGGGCCGCCACCCGCCTCAATGCCTCCGTGAGCATGCCCACCTCAGCCTCCGAGAGATGGGCAGCGAAGTACTCCTCGATGCCGTGCGCGTAGACCGGCCATGCCGCGCGCAACGCCTCCCGGCCGCGCTCGGTCAGTACCGCGTAGGCGCCGCGCCTGTCTGTGTCTGCCCGTTCGCGGGTGAGCAGTCCCTCTTGCTCCAGCCGGTCCACGCGACGGCTGAGCGTGCTGCGATTGAGCACGACGGCTGAGGCCAACTCGCGCATGCGCAGCCGCTTGTCCGGCGCCTCCTCTAGCGCGAACAGCACGTCGTATGCCCCCAGCGGAAGCTGCTGGGCCTCCGCCAAGTCGCGCTCGATGCGCTCGACCACCGTCGCGTGCGCGTTCAGGAAGGCCCTCCACGCTGCCAGGTGCAGTGCGTCTACCCGTCCGCTCCGCCGCTCAGTTCGCCCGGAAGGGCTGCTCTTGTGGTCCGTCATGGCGCGAGTATAGCATCACGTAATTGCACTTGCAACGAGTTATCTGTGCGCGTATAATCGCATATGCAATCTGTGCAGATGCAACTATATGACGAACCGACGAGAAGGAGCACTGGCATGAGAGTTCCGCTATGTCGCGTCGACGAGATTCCGATGGAGGGGGCCGTCGCGATTGAGTTTTTCGGACGTGAGGCATTCGCGCTCAGAGTGGAGGGCCGGCCGAAGGCGATCATGAACGTCTGCATGCACCTCGGTGGACCACTGCATCGGGAGGGCGAGAAACTGGTGTGCGCCTGGCACGGCGCCGAGTGGTCGTGCGCCACGGGGCGGCATCTTGCAGGTCCTGGGCGACCCGACGTGCGGCTCCTCACCCTGCCCACGACGATCGAGGACGGCGTGCTCACCTACGTCTACGGCGAGAACGCGACCCTCCTCGCACCTGACGACCGCGAATCCGCATAGCCTCCATCTCGCACATAACTGCAAACGTCGTTCCTAGCCACCCTGCCTGCCACACGACCCCCTTGAGTGGAGGGGGTAGGGGGAGAGGTTCTGCGGGGCGGGGTTGGCCGAGCGGTGACGCAAAGAAGCGGCGGTCGGAGTCTTCCAGCCGCCGCTCTCGCACGAGTAAGACGTACTCCAGAGACGTTACAGGTTCATCGCGTCGAGCACCTTGGCGCCGACGAGCAGGATCGCGAAAACCCACATCACCCAACTCACCTCGCGCACACGGCCCGAGACCAGCTTGAGAATCACATAGCTGGCGATGCCGACGAACATGCCGTCCGCGATGGAGTACGTGACCGGCATCGTGAGCAGCGCCAGGAAGGCGGGCAGCCCATCCGTCAGGTCCTGGAAGCCGATCTTGACGATTGGCTCGATCATCAGGAAGCCCACGATGATCAGCGCGGGCGCCGTCGCCACCGTCGGAATCAGGCCGACGAACGGCACGAAGAACAGCGCGATCAGGAAGAAGAACGCGACCCACACAGCGGTGAGGCCGGTCTTACCGCCCTCGCCCACGCCCGCCGCGCTCTCGATGAACGTGGCGACCGTCGCATTGCCCGTGATGGGACCCCACATGCCCGCCGCCGCGTCTACGATCATTGCCCGGCCCGAGCGCGGGAAGTTGCCCTTCGAGTCGAGGATGCCGAGCTTACTCGCCAGCCCGCTGAAGGTGCCGAACGAGTCCATCATGTCCGTGACCAGGAAGGTCAGGAAGAACAGCAGAATCGCACCCGAGGCGATACCGTGTCCGCCGAAGAGCGCGCCGAAGTCGATGCGGCCCAGGCCCTTGCTGGCGAAGGTCGCGAAGTCTGGCCAGGCGATGAAGTCGCCGATACCCTTCGGGTTGGTTGGGTTGAACGGCAGCAGCGCGGAGCGGGTCGCCGGATCGATAATCGCCGTGGCCCACGCGATGGCCGCTGTGATAATGATGCCGAGCAGCAGCGCCGCGCGCACTCGCCACACCAGCAGGATCGCCGTGATCAAGATGCCGGCGAAGGCGACGAGCACGACTGGATCGTTGAGCCGCGCGAGCTGCAGGTTGCCGATGGCCGCCAGCGGCGCGACGGTATTCGCCTTAACGTTCTGCGAGACGTTGATGCTAATGATGTCGGCGTTGTTCATGCCGATGAAGGCGATGAACAGGCCGATGCCCGCGCCAGCCGCGAGCTTGAGCGGCAGCGGGATACCCATGATGATGCGCTCGCGCCAAGGTCCGGCGGCGATCAGCGTGAAGGCCACGCCGTCGAGGAAGACGAGCGCGAGGGCCGCGCCAACCGGGATGTGCCGCTGGCCCACCACAGTGAAGGCGAAGAGGGCGTTGTAGCCGAGGCCCGGCGCCATCGCCCACGGCAGATCGGCCCAGAGGCCCATGAAGAGCGTCGGCACGACGGCGGCGAAGATGGTGCCGATGATGAGCGCGGTCGGGTTGAGTCCGGCGCGCGACATGATGTCGGTGTTGACGAAGATGATGTAGGCCATCGTGACAAAGGTCGTCAGGCCCGCCAGAAACTCAATGCGATGCGTGCTGCCACGTCGCGTTGGATCGAACGTGGTCGCGAGCCAGCCCCGGCCTTTAGCCTCCGAGACTGGTGCCGAGGGAGTCGGCACGATGTCGGTTGCCATGCAGGCGTCCTCCTCTGTGCGGAATGAGATGAGAGCGCCAGGCAGAAACCGCTGACCAGTAAGAACCCACCACCGGAAAAGACGATAGCCCGGTGGTAGGCTCTCACATATCGAGTGAACCTACCATCCGGGCTTTTTTCCCCGTGGTGTAGCGCGCGTGCGGCATGCCATAAAGCACTGCTCGCGGCACCTGCATCGCTCGGTCCAGTCCATCCACCCCAGATGACGTGCGACTTCAACGCCACCGCCGGGACATCCGCGGAACCCTAGATGCACTTCAGCTCGTAGTCGGGCGATTTACGGTCGCCTGGTAGAGACGCTTGGGCCGTATCCCCAAGCCTATACGAGTCCTGTCCGTCGTGTTCGGACGTTTTCAGTGTACCATCTAGGCAGATGACGCGTCAACGAGCACGCGGCCAATAGCTGAGCTTCATCTCACCTTCGACAGGTACAGGAGGTGTCCCATGATTACCGTCGGCATTCTGACCATCAGCACGAAGGGCGCGGCCGGTCAGCGCGAAGATACCTCGGGCGATGCCATCGCGGACATGGTGACGGCGCCGCCTCTCGCCGCCACCGTGGCCGAACGGCGCATCGTGCCCGACGACCGCGCCTCCATCGAGTCGGTGCTGCGCCACTGGTCTGACGACGTGCGGCTCAACGTCGTGCTCACGACGGGCGGCACCGGTCTCAGCCAGACGGATGTTACGCCCGAGGCGACGCTCGCGGTGATCGAACGGCTGGTGCCGGGCATGGCCGAGGCGATGCGCCAGGAGAGCCTGCGCGCCACGCCGTTCGCGATGGTGAGCCGGGCCGTCGTGGGTGCGCGCGGCGCGACGCTGATAGTCAATCTGCCCGGCAGCCCCAAGGGCGTGCACGAGTGCCTGGCCGTGATCCTGCCGGTGCTGCCGCATGCCGTCGATCTGCTGACCGGCCGCAATACCGAGCACGCGCCGGGCTAGCGCGCCGCGGTCGCGTCTGCATTCCCCCGCTCTCGGCGTCAGCCGGGGGAGGGGGCCAGCCTTTTCCCTTTGGCATCGCCCTATACTATGCGGTGGAAGCGGAAGGAGCAACAGCGGTGAAGATCCTCGTGCTGAATGCCGGATCGACCAGCCAGAAGAGCGCCCTCTATGAAATCGGCGAGCGACTTCCGCGCGATGCGCCACAGGCCCTCTGGGATGCCGACATCGAGTGGGGTGGCGGCGCGGAGAAAAGCACGCTGACGGTCACGACGGCGAGCGGCGCGTCACTCGAACGCGATGTCGAGACGACGAACCGCGAGGCCATGCTCGCCGCCATGTTCGAGACGCTCTGGAGCGGCGAGACGAAGGTCCTCGCGGACCGCACGGAGATCGACGTCGTGGGGCACCGTGTCGTGCATGGTGGCGCGGAGTTCACCGAGGCAGTGCGCGTGACGGCGGATGTGCAGGCGGCGATCGGGCGCCTCGCCGAGTTTGCCCCGCTGCACAATCCGCTCAACCTGGAGGGTATCGAGGCGGTCGAGCGCACGCTCGGCGATGTGCCCCAGGTCGCCGTCTTCGATACGGCATTCCACGCGCAGATGCCGCTCGTCGCGAAGGTGTATTCCGGTCCCTATGCGTGGTACGAGCAGGGCATCCGGCGCTACGGCTTCCAGGGCATGAGCCACCAATACTGCGCCGGGCGTGCGGCCGAGCTGTTGGAGCGCGACCCCGCCTCACTGCGCATCGTGACGTGCCACCTGGGAAGCGGCTGCTCCCTCGCCGCGATCCAGAACGGACGCAGCATCGACACGACGATGGGCTTCACGCCGCTCGATGGCGTGATGATGGGCACGCGCTCTGGCTCGCTGGACCCCGGCATCCTCACCTACCTGTTGCGCGAGAAAGGCGCGACCGCCGAGTCGCTCGATCAGACACTCAACCACGAGTCGGGGCTGCTCGGCATCTCGGGTATCGCCGGCGACCTCCGCGAGGTGATGCGGGCTCGCGACGCGGGCAACGAGCGCGCGCGTCTGGCGTATGACCTCTTCGTCTACCGCATACGCCTGTATCTCAGTGCGATGCTGACCGCGCTGGGTGGCGCCGATGCGATCGTGTTCACGGCGGGCATCGGCGAGCATGTCTCTGCCGTCCGCAGCGACGTGTGCGACGCGTTCGGCTATGTCGGCGTGCGGCTCGACGAGGCGCGCAACGCCGCCCCCAAGGGGGATATGGACGTTGCGGCGCCTGAGTCGAGCGTGCGCGTGCTGGTCATCCACACTCAGGAAGACTGGATGATCGCCCGCGAGGCATGGAAGGTGACACAAGCGGGCAGATAGCGCTCTGCCCGCCGACCGCATCATCCCCGCTCACCCGCGCCGTCACTGCCTGGAGAGTTCCTCCGCTTCGCCTATGCGCCGCGCGTCGGCACTGGCGGCGGCAGCGGCGTGGGATCTGGTCCAGGGAGCGGCGATGGCTCCGGGCCGGGCAGCGGCGATGGCTCCGGGCCAGGCAGAGGCGAGGGTGCGGGTGTCGGCAGCGGTGACGGCTGCGGGCCAGGAATCGGCGACGGCGTCGGCTCGATGATGGCGCCTGGATGTGTCAGATAGCGCTGCATGGGTATCTCCTTGCTACGACTTGTCTTTGACATCGCGTGAGACGAGCGGCCTTCACGATGAGATATGCGCGCGGGCGCGGACATCGTAGTCGCACTCCCGCGGGCACAGGTTCATCCGCCCGCCTCTCATGGCAGCCTCGCAGGTTTCATTCCGTCTGTGTGGTTGCCCCTTGCGATGAGCCACGATGGCATAACCATTGCGGGCCACATAGGCCGAGGTACGGAGCCGTTCTCCCCTACACGCAAAGGACATGCGAGCGATGAGTGTGCAGTCTATCAACTCCGCCAATGGCGAGGTGATTGAGTCTTTCGAGGAGTTTACGTCGCAACAGGTCGATTCGGCGCTCGGTCAGGCGCATGCGGCCTTCTGGCGGTGGCGCGAGACGTCCTTCGTCGAGCGGAGCGCGCTGATGCATCGCTGCGCCGCGTATCTGCGCGATCACAAGGAGGAGTTCGCCCGCACCATCTCGCTGGAGATGGGAAAAGCGATCGGCGAATCGGAGGCCGAGATCGAGAAGTGCGCCTGGAACTGCGACTACTATGCCGAGCACGCGCCGCAGTTCCTCGCCCGCGAAGACATCCCCACAAACGCGACTGAGAGCTATGTGCAGTTTGAGCCACTGGGCGTGGTGCTGGCCGTGATGCCGTGGAACTTCCCGTTCTGGCAGGTCTTCCGCTTCGCCGCGCCCGCGCTCATGGCCGGAAACGCCGCCGTGCTGAAGCACTCCTCGAACGTCTGGCGCTGCGCGCTGGAGATCGAGCGCGTCTTCAAGGAGAGCGGTGCGCCGGAGGGGCTGTTCCGCACGCTGCTCATCGGCGGCTCGATGGTGGAGAAGATCATCCCTGACGACCGCATCGCCGCCGTGACGCTCACGGGCAGCGACGACACCGGCTCGAAGGTTGCCAGCACGGCGGGCAGTGTCATCAAGAAGCAGGTGATGGAGCTGGGCGGCTCGGACTACTTCGTCGTGCTCGACGATGCGGACCTCGATGCGGCAGCCGCGACGGCCACGCGCTCGCGCTTCCAGAATGCCGGGCAGAGCTGCATCGCGGCCAAGCGCTTCATCGTCGTCGAGTCTGTCGCGGATGAGTTCGAGCGCCGATTCGTGGGGGACGCCAGCAAGCTGCGCGTCGGCGATCCGCTCGACCCGGAGAGCGAGATGGGACCGATGGCGCGCGGCGACCTGCGCGACAACTTCGCGAAGCTCGTGGAGGACTCGGTGAAGATGGGGGCCCGCGTCGCGCTCGGCGGCAGAGCACTCGACCGCAAGGGCTACTTCTACGCACCCACGATTCTGACGGGCGTCACGCAGGAGATGCCGATCTGGCGGCACGAGGCGTTCGGTCCCGCCGCGGCGGTGACTCGCGCCCGCGACGTCGATCATGCCGTGGAGCTGGCGAACGATACCGTCTACGGCCTCGGCGGCAACCTCTGGACGCGCGACATCGAGCGCGCCCGTCACCTGTCACGGCGCCTGCACTCGGGCATGTGCTTCATCAACGGCATGACCGCCTCTGACCCGCGCCTGCCATTCGGAGGCATCAAGCGCAGCGGCTACGGGCGCGAGCTCTCGTCCTTCGGCATCCGCGAGTTCGTCAATATCCAGACTGTCTGGATCGGCCCACAGCTTACCGCTCCCAGCCAGTCGGCCTCACCACAGGCCAGCGTGGAGTAGCGCGGGCCGCCCTTGTGATGAAGGTCTCATCCCCCGGTCCATGCACCATTGTGGGTGGACCGGGGAGACCACGCGTGTTGCCATCCGCTGCCCTTGGCCACGAACACTCATACTACGCCCCTTCCCTTAGAGGGAAGGGAGTAGGGGGTTAGGTGCTGCCCGCGTCCAAGCTACTATCTCCCCCTGCCTCGAAGGGAGACGCCAGGGGAGGGGGCCAGGGGGAGGGGCGCGCCTACTGCGCCAGCGTCGCCAGCTCCTCGAAGTCGTCGTGGCTGAGGATGATGCCCGCCGCCTCGACGTTTTCCTCCAGGTGCTTTACCGACGCGGTGCCCGGTATCGGCAGCATCACCGGCGAGCGTTGCAGCAGCCACGCCAGCGCGATCTGCGCTGGTGTTCGGTTGTGCTTCTGCGCGATCCGTTCGAGCGCGCTGCCGATCGCTCCCAATTCGCCACCGGCAACCGGACGCCACGGCAGGAAGGCGATGCTCTGGCGCTCGCAGGATTCCAGCACCGGCTCCGAGTCGCGGTCCGTCAGGTTGTAGCGATTCTGCACCGAGACGACCTCGATCATGTGCTGTGCCTGATGAAGCTGGTCGAGGGTCACATTCGAGAGGCCGATGTGCCGAATCTTGCCCTGCGTCTGAAACTCAGCTAGCGCACCGAGCGAGACTTCCAGCGGAACCTTCGGGTCGGGCCGGTGGAACTGGTAGAGGTCGATGCGGTCCAGACGCAGCCGTCGCAGGCTCCCCTCCAGCGCCTCGCGCAAGTGTTCCGGGGTGCCATTCGGTACCCACTGGCCGGGGCCGGGCCGCTCGAGGCCGCCCTTCGTCGCGATGACCAGGCCCTTGGGGTAGGGATACAGTGTCTCGGCGATCAGCTCCTCGCTCACCTCCGGCCCGTACGAGTCGGCCGTGTCGATGAAGTTGATGTCGAGTTCAATCGCGCGGCGAAGCACACGCTTCGCCTCGTCGCGGTCGTGCGGCGGTCCCCAGATGCCCGGACCTGTGATGCGCATTGCGCCGAAGCCGAAGCGGTTGACGGTCAGGTCGCCGCCGATCGTGATTTGCCCGGCGTTGGCCGCCGAAAGCGTGTGATGGGATGCTGACGTCATGATGGACCTTCTCCCTGAGTTGCAGGGCATGTCGCGGACTGCGCCCTTATCCATTGGGCTCCAGGCCGCCTGGGATATCGTTTGGCGCGGAGCTGACTGACTTTCAGAGCATATCAGCCGCGCAGCCGGGGCAGCACGTCGCGCCCGTAGCCTTCCAAAAACGCGCGCTGGTCTGGTCCCGGCGAGTGGAAGTAGAGCTCGTCGAAGCCGAGATCGATGTACTGCTGTATCAGTCTCACGTGCTCGTCGGGATTGGCGGAAATGAGCATCTTCTGGCGGATGGCATCCGTGCCGACGACCGCGCCGTTCTTCGCGGAATCGGCAGGCGTGTAAATCCTCTGATCGTAGAGCGCGGGGACCATCGACCCGGCCCAGTATTTCTTCTGCTCGCGGATCGCGCTCTCCTCATCGTCCGTGTAGGCGACGTTGATTTCGACGGCGCGGTGCAGGTCTCGCGGCTCTTTTCCGGCTGCGCGTGCGGCCTCGTCGAATTGCGCCATCATCTCGCGGTAGTGATCGGGCTCCTCGCCGCCGACCGTGAAGAGACCGTCGCCGAACTCGCCGGCGAACGCCGCGCTGTCTGGGACGAGCGCCGAGACGTAGAGTGGTGGCGGCTGCTCGGGGCGCGTGTAGAGCCGGGCCTTCTGCGCTTCATAGTAGCCGCCGATGAGTGTGACCTGCTCGCCCGTCCAGAGCGCGCGGATCAGCTCGATCGCCTCGCCGAGGCGGTCTTGCCGTTCGTCGTAGCCGGGCCACTCGCCTGTCGCGGCATACTCGTTGAGCGCCTCGCCAGTGCCGACGGCCAGATAGACTCGTCCCGGCGCCATCGCGGCGAGCGTGGCCGATGCTTGGGCAACGACAGATGGGTGATAGCGTAGAATCGGGCAGGTAACACCTGGACCCATGCGAATGCGCGAGGTGCGCACGGCGACCGCTCCCAGCCACGTCCAGGCGAAGCATGCCTGCCCTTCGTCGCTCCACGGGTGGAAGTGGTCGCTGACGTCAATCGATTCGAAACCGGCCTGCTCGGCCACGAGCGCGTAGTCGAGCAGATCGTTTGGTGGGTATTGTTCCGGTCCGGCTTTCCATCCGAGCTGAACCACCGTGCATCTCCTTTGCGTTCCGGGCAGTGGCGCCCATACGCTGCTGCTGCAAAAAGAGTGCCCGGCGTGTCCGTGCTGACCAGAGGGCGGCTACACCTCCACCAGCGTCGGCAGAATCATCGGCCGGCGTCGGATGCGATCGTAAATGTATTCGCTGAGGGTGTCGCGGACCTTGTTCTTGATGTAGTTCCAGTCCGTGCCGGGGCCGCGTGTCTGGGTGTGCTTCGAGATTGCCTGGGCCACCCGGTTGCGCGCCCCCTCGATGAGCTCCTCCGACTCGCGCTCATAGACGACACCGCGCGAGATGATGTCGGGCCGGCCAACGACTTCGCCCGTCTCGCTGTCGAGGGTGATGACGGCGACGATGATGCCGTCGCGCGAGAGCACGCGCCGGTCGCGGAGCACCACCTGCCCGATGTCGCCGACGCCCGAGCCATCGACGAAGACGTTGCCATATGGCGCATGCTCGACGATCTTGATGCCCCGGTCGTCCGAGACCTCGACGATGTCGCCGTCCTGCGCCACCATCACGTGGTCGGGTGCGACACCCATCTCGACGGCCAGCTCGGCGTGACGCGCGAGCATGCGATATTCGCCATGCACCGGCAGCATGAAGCGCGGCTTCAGCAACGCGAGCATCAACTTCAGCTCTTCGCGGCTGCCGTGCCCCGAGACGTGAACATGTGCGCGTCCCTGATAGTAGACCTCCGCTCCCTGGCGCATCAGGTTGTCGATGTTGCGGAAGACGGCGCGCTCGTTGCCCACAATCGGCGTGGAGCTGAGGACGATCGTATCACCGGGAATGATCGAGACGAGCCGGTGATCGGCGTTGGCCATGCGCGTGAGCGCCGAGGTTGGCTCACCCTGGCTGCCGGTGCAGATGATGACGAGCTTGCTCGGCGGAACCGTCGCGATGTCGTCCGCCTCGATGAGCGTGCCGTGGGGCACGTTTAGGTAGCCAAGCTCCAGCGCCATCTGCACGTTGTTCACCATCGAGCGCCCAACCAGCGCGACGCGTCGCTTTTCTTGCACGGCGACGTCGATCACCATCTGCACGCGCGAGATGAGCGAAGCGAACGTCGCCACGATGACTCGCCCCTTGGCCTCGCCGATAATCTCCTTGAATGTCTCGGTGATCACGCGCTCAGACGGCGTGAACCCTGGTGACTCTACGCGCGTTGAGTCGCCGCAGAGAATCAGCACGCCCTCCTGGCCGAGCCGCGCGAGCGAGCCGAGGTCGGCGGGCAGTTGATCGACGGGCGTGAAGTCGAACTTGTAGTCGCCGGTATGCACGAGCGTTCCCGCGGGCGAGCGCACGACGACTGCGGTGGAGTCGGGAATGCTGTGATTCACCCGCAGGAAGCTGACGCTGAACTTGCCCACCTCGATGACATCCTCGCCCGGTGTGATGATGTTCAGCGTCGTCTGGTCGAGGATGCGGTTCTCGCGCAGCTTGATGCTGATGAGGCCATGCGTAAGCTTGGCTGTGTAGACGGGAGGGAAGCCCAGCCGGGGCAGCAGATAGGGCAGCGCGCCGATATGGTCTTCGTGTCCGTGGGTGATGAAGATGCCGCCGATGCGGTCGAGCTTGTCGTTGAGGTACGACGTGTCGGGGATGACGAGATCGACGCCGAGCATTTCTTCGTCCGGGAACATCAACCCGACGTCGATGATGATGATGTCATCGCCGTACTCGACGACCATCATATTCTTGCCAATCTCGCCGAGTCCGCCGAGGGGAACGATGCGTAGGGGATGTGTCGAGCCTGAGTTGCGGCGGGCGTTGCCCTGGGACCCGCGATCCGCTCGTGAGTTGGGTCGTGTCATAGAGAACAGTGCCTTCTCCGTAGTCCTTGTCGGTCGTGCGGCACGGCGTGTCCAGCCGTGCCGGTCCTCTTCCGGTAGCATGTGGCCCTTCGCGTGTGTGCGGAGGTAGGGGCCACGCAGAGACCCTCGCCAGATGGATGTCGTGGCGAGTTGGTGCTACGCCATATGCGTGAGCTTCTCTCGCGTGAACTGTACCACTAATATGGGATCGGTTGGGCGCCTCATCCCTCCCGCATCCCGCAATTGACACCCACGGCGCGGGTAACGTACGCTCTGACAACAGACCCGGAGCCTGTCCTGGTGCCTGTTTGATGCGCTGCGCCGGTGTCTGCCTGCCCGCGCACTTTGAAGGAACAAGTCGTCTATGTTGCCGCGTGTCCGTCAATCGCCGCTTGTGGGAGTCGCCGCGCTCTGTTGCCTGCTCGCGCTCTTGCTGGGGGCGTGCGCGCCGCTTGGGGGCGCCTCGTCGAGTGCGCCGAAAGCCACGCCCACGCCGACGACGATCATCCAGAACGGGCACATGCTCTATTCTCCCGAGCAGTTCCGCGCGGCATATGGCGTGACGTCGCTGCTGCAGCGCGGCTACACGGGCAAAGGGCAGACGGTCGTGCTGATCGAATCCTTCGGCAGCCCGACGGTGCAGCAGGACCTCGACGTGTATAACCGCCGTTTCGGATTGCCGCCGCTTCAGCTCAAGATTCTCGCGCCGATTGGCACGGTGCCGTTCGACCCGACGAACCGCGACATGGTGGGGTGGCTCGGCGAGACCGAGGAAGACGTCGAGACGATTCACGCGCTCGCGCCCGACGCGCAGATCACCATTCTGACCAGCCCGGTCTCAGAGACCGAGGGCACCGTCGGAATGCCGCAGTTCCTGCAGTTGCTGCAATACGCCGTGCAGAATCACCTCGGCACCATCATCTCGCAGAGTTGGGCAGCCTCCGAGGCGACGCTCACCGATCAGGCCGGGCAGCAGACCATCCAGCAGTTCGACCAGTTCTACCAGCAGGCGACGACGCAGGATCACATCACCTTCTTCGGTAGCTCCGGCGACAACGGCGCGACCGACTACGCCGACGTGGCAATGACACACTTCGCCACGACGCCCACCGTCAACTTCCCCGCGTCGGACCCGTGGGTGACGGCCGTCGGCGGCACACAGCTCACGATTTCCGGGGGAGCCGTCAGCGAGACCGGCTGGAGCTATAGCGGCGGCGGCTTCAGCGCGTTCTACCCGCAGCCGTCCTTCCAAAAGACGCTCTCGGCGGCGGAGCAGACCGCTGCCGCCGGACATCGCGGTGTGCCTGACATCGCCGCCAGCGCCGACACGACGAGCGGCCTCGCCATCTACGTGGACGGCGAGTGGGGCGTCTCGAACGGCACCAGCGCGGGCTCGCCGACGTGGGCCGCGCTGATCGCGATCGCCGACCAGATGGCCGGGCATCCCCTCGGCTACCTGAATCCCGCGCTCTACTCGCTCGCCGCCTCCAACAGCTACAGCGCCGACTTCCGCGACATCACTCAGGGGAACAACTCCTACACGGACAACGGTGTGAACGTGCAGGGCTACTCGTGTGCCGCCGGCTGGGACCCCGTCACCGGACTCGGCGCGCCGAACGCGGCACATCTGTTGCCCGCTCTCATCGCGGCACAGAAGGGCTAGACCGGCGCCCACTCACCCGAGGGGCGCGAACCGGACGTCACAGGTCTGTGCGTCGTCGGTGACGAAGGCCAGCAGCCGAGCGCCTTCCTCGGCCACGGCGTCGTGGTCGGCGGGCAGAAGCTGCTCGAATGGCTCGACGTGCAGCGTTGCTACGGTACGGCTGCGCTCGATCTTCCACGCGGCGCGGACGACGCCGTCGACCAGCACCGCGCCTCTGGTGAAGATGCGCTCGCCGTAGCCGTCCGCGATCACGCGCGTGCGGTCGGCATGCGAGAGCAGCAGGTTGTCGAACTCCGGCAGGAACCGCACCGGCGCGGGCGTCTCAGGGTCGGGCCGCGGCGCGTCGGGCAGATCGAAGAGCTCGCGACCCTGCTCGTCGCGGAACGTGCAGAGCTGTGGCCGCAGCCGCTCGACGACCTCGCGCAGCCGGGTCAGCCAGCACCACGCCTGGATGTCGTTCACCGTCGCCGGGCCGAACGCGGCCAGATAGCGCAGCACCAGTGCGTCCAGGTCGGACTCCGTCGCCACCGGGCGCCCGAGCCAGCGCTCGACGGTCGTCCACGTGGCCTGCCCGCTCTTCCCCCACACGCCACGCGGCGGAAGCTGCACCAGCGGCACGAGATAGCGGACGGCGTGCGCCAGCGACGCCGCGTCGCGGTCGGGCCAGCGCTCGTGAAGCAGCGCGCCCATCGCGGCGGTCGTGCGCGGCTCCGCCTCCAGCAGCGCGCAACCAGCCTCCAGCACCTCGTCGACGTTCACGCCCGCGAGTTTGCGGCCGAATGGGCTGCCGGAGTAGAAGCCGCGTTCGAGCACGGGCTGTAGCGCGGCCCGCAGCGCCAGACAGTCGCGGGCGGTCACCAAATGCAGCGTCGTACGCATCAGCGAGGATCGCACCGCCGCGCGCTCGGTGATCAGCCGGGCCAGCTCATCCGGGCGGAATCCCTCCAGTCGGGACCACAGGCCGACGTAGGGCGCGTTGGGCGATTGCGCCTGCATGCCCACCAGATGCTCCAGCGCCTCTCGAGCGGACAGGTCAGCCCGGCGCAGCAGCATCTGCCGCTCCAACAGGGCGCGGTTGAGGGCGCGCGAGTTGAGCACCGGAGCCTGAGCCGTTGCCCGTCGCGTTGCCGGGGCGTTCGTCGGCGGTTGTGCTGCCATGCCGCACGTCTCCTCCATGTGATGGGGCGCGAAGGCGTCCTCTGCAGCAATTGTATCAGGTGTTATGATGTGGAACGGAACATTCTGTTCTAATATGCTACCATGAGCAGCACGAGAATGGAATACTCCGTTCCGTTTCAGGCGAGGTGTGGAGAGGCGCGAACGCATGGAGACGATGACCCCAACCGGTGCGTTGAGCGGACGTCGGGCGCAGGCTGCGCGCAATGATCAGCGCATCCTCGACGCCGCGCGTGCGGTCTTCACCGCCGATCCGGATGCTCCTATCGTGGCGGTCGCCGAGCGGGCGGGCGTGGGCATCAGCGCGCTGTATCGCCGCTACGCCAGTAAGGATGAGCTTCTGCAGCGGCTGAGCCGCGATGGTTTGGAGCGCTATATCGCCGAGGTGGAAGCCGCGCTGGCCGGAGACGGCGATCCGTGGGACGCCTTCGCGAGCTTTCTACGCAGCGCGCTCGATGCGGGCGCGGGGTCGCTCACGGTCCGCTTCGCCGGGAGCTTTCACGCGTCAGAAGACTTGTATCGGCTGGGGCAGACCGCGCACGACCTCACGCAGCGTCTGCTCGACCGCGCGCAGTCCGCCGGTGCCGTGCGCCCTGACATCGCGGTCGGCGATATCTCGCTGATCTTTGAGCAGTTGCAGGCGGTGCGGGCGGGCGATGAGCAGCGCACGCGCCAGCTCCGACACCGCTACCTGGCGCTGCTGCTACTCGGCCTGCGTGCGCCGTCGGAGGCGCCGCTCCCCGGTCCGCCGCCCACCTGGGACGAGATCGGCCGCCGCTACGAGCCCGAGACCCGCTAGCGCACGGCGACTCGCCGTCGCCGCCGGCGTACGAGCAGGATCGACACTCCGACGATCACCACGAGGAGCACGCCGCCGACCAGTGGCAGCGCGGCGAGGACACGCGCGAGCCGGGGATGCGCGAGGGCAAACGGGTAGAGTATGGTCAACCTCTGCCCCTGCGCATAGACCATCAACCCAAAGTCGGCGTTTAGCGCGCGCGCTTGCAGTGTGATAGTCCCTGGCTGCACCCCTTCCGGAAGACGGATGTGAGCGGTGAATCGTCCATGCGAATCGACTGGCAACGACAGAAGGGGATGCGCCACATACGGATCGCAGCGCACGCCTGGCTGTCCCGTATCGATCGCGCCCCGGCAATTCTCGATTTGCACCGTCTGGCCGGACAGCCAGTGCTCACCTGCGACCGTCACACGATCACCAGCTTGCGCCGTGGAGCGATTAACCGTGATCGACGGCGTGACATCTGGCAGGATATCGAAGTAGGCAGGCAGGTCGAAGACCACATCGCCGAAGCGCGTGCCAGTCGTCCGCACCACGAGATGCACCTGCGTTTCTGGCGGCTCCCGTGGTATCTGATACGGCACGACAAAGCTTCCGCTCGCGTCAACGTTCGCCACCACGTCGGCGACCGGGGCCGCCTTGAAATCGGTTATTCCGAGGGATGGAGGCACAGACCACGGGCGTGTCTCCGTGGAGATAGTGATGCTCTGCCCTGGCTCCCAGCGCGCGCCCGAAAGTATGAGTGGTGTGTCGCTCCGTACCTCCGCACTGTTGGGACTCACCTTCACCTGTGGACCAGGGAGATAGGTGTAGGCGACCGTCGCACGCACGAGATTATCAGGTGTGTGCGCGACGAAGAGAACCGTGCCGCCCTCTGCGCTGAGTGGATTCATGACGACGCAGTCCCCGATGCCTGGCGCGTGGAACGATGTGGCGGGCATCTGCCCATCCGCGGTTGTCGTCACCTGGACGATACCGCGGATGTCCGGACCGAATACCTGGTTGGCATGGCTGACGTAGACATCCACCGAGACGCGTGCCAAGCCGGGCCACCCCGCGCCGTCCACGGTAAGCGCCGTGCCCACCGTCCCCGAGGTCCGGCTGAGGCGTATGGTTGCCTGGCCGCTCGCGCTCGCCAGCGCCGCCTTTTCAGGGGAGAGTGTTCCCGCGCACGCACCAGGACCCGAGGCCGAAGCGACTGGAAGCGCGAGACGAGAGGCGGAACTCATGACGAGACCGGCGAGACACGTCGCCATGACGAGTAGCAGTCGCAGGCCCATCCTCCGCCACATCATTTCCGCCGCTCCCATCATGTGCTGCCGCAACCAACCTGGGCATCTTCGCCGTAGTCAGTATACAGCATGCTCGCTGTGAGGGAGGTCACAGCCAGGCTAGCGAGAATCGCGGAACCTGTCGCCCACGTGCTGAACATGACACAGAAAAGCCGCATCTCCTGGCCGGGAAGGGCAAGAGGATGCGGCTAAATCGTTCGTGGAAAGCAGCGCTTACGCCGTTGGCGCAGTCTCGGAGCTGGGCGTGGACTCGACTGCTGGCGCCGTGGTGCTCTCCGTCTGTCCCTGGAGTAGGTCGCTAATCTCGTTGCGCAGGATGTACGCGACACCGGTGCCGACGCCGATCAAGCCAGGGATAATCATCCAGCGGGGCAGTTGCGTGCCGAGCAGCCTGTCGAGCGAGATGTCGCCAGGGCCGTCAAGCGCCAGCGCCAGCGCGATTGCCATGTTGGTCACTGGCAGCTCGGCGCCGCCCGCCGTCACCCAGATCGGCTTGCCAGCGTGAACCCGGAAGGTCGCGACGCTTGCGGCACCGAGTGTCAAAATCGGGGAGATCGGATAGAACAAACCGAGTCCGGTCAAGACGCCGCCGCCGAACTCGGATAGGCTCGCGCCGTATGCCCATGGACGGCCAGGTTTGATGCCCAACGACTCGAGCCAGCCGGCGGTGCCCTCGATGCCAGGGCCACCGAACGAACCAAACAGCTTCTGCGCTCCATGGCCAGTCTGCAATCCGCCGAACGTCAAGCGCAAGATCAGCAGTGCCAGATTCCTCACGTGTCCACGCCCTTTCCTTAGGGAACCACGAAGATCATCCGCTCTCTCCGGAGCGGGTAGCGGTTCGCATCTCTCTGGCCGCAATGCGCGTGCCATGCGGCCACCGCTGGGCTGATGGCTTACCCGCGCAGGTTGCCGTACTGCGGCCAGTAGGGGTAGGTCTGCGCGTTACGGGGGTGGCGCGGCTTGCTAAGCGCCCGCACGATCAGCGCGATGACCAGCCCCGCGACGAAGCCGCCGACATGCGCGAAGTAGGCGACGCCGCCCTGTGCGCTCTGCCCGGCCATCGTGACCGTGCTGATGCTGTACACGAGCTGAAGCACGAACCACAGCCCGATGACGATCAGCGCGTTGAGCGTGGCCAGCGTGAAGAAGAAGCCCAGGAAAATGATCGTGCGGACACGCGCCGTCGGGAAGAAGACCAGATATGCCGCCAGCACGCCCGCGATGGCGCCGCTCGCGCCGAGGTTGATGACCGTCGAGTTGGGGTCGAAGGCGATCTGCGCCGCGTTCGCGACGAGTCCGCAGAAGAGGTAGAACAGCAGATACCAGAAGTGCCCGAGCCGGTCCTCGACGTTGTCGCCGAAGATCCACAGGTAGAGCATATTGCCCGCGATGTGCAGCCAGTTCGCATGCAGGAACATCGCGGTCACGAGCGTGACGTAGACCGGCGTGGGCTGGCCGACTGGGCACCCCTGGAACTGCGCTGGCAGCCCGTGCGTGACGGCGTACGGCACGAGGGAATAGTCCGCCTGGAAGCACGGACCATTCGCCAGCTCGGCGACGAAGACGACGACGTTGACGATGATGAGGCCGATGTTGACGATGGGGAACCGGCGTCGATACCCCGCGTCATCGCTGATCGGAATCACGGCGAACCCTTCCCTGTGCGTGGTGGAGGGCCGTGGACTCCGGCTCAGACGAAATAGAGCCCCGCGGCCATCTCGATCAATTCTGGTCCGAGTACGGCTGGGATGCCGAAGTAGCTCGCTATCGCCGACACCAGCCGCACCAGCGCCGCCGGATGTGACGCGCGCGGCATACGCCCCGGACGCACATAACATGCCTCTATCGCATACTCTACACCCGCCTGGGAATACTCTACGCCAGCTTCCTGGCAGGCCCGCTGAAACAGCGTGGCGAACGCCTCGACAGTGGGATTCGACACCTCGATCTTGCAGGGCAGGCGGCGTAACACCTGCTCGCCAAAGAGCGTCGCGGGGTCCTCAGCCGTCGCCAGCACCAACAGCGAGGTGAAGGGCACGCTGATGCGCTGGCCCGAGAGGGTCGTCAGCAGGTCGCGACCCGTGGTGATCGGTTCGAGACAGCGCGAGACGAGGTCGGCGGCCTTCGCCTGCTGCGTGCCGAGGTCATCCAGCAACAGCACACCGCCCGCCGCGCGAAACTGCAATGGACAGTCGTAGGTATGGTTCTGGTCGTTGTAGCGCAGCTCGAACGAGCTCAGCTGCAGCTCCGCACCCGCGCGCACCACCGGACGGCGGCAGTAGACCCAGCGGCGGTCCAGGCCGACCTGCGCCGCGCCGTCGAGCACGGCCGGCTCATGCAGGTTGTAGTCGAGCACCTGCAGGATGTTGCCCTCCACCTCCACGGCGTAGGGGATGAAGGTGCCGCCGTCGAGCATGTCGGCGATGGCGAGCGCGAGCGAGGTCTTACCATTGCCCGAGGGGCCGTGCAGCAGAATCGGGCCGCCACTGCGTAGGCCGGTGCCCAGTCGTTCGGCGGTCAGCTCGGGCAGCACCAAATGCCCGACGCTCGCCAGCACATCGGCGCGCGGAACGCTATGGGGGCGTGCGAGCGGCGTGCGCTGCTGCGCCTCGTAGGCTGCGAGCGAGACGGGAGCGGGACCGATATAGCCACTGCGGCGCAGTGCGTCCTGCGCGACCTCTTCGCCGTGCGAGGTGAGCTTGATGCGCATGCCGGTGACGCCCAGAATGGTGTTGCCACCGGTCATCAGCTCGACGAGGCTATCGGTGCGCATGATGTGGACCAGCTCATCCACGACGCCGGTCGCGGGCAAGCGCAGCTTCACGGCAAGCTCGCCGCCCGTCATCACACCGGTCGCGGCGAGATGCTTCAGCGCCAGCTCTTGCAGGAGGTGCGCATCGATATCGGTATCTTCGAGCGTCATCGGCATCGCTGGACCGGCCGGCGGCTCGTCAGGAAGCATCGTGTCGGCGCTGCTGGCGACCGGCACCGGCAACCCGACTGCCACGTCTTCGCCCATCATGCCCGCCTGCCTGAGGTCGCTCGCGCCAAGCGGGCCAGCCCAGCCATCCTCGTCCGCATGCGTGGCCAGTTGCTGCGGACCCATCCACCGGCCCCCGTCGTCGGCTTCTGTGGGCTGCTGATAGTCTTGCCTGCCCGCATACCGCTGAGGATCGTCGCTCGCCTGATACTCGCCGCCTACTTCGTCGTACATCCCCGACCCCTCCGTGATAGCCGTCCGCTCGCGAGACACGGTATGTGCCCGCGCGGATGTCCTGTGCCCGATTCACCGATTGGGGAGAATGCACTCGGCAGGCCAGGGTGCCAGCAAGTTGAGCGAATGGGGATGGAATGTTTGGGACTGTGGCTCAGTCTCGTGGACCAGCGATATCCAGGGTGATGTCTATGCGCCGGCCAGCTCCGCCGCGTTACGTTCGGCTGGTGCGCGCCACACCCATCCGGCGCCCGCTACCAGCAGGCAGAGCAATGCGCCGAGCAGCGTGGCGACTGGCGCGCCAAACTGACTCGCCAGCCAGCCCATCAGCAGGTAGCCCAGGGGCAGGCTGCCGTCGAAGAATACCACCTGCACGCTCATCACGCGCCCGCGAAGGGATGCGGGTGTGACCGCGTAGAGGGTGGTCATGGCCTGCGTGGCGAAGGTGTTCTCCATGAAGCCCACGCTCGCGATGAGCACCAGGGAAAGCGGAAAGAGCGGCGAGAATGCGAACGCCGCCTCCAGCACCCCAAAGACCGCCATGCCTATGAGCACACTTCGGATGGTCGGATGTTTGTTGCCCCAGGCCAGCCACACCGCCGAGAGCAACGCCCCAACGCCGATCGCGGCCGAGAGGAAGCCGAATCCTCTGGCGCCTACGTGCAGCACATCGGTCGCGAAGAGGGGCAGCACGACGTTGAAGTTCGACCCGAAGAGCAGCCCCAGGCCCACCACCGCGATGACCAGCGAGATCGCCGGCGATGCCCAGACGAAGGTCAGGCCCTCGCGCAGGCTCTGCCAGGTGCTCTGCCGCGCCTGTGTTCCGGTCCGCGCTTTCTGATCGGGCTGCCCATAGAGCTCGGCGCTTCTTATCAGCACGAGGCCGAGAATCACCGGAAGAAAGCTGAGCGCGTTCAGCAGAAAGAGCAGTGTGACGCCGCTCACCGCGATGACCACGCCCCCCAGGCTGGGTCCGACGATGCGCCCAAGCGTCGAGACCGAGGAGTACAGCGCGACGGCGTTGGGCAGATCTTCGCGTTCGACCAGCTCGACGATGAATGCCCGACTCGCCGGTCTGCTGAGGCAGCTTGTGAGCCCGAGCACCGGCGCCAGCACGTATAACTGCCAGAGTTGCAACGTGCCTGTCGCGAGCAACCCCCAGAGTGCCAGCGCCTGGAGCATCGCCACCGCCTGGGTTCCGAGCAAGACGCTCCGTTTCGGCCAGCGGTCCGCGAACACGCCGCCGAAGAGCGAGAAGAGGAGTATCGGCGCGGCCTGCAACGCCCCGACCAGCCCGAGCTGCCAGGCGCTGTGCGTGAGCTGCAGCACCAGCCACGCCTGCCCGATCGACTGCATGGTCGAGCCGATGGTCGAGATCAACTGGCCGGCCCAGTACAGGCGAAAGTTGCGCTGGCGGAGCGAGGTGAGTGCCCGCAGCAGACCTGACTCCGGTTGGCGGCGTGCCGTGAGCGACGGCACATCTCCGCCGGGACCGCTCGCGGCGGGCACCTGTTCGCTTGAGGAGGGCACGTTGCTGGCCATGTCCGCGCTCCCTGCTGGAAGGCAACCTGCATCTGTCGTCGTGCCCCGAGCGATGGGCGGTTCCCACGAGGGAGCATGTCGCGCGAGCCGGGAAAGGATAGTATAGCACGCCAGCTCAACGAGGCGGACCGCGACGGGGCGGATACGCTCCCCCGCTCCTTCAGGGGAGGGGCACTGTGGCGGGCCTGCTGGGCGAATACCGAGGTGACAGTGGGCGACGGAAGGCGAGTGAGGCATGCCTTGCCCCTACAGATGAGAGAGCGACCGATCGACCTCGCGATGGACAAACGGCGCCGTCCCGCCTCTATGCCCAAAAAGCGACCCCTTCCCTCAAGGGAAGGGGCAGGGGGTTAGGTCTGCCTTACCCGAGAAACTCTGTGAGCAGCGTGGTGAATGTCGCGGCTTGCTCAATATGGGGCGAGTGGCCGGAGTTGGCGATGACCTCTTCGCGGTAGGTGCCGCCATTGGCGCGGTAGGCGTCGAGCACGGCGCGCATCTGCGACACCATCTGTTGCGGCGGGTACTGCTCCGCGCCCGGCCATCCGGGAATCGCGCCGAGTTGGCCGAGATAGCCGATGTCGAGCAGCGACGTGTCGGAGACGATCTGGTCGCTCTCGCCGCGAATCCACAGCACCGGCGGATGGGTGGGCAGCGCGGCGAACCCGCTGAGATCGCAGTAGGTTGGCGCCATCGTGTTGTTCACGCCGCATGTCCCTGGCCGCACGCCCGGCCAGTTGGGCGAGGTCTGGATGTCGCCAGGATAGTTGTCGTCGCCGACGACCATCGCTAGCATCGCGGTCACGTAGTCCTCTTCGATTTGAGGCGGCACGCGGAACGGCGGCTTGAAATAGAAGGTGTTCATCACCAGACGGGGCGAGGTTGGGCTTTCCTCGCTGCGATCCTTCGCCGCCAGCCGCTGGACGTACTCTGCGTTTGCCGTGCCCCCGCCGGAGCCCGCCGCATCGGGCCAGCACATCGCACCGTCGGCCCCGCCCGTGCCGCCGAAGCCGTAAGGGGACATCGGTGACTCCAGCACCAGGGACGCGACCTGCTCGGGATGGTCGAGCGTGTACTGCAGAGCCACGCCCGCGCCCATCGACCAGCCGACGAGATGGACCTGCTGGCCGCCGGATGTCAGCCCCAGCGCGTCGAAGAGCGCGTGCAGATCGTCTGCGAAGTCGCGCAGGCCACGTGTCGCGTCGACGGGCTTCGTCTCGCTCTCGCCGAATCCTCTCAGGTCTGGCGCGAACGCCGCGTAGCGCGATGGCAGCGTCTCGAACAGCTCGTGCCAGAAGCGGCTCGACGACACATTGCCGTGAATGAAGCAGACCGGAATGCCATCCGGCGCGCCGACCCGCGCGACGTGCGTGCGCAGCCGCGCCGTCTCAACCGTCTCTGTGCGTACGCGCGATGAGAATGTCGCTGATTGCTCCACCTGATGCCCCCGTTCTTCCTCCCACGACCCACCACACGCATCCGAACGCCGGTTGTCCTCGTCGCTCTAGGGGCGAGGCACGGCTCGCCCGCTCTGCCATACATTCACCCAGGCTAATGTGCCGTCCAGCCGCAGTCGATGACCTGTGCCGCGCCGGTGATGCCCGAGGCGTCGTCCGAGCAGAGGTAGGCGGCGTAGCGCGCGACCTCGACGGGCTCCAACAGGCGGTGGATGGCCGCCTCGGCCACCATGATCTTCTCCACCACCTCAGATTCGGGGATGTTGTGCACCCGCGCCTGATCGGCGATCTGCTTCTCGACCAGCGCCGTTCGCACGTACGACGGGCAGATGGCATTGCAGGTGACGCCGTGGCCCGCGCCCTCCAGCGCCGTAACACGCGTCAGCCCGAGCAGCCCATGCTTCGCCGCGACATACGCCGACTTATACTCTGAGGCGCACAACGCATGCACCGAGGCAATATTGACAATCCGCCCCCAGCCACGCTCATACATCCCAGGCAGCGCCGCCTGTGTCAGCAGGAAAGGCGCGGTCAGCAGAATCTCGATCAGTTGCCGCCATTTCGCCTCGGGAAACTCAACAATCGGCGAGACATACTGGATGCCCGCGTTGTTGACCAGGATGTCGACACGCCCCTCGGTGCGCTCGGCGTCCGCGATGAGGGCGCGGCAATCCGCTGGTTGCGTCATGTCGGCCCGCTGGAAGCGCGCGCCGGGGATGCCATCAGCCGCGGCCTGCCCACCGGAGACATCCAGATCGGCGAGCACCACCTGCGCGCCGCGCTCCGCCAGCTCGCGCGCGATAGCCAGTCCGATGCCGCTCGCCGCGCCCGTCACGACCGCGACTCTGCCATTGAGTTCGCCCATGCCCATCCCTCCCGAATCCGTGTAGTGTGGCTGTTCAGAGGGGCACCAACTGGACGAGGCACGCCCTGCCCGTCTGGCACCAACGATACCTCTGCCAAGCAATGATACACCGTAGAGTAAGCGTATCCCACGTGGCGTCTACGCATCCTCGCACTGGGTCGTCCCTCGCGACCGGGCGGTCGAGGCATGCCTCGCCCCTACAGAACTGCGGTCGGGCGTTGGACCGGCATCGTCAGCGTTGCCATTCCGCGTACATGCTCGCCTCACAACCCCTCCCCTCTACAGGGAGGGGGTTGGGGGAGAGATTCTCCCCACCTCCCCATGCCGGAAGCACGTGACGAGGTGGTCGTTGACCATACCGGTCGCCTGCATGTGGGCATAGCAGATGGTGGGGCCGACGAACGCGAAGCCGCGCTGCTTGAGGTCTTTGCTCATCGCCTGTGAAGTGGGCGTCAGCGCGGGAATCTCGGCGAGCGTGCGCCAGTAATTGGTGACCGGCGTGCCGTCGACGAAGCGCCAGAAGTAGGCGTCGAGTCCGCCGAACTCCTCGCGCACGGCAAGGGTCGCGCGGGCGTTCTGGATGGCGGCGAGTATCTTGGCCCGGTTGCGGATGATGCCCGGATCGGCGAGCAGACGCGCGATGTCGGGTTCACCATAGCGGACGACGCGCTCGGCGTCGAAGTTGTCGAACGCGGTCCGATAGCCCTCGCGACGATTGAGGATGGTGTCCCAGCTCAGCCCTGCCTGCGCGCCCTCCAGCACGAGAAACTCGAAGAGTGCGCGCTCGTCATGCAGCGGCGTGCCCCATTCTTCGTCGTGGTAGGTGATCGAGAGGGGATTGCGCGCCCAGCCGCACCGCTCCAGGACGACCGGGAGCGTTTTGTGGGCGTCCGACGTGGCATTCGTCATGTATTTGGCCTCGACTTCCGTTGCGCCGCCATCCCAGAATGCGCGTGGATGAGCTCCCACGACAACGCATTTCGGAACGTCTTGTCTGCGCGGCGTGTTCCTTATAACCCGGATGAGGCCTGTTCGGCTTTGCCGCTGGCGGCTGTCTCCGCATCGTCGTCATCCACATCGGAGAGACGGCCGGTGTAACTCCCGCCGATGCCCTGATGCAAGACCCGTA
This sequence comes from uncultured Ktedonobacterales bacterium, assembly GCA_964427535.1. Lineage (GTDB taxonomy): Bacteria > Chloroflexota > Ktedonobacteria > Ktedonobacterales > JADMIN01 > CAYRVF01. Next base: position 24,799 of record CAYRVF010000041.1, read on the forward strand.
GCCCGAGGAGCGCGCACCGCTGGCGGGCGGGTCCGATCGTTACGCCGAGCATCTCCAGCACGTCATCCGGACGCAGTGCGCGAAGCTCGTCGAGTGTCGCGCCCTCGATCTTCTCCGTCAGCATCGAGGCCGACGCCTGGCTGATGGCACACCCCCTCCCGTCGAAGCGGACCTCCGTCACACGGCCGTCTTGCACCCGCAGGTCGATCTCAACGCGGTCGCCACAGAGGGGGTTCGTATCGGCGGCGGAGATGTCGGGCTGCTCAAGATGCCCGTGATTGCGCGGATCACGGTAGTGTTCAAGGATATATTGACGGTAGACGTCGTCCATAATTCTGGCTCCCAAATGGTGACCGGCACGGCCTCAGCCGCCCGGTCTGGTGCGCGGTTGGTTCGTCTTCACTGTAGCATACGTGTCTGATAACCAGCGCCGGATCGCGCATGTCATGTGGATGGGCAGCGGTGCGTGGGCTTCTGCCGCCCACCGACATCGCCTGGATCACCCGCTTCAGGCGTCGACATCATCACCCTCTTGACCGTGCGCGGCATCGGGTCTATACTCGCCACGGCGGCCGCTTCGTTTGCGACGGCCGCGACACGTCAGCACAAGGCCTGGGAGCATGGCCCACAACGGCCAGCCGGAGGACAGTATGCGAGGTCTCGGCATTATCCTGGCGATTGTCGGCGTCATTTTGATTGTCGCCGGTGTAGTGCGTCACTTTAGCTCGTTCGTGCTCTCTTCAACCACGCACGCGAGCATTTACATCGCCGTCGTGGGAGTCATCGTGCTGGTCGTCGGCGCGCTGCTGTCGCGCTCAGGGTCCGCGAGCTAGTGCTCCGCCCGTTGATTGTGCCGGATGTGAGCGTGGGTACACAACGTATCCATGTCTCGCCTCCGGCGCCCGCGAGCTCCCGACTCATCTGAACCGGTCGTATATCGGCCGCGGGGGCACGCGGCTCACAGCCTATTCTTGCGGCAATGGCAGCCACTTCTCCGCCCACGCCGAGACGGCGCAGATGACCGTCTCCAACTCCTGCCCCTTGGGCGTGAGCTCGTATTCCACCCGCACCGGAGGACCGCAGAGCACGCGCCGTGTCACCACGCCTTCGGCCTCAAGCTCGCGCAGCCGCTCCGTGAGGAGCCGGTCGGAGATCCCCGGAATGGCCGCGAGAATCTCATTGAAGCGGTGCGGCCCGCTGAGCAGCACCCTCAGAATCACACCCGCCCAGCGCCGCCCAATCATGTCCATCGCGGCGCGAAAGCGTGGGCAGAACTCCGAAAGGTGGCTCGCGCTCGGAGGTGTCTGATGGAGGGCTGTCCCCTCTATTTCGCTGTCTGATGGAGACCGCTCGGCGTTCTCACCGCGCAACGTCCCCATCAGCTCAAGTTCAGAATTCATAGCAATTATCCTCCTCCTCGAATGGTGAGGAGTTATGTCTCTTCAGTGTATCACAGCCGGGCATGCGTACTGTGATGTTCGGCCAGGTCGTCTGGCCGCGAGAAGTGTAGAAAAAGGACCATGCCCTCCGCGTACTTCAACCGTGCTACGTGCGGGTGCGAAGATGTGTGGCTCGACGCAGGGAATGCGAGTGCAGCCCCACGCTCGCAGCGTTGTGCGATCTCGTGTTCGTTTCATCGTCACGCATGTATGATTGGTTGGCGTGGTGGCAATACGTTTGGCCGCCAGTATAGCCGCCAGTATATAGGAGCGTCGAGGATCAACATGGCAGAAAACCTCCAGACCGGTGTGCGCCTCGCAACCACTTCAACCACAGGATGGAAGGATTGGTTTCACGGCGAACTGTGGTTGTTCCAGAGCGGGATATTGCGGGTTCCCATCGGCTGGCTCAAAACAGTCTGTTGCGTTGGCTACATTGCCGAATTGCGCAATCCAAAAACGAGCACCTTCAGCCCTGAGGAATTCAGCAGACTCATTTCACGTCCGCGCAACATCTGGATTCCACGGGAGGGCATTAAGAGTGCTTCTCTCAGCTTCTCTCCTTTTATGGCGTATGATCTGCGCGTTCAGATGTTCGACGGGCGCTCCCTCCAGTTGCTCACGCTGCCAAGGAGCTTCGTCTACCTCCCGTTACAGTCCGCTCTCCAGGAATGGCTAGGACACGCATTCGTCTCCAATCCCCCAAAGCGGCTCCGCTGATTGCTGCGCTAGAGGCAGTCTCGACTTCATCTCTATAGATAGTGTGGGGCCCGGCGCCATGATGGCGCCGGGCCCCACAGGTGAGACGAATGAATAAAGACGGATGCGACGAAGCTAGTCCAGGTAATCCTTCAGGCGGCGGCTGCGGCTCGGATGACGCAGCTTGCGCAGCGCCTTCGCCTCGATCTGGCGGATGCGCTCGCGGGTCACGCGGAACTCTTTGCCGACCTCTTCCAGCGTCCGGCTGCGGCCATCGTCGAGGCCAAAGCGCAGGCGCAACACCTCTTGCTCGCGCTGCGAGAGGCTGCCGAGTGCGTCTTTCACCTGCTCTTTGAGGAGCTGATGGCTGGCGGCGTCGGCTGGGGCGAGGGCGGCGTGGTCTTCGATGAAGTCGCCCAGGTGGCTGTCGTCCTCTTCGCCAATCGGCGTTTCGAGGCTGACGGGCTCCTGGCTGACCTTGATGATTTCGCGCACCTTCTCGGGGCTGATCTCCATCTCGGCGGCGATCTCTTCTGAGGTTGGCTCGCGGCCGAGCTCTTGCAGCAGCCGTCGGCTGGTGCGGATGAGCCGGTTGATCGTCTCCACCATATGCACCGGAATGCGAATGGTGCGTGCCTGGTCGGCGATGGCCCGTGTGATGGCCTGCCGGATCCACCAGGTCGCGTAGGTGGAGAACTTGTAGCCCTTGGTGTAGTCGAACTTCTCGACGGCACGGATGAGGCCAATGTTGCCTTCCTGGATCAGGTCCAGCAGGCTCATGCCTCGCCCGATATACTTCTTCGCGACGCTCACCACCAGCCGCAAGTTCGCCTCGGTGAGCGCGTGCTGCGCCTCTTCGCCGTCGAAGACGATGCGCAGGTTTTGCTCTTTCAGCGGCTTGAGGCGCTCGGCTTTGGCGCGCTCCATTCGCTTGGCGAGCGAGACCTCTTGCTCGGCTGAGAGCAAGGGCACGCGGCCGATTTCACGGAGATACATGCGCACCGGATCGTCGAGGCTCGTTTCGAGCTCGCTGCTGAGCGCACCTACCCCCTCACGCAGCTCGTCCCACTTGTTGTTGCCCGGTGTTTCCGCCCCATCGTCGGTACCCTCGACAGCCCAGGTGTCCTTTGATGGGTCGAGCGGATCAATCGCCATAGGCTCATCCTGTAGTGTGAACATGTCGCCGAACGCGCCGTCCGCACTCCGTAGAGTGAGGTCGTCTGGCTCGGCGGCTGGCCCATCGAGCAGCTCGTCCGGCATGTCCGCGAAGGAGTCGTCGTCCTCCTCGTCCGTGCCGGGCGCGTCTGCCTCGACCGCCGGGCGCCCCGGCATTGTGAGCCGGGAGTCCGCCGCAATTGTCGCGGTTGCGCTTCCCGCGGCAAACCGCCGCGCGGATCGATTCGCCACCATCGGGCGTCCCTGCGGATCCACCTGCCCGAGGCTTCCCCACTCGGTCAGCAGGCGCGTGATATCGGGCGACCAACCATCCTCGCCCGCATCATCTGGCTGCCCACCGCCAGTCGAGTGCTCTCGCTGAGCCTGTTTGCGTGTCACCATGTGGTCGCACATCCTCCTCCGGACGCCGGCCGTTCGCGTCGCCCGCGTGCTGTCTCGTCTCGCCGTCCGGACTTCCAACCCCAATGCTGGCGCGCATGCTGCCACCAGATAGCCTAGAAAGACGACTTGCCACTTCTCGAATCACGGCGTCTGGCGACACTGCCTCGCCCAAGAGCGCTGCGCCCGCCCTGCGGCGACGTTGCCGCATCGATTGCCCGGCGCTGCGCGAGTAATGCTTGCTTCCGTTGAACGAGCAGGCGTAGCGCCTCGGCATCAACTGCCTGCTCGGCGTCACGCTCCAGCGCGTCAAGCTCGGCGAGCTCGGCGTCTACCCGCATGCGCTTCAGGTGGTAGGCGGCCTTGCTCGCGATTCGGTTGACCACCGCCCCTTCATCCGGCAGGCCCGGCTCGGTGCGCGCGCGTACCCGCTCGACGGCCGGCTGAAGCTCGACAGGCAGCCCCGCGACGAAATCGGGCAGCGACACGAAGGCGCCAGCGCTGATCGCCGCCGCGAACGTCGCGAAGATCGCCCGCAGGTCTGGCGACGTGAAATCGCGCTCATCCACGATAGCGCGAATCTCCGTCCACGACCGTGGCCGCTCCAGCAGCACGCCCAGGCAGTATTCCGCGACGGACTGTTCGGCGAGCAGCGTTCCACCGACTCCGCCGGACGCTCGCACGCCTCCAGCGACTGTCGAACTATACGACGCGCTAGAACCTACTTGCTCAGAAGGACGGTACTTTTCTCCCTGACGCTCGACAGCTTCGCGCGCATCTGGTTCGTCGTCCACTTGCTCTTCGCGCGGGCTGAGACGGGCTTCGCGGTCCAGACGCTGCCGGGCGAGATGCAAGTCGCGCCGCAGCTCCACCTTGTCGAGCCGGACACGCTGCGCGAGCCGGCCGAGATACTCGTCGGCCAGTGTGCGGTCGCGCACCTCGGCAATGATGGGCAGCAGGCGGCGGCAGGCTTCGAGCTTGCCCTGTGGCGTGTCGAGCGCGAGTCCGGCGGTCTGTGCTTCGATCAGGTAGTCGATGAGGGGCGTCGCGGTCTCGATGGCGCGCTCCCAGCCGGGCGTATCGCGGCGCACGAACTCGTCGGGGTCTTCGTGCGGCGGGAGCTTCGCGACCGTGATCTCGGCATCGACCTGCTCCTCGAAGCGCACCATGCCGCGCGGCTCGCTTGGCCGTTTCGTCGACTTGCGCCGCCGCTCGTGGCTGGGCGACTCCGGCGCGGGACCCGGCACCGGCACGACCACCCGGTCGAAGGCGTGCTGCGCGACGGTGATGCCGCGCAGCGTCGCCGATTCACCGGCGGCGTCGGGGTCGAGCGCGAGGGTCACGCGGCGCGTCAGCTTCTTGATCTGCTTGATGTGCTTCTCGGTGATCGCGCTGCCGATGACCGCGACGACGTTGCGCGAGCCATACTGGTGCGTCACGATGGCGTCCATGTAGCCCTCGACGAAGATCACGCGGTCGCGCTTGCGGATGGTCTCGCGAGCGAGGTCGAGGCCGTAGAGCGTGGCGCTCTTGTCGAAGACGAGCGTCTGCGGCGTGTTGAGGTACTTGGGCGTCGCGCCCCCCAATTCGCGGCCGCCGAACGCGATGGTCTGGTTGCGCGCGTCGCGGATGGGGAAGATCACTCGGTTGCGGAAATAGTCGTAGAGTCCGCCGCCGCGGCTGGCCTCACGCTCGCGGGTCAGGCCCGCGTCGATCAGCTCTTTTGGCGTGTAGCCCTGGTCGAGCAGGTAGCGGGTGAGCGCGTCGCCCTCAGGGGCGTACCCCAGCCGCCACAGTGCGATGGAGTCGGAGTTGACGCCGCGCGACTCCAGATAGGTGCGGGCGTACTGCGCCTCGGGCGCGCGCAGGAGCTGGTGGTGATACCAGATGGCCGCCGCTTCGTTGAGCGCGCGCAGCCGTTTGCGCGCCGATGCTTCGGGTGACTCCTCGGCACTGCCGCCCTCGCCGTAGCCGCCGCTCTCCAGCGGAATGTTGGCCTTCTCGGCGAGCAGCTTGAGCGCGTCGACGAAATCAAGTCCCTGCGTCTTCTGCACAAAGGTGAAGATGTCGCCGCCTTCGCCACAGCCGTAGCACTTGTAGGCGCCGTCGTCTGGGTAGACGTGGAACGAAGGCGTCCGCTCGTTATGAAACGGGCATAGCCCTTTGTACGTCCGTCCAGACTTTCTCAGCTGGACGACCGCACCTATTTCTTCCACGATGTCGAGCTTTTGCTTGATGCGCTCGATCGGGCTGGATGCGTCGGCGGTCATCGATTGCGGCGTGGGAGTGCTCCTCCCATAGGGACTATCGCTGTGAGAACGAACGGTGCGCGAGCATCTGCTCCGCGTCCGTATTCAGTACAACGCGTGACACGCCTCAGAGTCTCTCCGTCCTTCGCGGAGGGCCGTCGACGATGTTACGTCGCGTCGTGTGCCGACGCGCGGCGCACGACACTCACCGCCAGCGCGATCGCCACTAGACCCGCGGCCAGGCCAGCGCCCATCCACGCGGCGCGCTGCGCAAGTGGTCGCGCGAGCACCGGCAGCGGTGGGGCGGGTGGCTCGGCGGGGAGCGCCAGAATCTCGCCATGCTCCGTGACAAGGCCGATGCCGGGCAGCAGGTCGAGCAGATTGGCGGTGTTGTGTCTCTGCGGCAGCGCGCGGGCGAGCGCCTCGCGGATCGTGCGCGCGACAGTGGCGGCGCGCTCCTCCGTCAGCATCGGCCGCCCGTCTGGCCCCACGATCGGCGCACCCGTCGGGCGAAGCTCCCAGGCATATGCGCCGATCGTGCACTCATCCTGCGCGACGAGGTCGATGCTGCCGCTGCCACTGAAGGCGCCGTATGGCGTGTGAGCGTGGAGCGTCAGACGCAGGGATTCAGGTCGCCGGGCTGCGGTAGGTGTGAGGGTGAGGGTCGTGACGCCAGATGCGGTGTGCAGGCGGGCCTCGAAAGGCGCAACACCCTGCTCCGATGGTGGACCAAACTGGAGAATCCGCTCGCATCCTGGCAGAATCGAACGGAGGGTGTCAGGCGAGACGAGCGCGCCATACACCTGCTCGACGGGAGCCAGAAACGTATACGTTCCCTCGATGCGCATACAGAGATGTCCCTCTCCTCCGCCGCCCGTCCAGACTCTCTCTGGCACCGCCGCCATCCACCGCACCTCGGCGAACGCAGTATACGATATGCTCGCGGTGTGCCGCCATGCGGGGCCTTCTCTCCCCGGTCCCGTTCCCCTGGGATGGGAAGGCGGAGCAGTGCGGGTGCGGGCGAGGCATGCCTCGCCCCTACAGGCGACCGGCGCCCGTGGTCACGCCCATTGCCTTGCGATCCCATCCCTCAAGGGAAAAAGGCAGGGGGTTAGGTTCTGCTCGTATAGGTACTCAGCAGCGCAACCGCCGTCTCAGTGAGGTCGGCGAGCGGGGGGAGCGCGATCCATTCCTGTGTCGTGTGCTCGTTCATCGCGCCGGTCGAGACGGTGAAGACCCGCGCGTGCTGGCGCAGCGCGCTCGCGTCGCTCCCGATGAACGTCGTGGTCGTGCGGAATGGATGGCCGCGCGCGGCGAGCGTGGCGGCGAAGGCGCGCAGCAGTGGCTCGTCGGGGTCCACCTCGTAGCCGTCGCAGTGCGGGTCGAAGGTGACCTCCGCATTGCCGCCAAGCACCCGAGCCGACTCGACGAACGCGCGCTCGATGCGGTCCAGCAAGTCGAGCCGGTCAGCGGTGCCGAGTAGTGTGCGTACCTCGCCCAGCACGATCGTCCGCTCCGGCACGGCATTGCGCGCCGTGCCGCCTTCAATGCGCCCGATCGAGACGCGTGTCTGCCCCTCGTCCAGCACACCGACGGGATATCGCGCCTGATGGAAGATTTCGATCGCGCTCGTCGTGCCCTCCAGGCGCTTGCCGGGATGCCCGCCACTACCCTGCAGCAGCACGTCGAAGGCGATGTAGGTGGCCGCGCGCTCGACCACGACACCCGGCTCATCGACGTTGTCGAAGACGATGCCCTCGCGCGCGCCCCACGGCGTGGGATCGAACGCCTTCGCGCCCGTTAGCCCGACCTCTTCGCCAGTCGTGAAGACCAGCAGCAACGGCGGGTGCGGCAGCCTACGCCCGGCTAGCTCCTCGACCGTATGTAGCAGGATCGCGATGCCCGCGCTGTCATCCGCGCCGAGGTTGGTCTTGCCGTCGCTGCGGAGGATGCCGTTCTCCAGCACGGGCGTGTGCGCCGCTCCGGGCGGTACGCGGTCCATGTGCGCGTTGAGCAGCAGCGGCGGCTCAGCGTCGCGCTCGGAGGGCACGCCCGGCACCCGCGCGATCAGGTTGCCCGCGCGGTCTTCCTCCGCGCTCAGGCCCAGCACGCGCAGCCGCTCGCGGACATACCCCCGCACTTGCTCCTCGTGTCCCGAGACGCTGGGGATGCCCGCAAGCTCCAGCATCGTCGCGGTGATCCCGCGCTCCAGGACCGATGACGCCGCCTGTTCCGCTGTCTCTGCCATGACCTGACTCTCCTCTCGCCGGATGCGCCTGGGGTCCGACCCTCCAGTATACCGCTGGGAGGCGCGGAAACGCTCCCCCTACCCCCTCCCCTTGGAGGGGAGGGGTCGCTAGGCGGGTGGAGTGGCGGACGGCCACGAACGCAACACCCCCTTCCCCTCGCAAGGGGAAGGGGGCTGGGGGATGGGGCCCCTGATCGCGTTACTTCAGGAAGGTGAACGAGTTGAGCATCGGCTGGAAGGTGTTGGTCATCACGTTGTCGTATTGGAACACCTGCGTGCCATATTCGATGATGTACAGCCGCTGATTGTGCAGCGTTGCCAGCACAGTGAAGCGGAGCACAGAGCCATTCGCGGCGGTAAAGTCCGCCTGCTCCTGCTGCCAGGTCTGGCCATCGACAAATGCTGTCGACTGGGGGTATGAGGCCGGAGGCGTCGCGCCTGTCGCGTGTGCCGTGGCATTGAGCACGTCCGACTCCAACCCCACAAGCTGGCTATCACCCACACCTGGCGCGGTCATTGTTTCAACTTCAAATGCCTGCTGCCGCAAGGTGTCGGTGAAGAGTTGCAGGTCAATATTACCGGTCGTGGCGGTGTGATCCCAGCCTTGCGGCACGATCACCGTGTACAGTCCATCGGGCGCCTGCGTGTAGAGCGTGAATCCATTGGGAACCACAGGCGTTGCCGTGGGCGCGGGGGTTGGGCTGGACGCCACCGCGACAGAAGTTGTCCCCGTGCCAAGATGAATAGCGTGCGCCGAGACGAGCACCGCGACCGACGCGGCCACCAGCAGCACGACCACCAGCGCTACGAGCGAGAGAATCAGCGCGACACTGGGACCTTTGCGCTGCGGTAGCGGCTGCACGACCGGCGGCAACGCGAAGGGTGGCTGCCCGGTGGGCGGCTGCGGCGGAGCATACATGCCAGGAGGCGGCGCGGGCTGCGTGCGCGGGTCGTACGGCATCGGCGGATACGGCGGCGTCCCTTGCGGTGAGTAGGGTGGCGGTGCTCCCGGCACAGGATACGGCGGTGGGGCGCCGTACGCTGGTGGCGGGCTGCTCTGCGGCGCGGGCATCGGCGCGGGCATCGGCGGCTGTGCCGGTGCTGGCGACTCGGCTGCGGCGGCGGCGGGTTGCGCGGCTACCGGCGCCTCTGGCTCGGCAGCAGGGTGCGCCGCGATGTCCTCTGCCACGTGTTCGGGCGCGACTGGCTCCGCTGGCAGCACTGGTGCATCGAACGCCTCGGTGCGGGGCAACCACGGCTCTGGTGCCGTCGTTGGGGCCGGCGCGGCCTCACCAGTAGCCGCTTCCTCACCCGATGCGGGCGGTGTGGCGCTCTCATGTACCGGCTCGTCGGCAGCATCCATCGTGGAAGGGACGAATGCAGCCACGTCGTCGGCGGGGCGCGTCTGAGCGTCGATGCTCTCGCTCGCGGCGAGCGTCGGGCTCTCCGCTGGCTCGTCCGGTGCCTCCTCGGCGGCGAACGCGGCCGGAATGGGGGCTGCTTCTACGGCTGGCGCTATTACCTCTTCTGGCACTGCGTCGGCCTTGGACAACTCCGGCGCGGGAGTCACATCCGCTGCGAGAGCGTCGTCCACCGCGGGCAAGACGACGATGCTCGGTGCGACATCACCCTGCGGGGCAATCGTCTCGGCTACCGCTGGCACCGGCTCGCTCACCTGCTGGATCGTGGGTGTGCTCTGGTCCGCGGCTTCGGCCTGCGTGGTGGCAGGCTCCGCGAGCGGGAGCGCGGCGGCAGGCTCAGGTGCGGCGGAAGCCGGTTCGCGCGGTGGCTGCGCGCTGAGCGGGATGGGCGCCGCGACGCCGCAACTCGGGCAGGGCGTCGCCCCGGCGGCGCTCGTGGTGTAGCGCCTGCCACACATCGCGCACTGAACGATCACTGCCGGAGCTGTCACCGGCACTCCGCAACTGGGGCACGGCTGCGTTTCACCCGCCGCGACGGCGACGTGCCGCCCGCACATTGGGCATCTGGTCTCGTCCACATCCCCTCCTCACCGCTTGCTTCGCCCCAGGTGGTCGCATGACTCGACGGGCGCTCGCTTGGGGAGAGAGTGCCACACCTCGCGCATCTTGGCAAGCATTTTGTTTTGAGGTGTGTCGTGCTCGCCCTGCTTCCAGCCTTCTGCACGTGCCTATTGATCGCCAGAGACACGAACAGGCCCCGTCTCGGAGCTCGTCCTGAGAGGGGGCCTGCGTGCTGAGGAGAGCGCTGAACGGCGGCGGGGCGGCTTTGGACTCAGTTCCGCGATTGCCCCGTGAAGCCGATGTAGTCCGACACGGAGACGCCAGGCGCAAATCTGGGCACTCGTGGCGCCTGGCGCGCTTGCTCCTCGGGTGATGGGCGTGCCTGGCCAGGCATGCCGCGTGTGAAATCCAGGTAGGCGTAGGGGTCGCGCGCGGAGACCTTGCCCGCCTCGACGATGGCAATGCGCTCGGAGAGTGTCCCCAGCAGTGTAAACGAGCCAGCGAGCGCCGAGAGGATGCGCTCCAAACGGTCATTCGCAATCCATGCGGCGAAACGTAGCGCCGCTGGCAGGAAGAGTCCGCCCCCGACTGCGCCGCCACGGAAGAGCAATCCCCAGCGACCTGTGTGCAGCGGCTTGCTGATCCGTTCGGGCATGAACGTGTCATGTGCCGCCGCCAGCCCAAACTGCATGGCCGAGGCGATATTCGCGACGACCTGGATCTGCTGGCGTGCCCTGCGCCCCTGGTCGCCAGTGAGTAGCCCCATCAGCACGAGCGCCGCGGCCCCTGACGTTGCCGATGCCGACAGAAAGAGCGGACCCAGCAGCACGCCCGCCGAGGCCCAGAGCGGCACGGTCGTCACGGCAAGGAGCGTGCCGGTGTACCCCCCGAGCGCCATGCCAAATATCCCATGCAGGAACGTGAAGGGACCTGTGGGGATGGAGAGCAGCAAGCGGCCTACCCAGCTCTGGCGCGGGACGATGAAGCTATCCTGAGCTGCCTGATGCGCCGCGAGCACACCCGAGAGCAGGCCGAACCCCGAGAGTATCCACGTGCCAAGGTTGAGCGGTGATGACACCTTGACGACGCGCAGCATGTGATGGAACCGCTCGGGCCGCCCTAGGTCGACGATCAACGGAATCGGGCAGAGAGCCGCCAGCCCAAGCGAGAGGTAGCGCGCGTTGCGAACCGTCGAGCGATGCTCCTCGCCGCCAAAGAACTCGGCGAGAGCGCCAATGAGCGAGCTGCCACTGGCAACGCCGCCGAGGAAGAAGTAGGTGGGAATATACCACTTCCATGTCGGCTGCTTGATAATCGGCAAGCCGTAGTAACTCGGCTCTTTCTCGATTCCCTGTGACGAGCGGTCGAGTATGCCGTCGCGCACTGCCGGCAGCAATATTTCTGTGGGAGGCCTGTCATAGGCTGGGGGCTGCTGAGAATCTGGCATGAATCGCGTCCCTTCCATCTCCGTCTTCACAGCGAACGCCTCCTGCCTGTGCCAAGTGCAAGGAGTGTCGCGGCGCCGAGCACGATGCCCGTGATCACGGTCGCGACATACGAGGGAATCACCTGCGACTGCGGCACGTGTGGCTTCTCCGGCAGATTGTAGACCTGCGGCTTGTCGACGAGCAGGAAGAAAGCATTGAGCGGCCCGACAGAGGTGTTTTCGTCCACGCCGTAGAGGTACGCGTCCTCGATGCCGCGCTCGTGGAGCATTCCCACGCGGCGCCACGCTCGGTCGCGTAGCTCATCCAGGTCGCCGAACTGGATGGATTGCGTCGGGCAGGCCTTCGCGCAGGCAGGCTCCAGCCCATCTTTCTGGCGATCGTAGCAGAGTGTGCATTTCCATGCGCGTCCGTCCATCGGGTCGATGTCGATCACGCCGAACGGGCAGGCCGAGACGCAGTAGCCGCAACCGTTACAGACGTCGGGCTGCACGTACACGTCGGCGAACTCGTTGCGGATGATCGCGCCGGTCGGGCAGGCTTCCAGACAACCCGCGTTCGTGCAGTGCTTGCAGACGTCGCTCATCATGAGCCAGCGGTTGCCGCTCAGAAAGCCGCCCGCATCCTCGTCTTTCAGCCGTCCGCTCTGGAGCATCTCGGCCAGGTTCACGTCGCCGTTCATGCGGCCACGGATGGCACTCGCGCCGTCGCCATCCGTGGCGGCGCGTCCGTCCCCACTGCCGTCCGCATGCCCGTCGACGCCGACACCCGCACGGTCCATCTGCTCCACGAAGAGCACGTGGCGCCAGGTGGTGCCGTTGAGCGCGAGCGTATTGTCATAGCTCTTGCCAGAGAGCTTATAGCCGTCCGCAGGCAACTGGTTCCACTGCTTGCACGCCACCTCGCAGGCCTTGCAGCCGATGCAGAGGGTGGTGTCGGTGAAGAAGCCGG
>CAYRVF010000042.1:0-37072 GCA_964427535.1 uncultured Ktedonobacterales bacterium
TAATTGCGTCGCCCTTCGCCACCGCGGCTCAATAAGCGACCCCTACCCTCAAGGGAAGGGGGTAGGGGGTGCGGTTTCGCCTTGGCGGAGGGAAGAAGCCACCTCACTCGCAGCGAGTGAACAGCATGGGATAGCTGTGCAGCCGCTCGATGCCGGTCTCGGTGATGCGCACGAGCTCGCCGACCTGCACGCCCCTCTGCTCGTCCTCCGTGATGACGTTGGGCTGGATGACGACCGTCATGTTCTCGGCGAAGGTGAAGGGTGGATGCGGCGTCGCGCTCGTACGGCGGGTCCGCAGGACGGGTGGCAGGTAGCCCCCGCCGAGTCCGTGGAGCAAGTCGTCGCAGATGGTAAATCCGGCGGTATGGATGCCCTCGGCGGCGTCGAGCACGTCCTCTGTCGTGGCGCCCGCACGAAGGATGGCGGCGATACGCTCGAACGTCTCCACTGCGACGTCATACATCCGCTGGTAGTCGGGTGTGGGGTCGGCGGCGATCGTGAAGGGGCGCAGCAATTGGCCGGGATAACCATGGTACTGCGCGCTGATCTCGGTGATGAGCACGTCGCCCGATTCGAGCACGCGGTTGGAGGGCTGCTGGGCGGGCACGCAGCGGTCGGGATGTGCCATCGGCGTCGTGGCGAGGTAGTGGATGCCGGTCTGCCCGCCCTCGCCGGTGTAGCTGTCTTCGATGAGGGCAATGAGCTGGTGCTCGGTCAGGCCGGGCCGCGCATGCTGCTCCAGTGCGAGCGCCGCGCGATCGGTGAGTTCTGCGCCGCGACGGATACAGGCCAGCTCTTCGTCGCTCTTGACGAGACGGAGCTGGCGGAGATGCGCTGAGACATCGACGAAGGTCGCCAGGGGCAGCTCGCGCTGGAGGGTGAGGTAGCGCTGGACGGGCAGCGGTCCGGCGTAGCCCAGCCGTGCGAAGCCCAGGCCGCGTGAGCGCAGATCGGCGGCGGCCGTCGCGGCCAGGTCGTCTCCGCCCCAGCGCACATCCGATGCGAAGCTGACGCGGCGCGCATTGGGCACGTGATTGAAATATTCGACGTATACCGTCGGGTCGCCGTCGGGCGTGAAGATGAGCACCGCCTCGCGGGTGACGCGGAAGTTCGAGAGGTAGTGGATCTCGTTGTCGAGGCCGGGCGAGCCGTAGAGCACGAGCGCATCAAGCTCGGTGGCGGCCACAACATCGCGGACGGCGGCGCGCCGGCGGGCGAACTCGCCGTCCGAGAAGCGCGGATAGCGGTCGGGCTGGAGCAACTGCCCTAGAGACGGTGAACTCATGGCGCCTCACTCCCCCTCCGTTGGGACAGCCCAGCCCGTGCGTGCTCAATCGATGTCGAGCGGCTCGCCGTTCAACTGCGCGGCGAGTTCCACGGGGACCCCATGCCGCAGTGTCTGCGCGGCGTGGCACGCGCGTTCGGCATGCGCCGCCAGCTTGCGCACCTGTTCGGGTAGGGCGGGACTCTCGATGGCGAGCCCGATCGTCACCTGCTCGAAATAAGGGGGCGCGTCATCGACATCGTACTTCTCGGTGTTGCGGAACAGGCCGCGCACGTCGGCGGTGGCGTTGTCGATGGGCACGTCATACAAGGGCGCGAACCGCGCCACCTGGGTGAGCAGTCAGAAGGCGACGCCCATCATGAAGAACTGGAGCGGCGAGGCGCCCTGCTCGGTGCCGCCACGCGAGAGTGGCTCATCCGCCTCGACGAAGAAGCGGCCCATGCGGCCCTCCAGGTGGACGTCGTCCAGAATGCGGGCGACCGCACGGGTCGTGATCGCTCGATCCTGTGCGGGCTTCGCGCGCATCTCGGCGCGCAGACGCTCGATTTCGTGCATTTGCTTTTCGAGGTTGACCCGGCCGCGGTGTTCTGCCATAGCGGAACCGACCCTCCTTCCGGAGCACAACTGGCGCGCCCCTACCCTGCCAATGAGCAAACGATTGCTCTGTTGGATGGTGATTGGAGTCTAGTCGAAGATGTCTCGCCTGTCAACAGGGACGTACAGTGCGCGTCCGCTGTGAGGCATTGTGGTCAGAGCGCGTAGTATTGACAAGGGGATAGGCGGGTGTTATTGTTGCGTCAATCGATTGTTCAAGTCAGGCAAACGATTGCGCAACGCATGCTGAACCTGTCCGCGACGCTGCGACAGTTCCCCTCTGCCCAATGTCGCACCGCCGCACAGTTGTAAGGGGTACTTGCCCATGACTGTGGATTCCCGCGTGCAGGTCGCGATCTCGAATTGGGCGCCCCGCTTCATTGCCAACGGTGTCGATTTCAACGACTTTCAGCGTGTGACCGCGCGCATTGAGAGCTGGGACGACTGGTGCCGCGCATGGTCCGCGTGCGGCGCGATGCATGAGGAGCTGGGAGAGGAGGCGGAAGGCAGGCAGCACTACGAGACCGCAGCGTATCACCTATTCCACGCCGCTATGGCCTATCACTTCGGCAAGTTCCTGGCGGTGGACTTTCCAGACCAGCTCCGCACCGCGCACGAGCACACGGTTCGCTCGTATGCGCGGGCGCTGCCCTGGTTCGACTTCCCCGGCGAGCGCATCGCCATCCCCTATGAAGACGGCGTTCCGATGTGGGGAGTCTTGCGCAAGCCCTGGCACACTCCGAAGCCGCCGGTCGTGATCATCGTGCCTGGTCTCGATTCCGTGAAGGAAGAGATGCACGCCTACGGCGAGGACTTCCTCCGCCGGGGTATGGCGGTGCTCGCCATCGACGGGCCCGGCCAGGGCGAGATGGAGTTCGAGCGGCCGATGCGCCACGACTACGAGGTCGCCTTGCGCGCGGCGATCGACGCCATGGAGCAGCGTCCCGACCTCGACAGCATGCGCGTCGGCGTGATGGGCGTCAGCCTGGGCGGCTACTACGCCCCCCGCGCGGCGGCCTTCGAGCCGCGCATCCGTGCGGTGATCGCGCTCGCCGGACCCTACTCGGTGCCGGACGCGTTCGACTCTATGCCCAGCCTCACGCAGGAGGCGTTTATCCATCGCTCCGGCGCCACCTCTCGCGGGGACGCGCGCGAGCGGCTGCACTCGTTTAGTCTTGAAGGCATCGCGGAGCGGGTGACCTGCCCGCTGCTCGTCATCATGGGACGTCAAGATCGCGTGGTCCCTCCGCAGGATGCGGAGCATCTGGCACGGGACGCCAGAGGACCCGTGGACCTATGGATGTTTGAGGACGGCAACCACGTCTGCAACAACATCCCCTACAAGCACCGCCCGCAGCAGGCCGATTGGATGCGGGAGCGGTTGTCCGAACGGCGAAACGCATAAGGTGTCGAGCTACGTAGAGGTAGCTCCGGGAGCAGAGTGATGACACGACGCAATTCCACACGCGTGCAACGGTTCCTCTGTGGTTTTGGCCTGCTCGCAAGCATCGTACTGGTGCTTGCAGCATGCGGTTCCAGCAACTCCGCTTCGTCGAATGGTCCGATCAAAATTGGTGTCTCCCTATCGCTTTCAGGCGACTTCTCGGCTGACGGCAAGGCGTTTCAGCAGGGCTATCAGCTCTGGGCCGATTACACCAACGCCCACGGCGGTGTGATGGGCCGCCAGGTGCAGCTCGACATCCTCTCCGATGCCAGCAGCCCACAGCAGGTCGCGACGAACTACCAGACGCTCATCACGCAGCACAAAGATGACCTCATCTTTGGCCCGTTCTCTACGCTGCTGACCAAGGCGTCGTCGGTGATCGCCAACCGCTATGGCTACGCGATGGTCGAGGGCGCGGGCGGTGGTCCGTCGGTCTTCACGCAGGGCCTGCACAACGTCTTCGACGTCTCGCTGCCGGTCGCGAACAATCTGGTGAGCTACGCGCAGTACATCTCGGGACTGCCCGCCAGCCAGCGGCCCAAGACGGCAGCCTACGCGACCGAGGATGACCCGTTCACGCAGCCGCAGATTGATACGGCGAAGTCGATTCTCGAGAAGGCCGGCGTGAGCACAGCGTACTACAAGGTCTATCCCGCTGAGACGACCGACTTTACGCCGATCGCCGCGGCAATCATCGCATCGCATGCCGACATCTTCATCGGCGGCACGCTGCTGCCAGACATCTCGGCGTTCATCCAGAACTTCCAGCAGCAGCACTACAATCCGCAGTCGATCATTGCGACGGCTGGCCCGGACCAGGGCGACCAGTTCCTCAATGCCGTCGGTGGAAAGACCGCCGCGGAAGGCATCTTCGTGCCGAACGGCTGGTATCCGGACCTCAATTACCCTGAGAACGCCACAATGGTGCAGGCGTATATCGCCAAGTACGGCGGCGACAAGTCCGCTATCAGCTCCGACGTTCCCGAGGCCTGGGCGGTCGGACAGGTCGTGAAGCAGGCAGTCGAGCAGAATCACAGTCTCGATCAGACCAAGCTCATCCAGACGCTGCACGCGGGCACCTTCCAGAGCGTGCAAGGTCCGGTGAAGTTCGATTCGACAGGCCAAAACACGATGGCGCAGGCGTTCCTGTTCCAGTGGCAGAAGGGCCAGTTGGTGCCGGTCTTCCCGTCGAGCGTGGCGTCGGCCAGCCCAGAGTATCCGAAGCCGAACTGGCCATAAGGCTCGCATCGCTCATGTAGTGTGAACGTAGCGCATGCCATATCTGACGGGATGCGCTACGCCACCGGGGAGGTGGCTCCTCCCCGGTGTACATCCCTTCCCCTGCTGGATTCCCGCAAGGAGACTAGACCATGGCGCTGCTCATTTTGCGTGCCGTTATCTCGGGCATACTCACAGGTGGCATTTATGCGCTCATGGCCGCCGGTCTGACCCTTATTTTCGGCGTGATGGACATCATCAACGTTGCTCAAGGCGCCTTCGTCATTCTGGGCGCATACTTGAGCTATGTGCTCGCACGATATCTGCACCTCGACCTGTTTCTGGGCCTCTTCATCACCATTCCGGTGATGTTTGCGTTCGGCCTAGTGCTTGAATGGGCGTTTATACGGCCGCTGAAGCGCGACCGCACACAACTCTCGATTCTGGTGACATACGCTCTGGCCATCATCATCGAAGGCGTATTGAGCATCCTCTTCACCACGAATTATGTGCAACTTCACGCGTGGTACACCACCGCCTCCGTCCACATGTTCGGGTTCTATCTGCCGCTCATCTATTTGTTCGCGTTCGCCTTGAGCGTCGTGCTGCTGGCGGCTCTCTATGTGCTGCTCTACAGAACGAAATTTGGACGGAGCTTGCGTGCGACGACGCAGAATCGCGCCGCCGCCTTGCTGATCGGCATCGACGTCGAGCGCGTCGCGGCCTTCACGTTTGCCATTGGTGTAGCGCTGACGGCTGCCGGTGGCATGGCGTACGGCGCGACGACGAGCTTCAATCCCAACAGTCACTACGACCTCATTTCTCGCTTGCTCGTCATCATCGTCCTCGCCGGCATGGGCAGTCTGGGCGGCGCGCTGATCGCCTCGCTCGTCATGCTAGTCAGCGAGGATGTGGTGGCAGTCATCTGGTCGCCTCAGTGGGCGACCACCGTCTTCTTCATCTTGCTCGTGATTGTTCTCATTGTTCGCCCGCAGGGTCTCTTCGCCAAAGCCGCCGCGCGCAGCCAGTAGCTGTCGCGTCGTATCCACGCTCAGAGCAAGAACGAGAAGAAAGCGGAGCCTTCAACTATGGCAACGGTGTCACAGCAACAACGATCACCCACTCGGGTGGGGCGTGAGAAGCTCAAACGGTTTCAGCCACTGTTTGCGCTTGCGGTTCTGGTCGTCGCGATCGTGTTCCCACTGGTGTTCTCCAGCCCGGCGACTACCACGATAGCATTCTTCACGTTGGTCTTTGCCGCCTCCGGTTCGGCATGGAATATCTTCTCGGGCTACACCGGCTACATCGCGCTGGGGCACGCCGCGTACTTCGGCACCGGCTGCTACGCGCTTGCGCTGATGTGTCAGCACTGGCATGTAAGCGGCGGCTGGGCGCCTTTCGCGCTCGTGCCTCTGGCGGGGCTGGCAGCCGCGATCCTGGCGGCGCCGCTGGGAGCCATCGCGCTGCGCACGCGGCGACACACCTTCGTCGTCATCACCATCGCGATGTTCTTCATCTTCCAGTTGCTCGCGTATAACCTGCACGAGATCACTGGCGGCTCGGCGGGCCTTGAGCTGCCGATTCCACCGTGGAGTGGCGACGTCTACAATCTGCCGTTCTACTACGTCATTCTGGCGATCACCGTGCTGGCGGTGCTGACCTCGTGGTTCGTACGCCACTCGAAGTATGGGCTGGAGCTGCTGGCGATTCGCGACGACGAAGACCGCGCGCGCGGCCTGGGCGTGCGCACCGGGATCACGAAGCTCAGCGCGTTCGTACTGTCGGCGTTCTTCGTCGGCATGGCGGGTGCGGTCTGGGCCTACTTCCTGGGGTCCATCTACCCGCCGTTTGCGTTCGATGCCAATTTCGACGTCGGCATCGCGCTGATGGCCTTCATGGGTGGGCTGGGCACCCTCGCTGGGCCGCTCCTCGGCGCGGTGATCATCATTCCGGCGCAGCAGTATCTGACGTTGCAGTTCAGCCAGAGTCAGATCTATCTCGTCCTGTACGGCGCCGTTTTCCTGCTGGTGATTCTGCTGCTGCCAGAGGGTATCGTCCCTGCGGTAAGCCGGCGGCTGTGGGCGCGGGCCGCGCAGTCGACTGAGACGCCCGTCGCGCCAGAGCCGCAAGCTGTAAGTGCGCAGGCCGCTGGTGCGCAGGTTGCCGCCCCCGCGACAGATGTCCCTCCCGCGCCAGATGAGCGCGGCACCGCATCGGACGAACAGGTGCAGGAGCGTGCTCTATGAGCTTTCTCGAAGTCGAAGGCGTCTCCAAAGCATTTGGTGGCATACACGCGCTGACCGACTGTTCCATCTCGGTCGAACAGGGGTCCATCAGCGGGCTAATTGGCCCGAACGGCTCGGGCAAGACGACGCTCTTCAACGTCATGACCGGGTACGAGCGCGCCGACGCGGGCAAAGTCAAATTCAAAGACGCCGTCATCACGGAGTACGGTCCGGATCGCATCTTTGGGCTGGGCATCGGGCGCACGTTCCAACTGACGCGCATCTTCTCGCGGCTGACGGTCATCGAGAACATGCATATCGCCATCAAGCGCAAGGGGCTGCTCTCGCTGCTCAGCCGCTGGAGTGCGTCACACGAGCACGAGCGCGCGCTGCAACTGCTGCAATTCGTCGGTCTCACGCACCTGAAGGATGCGCCCGCCGGAAGCCTCTCGTACGGGCAGCGCAAGCTGCTGGAGCTGGCCTTCATTCTCATCGCCGAGCCGCAGGTGATTCTGCTGGATGAGCCAGCGGGCGGTATCAATCCGACGCTGATCGGGCAATTGGGCGAGCGCATCCGCGAGCTGAATAAGCAGGGCGTCACGTTCCTCATCGTCGAGCACAACATGGAGTTCGTGATGGGCCTGTGCGACAAAGTGATGGTGATGCATCGCGGCACCAAGCTCGCCGAGGGCACGCCAGACGTCGTGCGCGCGAACCCCGCCGTGCTGGAAGCCTATCTAGGAGACTGAAGCCATGCTATTGCAGCTACGCAATGTGGTCGGCGGCTATGGTGGCGGCGACGTGCTGCGCGGGGTCAATCTGGAGGTTGCCGAGGGCTCGATCACCTGCATCGTGGGACCGAACGGCGCCGGCAAATCGACGGTGCTCACGGCCATCAGCGGGTTGCTCAAGCCGCGCCAGGGCGAGATTCTCTTCAAGGACCAGCCGATCAACGGCCTGAGCCCGCGTGAGGTGCTCGCGCGCGGCGTGGTGCAGGTGCCACAGAATCACAGCCTGTTCCCGACGATGACGGTGCGCGAGAATGTCGAGCTCGGCGCGTACATGATCGGCGATTCCGCGGTCGTCAGCCGCCGCTACGCGCAGATCGAGGAGATGTTCCCCATCGTGCGCGAGCGCGCCGGTGAGCATGCGGGCAGTCTCTCGGGAGGGCAGCAGCGCCTGGTCGAGTTCGCACGCTGCCTGATGCTCGATCCCGCGCTCGTGCTGCTCGACGAGCCCTCGATGGGCCTGGACCCGAAGACGCTCAAAGAGGTGTTCAAGACGGTCAAGACGATGCAGGAAGCTGGACGCACGATTCTGCTGGTTGAGCAGAACGCCCGCGCGGGCTTGCATCTGTCCGACCACGGCGTCGTGATGGAGAGCGGCCGGGTCCGCCTAGACGGCCCGAGCATGGATGTGCTGAACAATCCTGAGATTAGCGCGTTGTACCTGGGTGGCGTCATCGCGACGAAGCCGCAGGCGGCGGTCTGACCTAACCCCTTACCCCCTTCCCTTCAGGGAAGGGGTCGTTGATGTGGCGTTGGTGGCCAAAGGCGGAAGAATCCAGCCTTGCCTACGAACCCGCGCTCTAGGGGCGAGGCATGCCTCGCCCGCGCCTACCTAGCGATGCGGATGCCCGTCGGGCATCAACCGTTGCTCCCCCTTGCGAGCTGCAAGGGGAAAGGTGCTGGGGGCGATACGTTCCAGCAAGCGTTATCTCTGTTTGCCCGATATCTGGAGGTAGAGTCATGAGTGCGCGGCAACTGCTGATCGCTGGCAAGTGGGTCGATGCTGAGGGTGGTACGCGCGTCAAGCATAGCGTGCGCGATGGGCGGGCGCTGGCGGAGATCGGGCAGGCGTCGCGCGAGCAGGTCGAGGCGGCCATCGAGGCGGCGTACAGCGCGTTCAAGTCGTCGTACCGGCGGTCGCCCGCGTATCAGCGCTACGAGCTGCTGACGGCGATCAGCCGGGGTATCGGCGAGCGAGCGGGCGAGTTCGTGCGCCTGCTGGCCGAGGAAGTTGGCAAGCCGCGCGGCGCCGCCGAGGCCGAGATCAGCCGCGCGCAGACGACGTTTCTTCTGGCGGCTGAGGAGGCCAAGCGGCAGTACGGTGAGATCGTGCCGATGGATCTGCTGCGTGGCTCCGAGGAGCGCATCGGCCTGAGCCTGCGCCAGCCAGTTGGTGTGGTCGCGGCGATTACACCGTTCAACTATCCCCTGAACCTCGTCGCCCATAAGCTGGCGCCCGCGCTGGCCGTTGGCAATACGGTGGTGCTGCGGCCGACGACCGAGGCACCACTGACCGCGTTGCTGCTGGCCGAGGTCATCCAGGAGGCTGGCGCGCCCGCTGGCGTGCTCAACGTCGTGCCGTGCTCGACGGAGGTGGCCGACATCCTGTTGACCCACCCGCACGTCGCGATGATCAGCTTCACCGGGTCAGGTCCCGTGGGCGTACACATCCGCCAGCGCGCAGGGCTGAAACGGGTGGCGCTGGAGCTGGGGTCGAACGCCGCCAACATCGTCACGTCGACGGCCTCGCTAGACGCGGCGGTGTCGGCCATCGTGCGCGGCGGCTTCCAGTTCGCCGGGCAGTCATGCATCTCGGCGCAGCGCATCTACGTGCATGAGTCGGTCTACGATGCCTTCTCGGAGAAGTTGGTCGCGGCGGTGAAGGTCCTGCGGACTGGCGATCCGCTGGAGGACGGCGTCGAGGTCGGCCCGATGATCTCGGAGTCCGCTGCCGAGCGCACCGAGAGCTGGATTCGTGAGGCCGTCGAGGGCGGTGCGGAGGTGCTGGCCGGCGGCTCGCGCGCGGGCGCCTATCTGCAGCCGACGGTCCTCGCCCATGTGACGCCACGCATGCAGGTGGTGTGCGAGGAGATCTTCGCTCCGGTCGTCGCGCTGCTGCCCTACAGCGACTTCGCCGCGATGATCGACGAGATCAACACGTCGCACCTGGGGCTGAACCACGGCGTCTTCACGCACGATTTGAGCGAGGCGCTATATGCCATTCAGGAGCTTGAGGTCGGCGGCGTCATCGTCAACGACGTCTCGACGTACCGCGCCGATCACATGCCCTATGGGGGCGTAAAGGATAGCGGCACCGGCCGCGAAGGCGTGCGCTACGCGATGGAGGAGATGACCGAGCTCAAGTTCGCCGTGCTCAACGCGAATCTGGGACGAATAGCGCCACGGTAAACAGAACCTCTCCCCCTAGCCCCTCCCCTCTAAGGGGAGGGGTCGCTGTCTGGACGCTCACATGTTGGGGCGATGTTCGAGACGCGGCCGACATGCCCTACTGTAGGGGCGAGGCATGCCTCGCCCGCGCCCGTCTGCTGGAGATGACTGGTGCGCGGGCTATG
This sequence comes from uncultured Ktedonobacterales bacterium, assembly GCA_964427535.1. Classification (GTDB taxonomy): domain Bacteria; phylum Chloroflexota; class Ktedonobacteria; order Ktedonobacterales; family JADMIN01; genus CAYRVF01. Next base: position 10,128 of record CAYRVF010000042.1, read on the forward strand.
GCTGCTCGTCAAGCGAGGCCAACGCCTGGGCGTACCAGCGCAGGTTGTGGTAGTCGGCGGGTAGGCCGAGGGGTACGTGGTGCTGGTCGTAGCGGGCGCGGAGGGCGAGCACCTGCGCTAGCCCCGCATCGTCGAGCGCGGCGGTCTCGCCGAAGCCGTGTCGCGGATCGGTGAAGGCGGAATAGGCAGACGCGGCGGAGACTCCGGCGAGACCGAACGATGGCTCACTGGCAAGAAGCGCTTCGACGTCCGCGCGGGTGGCAGGCGAGTAGATCCAGCGCAGGGCGGTGAGAAGTGCGCGGATGTAGCGCAGCACACTGTCGCCGTGCGCCTCGACCCAGGCGTCAGTGCCTGCCAGCGCCTGCGACGCGTACGCCGGATAGGCCACAGTCGAGACGGCGAGCTGAGAACAGCCTGCGCGCTCGGCCACGAGATCGAACGGCGGATAGAGGATTGTGGCATCGACCGTGCCCTCGATGAGTGCGGCGGCCCGCTTGCCGGTGCCTCCCGCAACCGCGAAGGTGTAGTCTCGGTCGAGCGTTAGTTCGGCGCGCTCTAGCAGGTCGCGCAGCACGATCGCGAAGCCGGACGTCGGGTTGTCCACACCGACGGACGCGCCGCGAAGCTGCTCCGCCGTCGTGATGCCGGGACGCGCGTAGACGCTCAGCGGCCCATTGCTGCCGCCGAGCAGCATACGCACGCGAGGCGCCGTCGCGGGGTCGCAGCCGAACGCCTCGGGGTGGGCGTCGAAGTTGATGACGTTATCGGGTGCGGTGTGAATCAGCTCGTACTCGCCGCGGGCGAGCGCGGCGAGCTGTTGCGCCGAGCTGTTGGTGTACGTGAGCGAGACGTCCACGCCGTAGCGGGCGAACATGCCCTGCCGCTGAGCAGCCAGCACCGGCAGATTCTGCAGACCCTGAAACGAGCAGACGCGCAGGTGAACAGCGGGCGTGGTCACTGGGGCCTCCTCGGAGGGTCGATGGCTGTCGCAGAGCATTCAAGCTGAGAGCAATCTGGAGCCTGCGATGCCAGCAGGCGGTATGTGGGTACGCGGGAGGGGACGGGCGAGGCGTGCCTCGCCCCTACAGACGGTTTCGTGAGGCTAGTGCTGCTTGGCGAGGGCGGCGACGTCGTCCTGGACGCCCGCGAGCTTGGCGAGCACCTCGAACGTGATGTAGAAGTCGTGCTCGGCCAGGCCCATTGCGCGGGCTGCTGTCAGTATCTCGTTGCTCACGGCGACGGTCGGCAGCGGCACGTCTAGCTGGCGACCCATCTCGAGCGCGAGGTTCATGTCCTTCTGCATCATGTTGACGTTGAACCACACCTCGTCGGGCGCCTCTGTAATGAACGGCGCTCGGTACTTCAGCGAGGGCGAGGCAATCACGCTGTCAAGCAGCGCGCGCATGGCGACCTCACGCGGAATGCCGCCCTTCTCCGCAAGCAGCAGACTCTCGCTGAACGCCGTCATCTGCACCTGCAGATTGAGGTTGATGGCGATCTTCATGAGCACGGCCTGCCCGTTCTCGCCCATGTAGTGAACCGTCGGCGCTATGGCGTGGAGCACTGGCAGTACCTGCTCGTACACATCCCGCTCGCCGCCGATCATCATCGAGAGCTTGCCCTCTTCCAGCGTGACGACGCTGCCAGAGACCGGCGCGTCGAGCATATGCGCGCCACGCTCCTTCACCTGTGCCGCGACTCTGCGCGAGACAGCGGGGCTGACCGTGCTCATGTCGACGTAGACCTTGCCGGGGCCGAGCGCTGCGAGGATGCCATCGGGTCCCTCGACGATCGCTTCCAGCGCGGCCGTGTTGGTGACCATCGAGAACGTGACATCAGCGGCTTTGGCGACCTCGCGTGGCGTGGACACGAGGCGCAGCCCGGCGTCGACCAGCCACTGCGCCTTGGACGGCGTGCGGTTGTAGCCGGTCACGGTGTAGCCCGCGTCCAGCAGCCGCTTGGCGACGCGGCCGCCCATAGCCCCGAGGCCGACGAATCCAACTGACGTCATGTTATCCCTCCTGGTGTGCGTGGTAGAAAGCGTTGGTTCAGGGTCATCCTCGCGCTGCACCGCTGGCGTGGCGCCATGTGGGGCCGGGTCGCCGCCGGATCTGGTGTCGAGGCTGTCGGTTCCGTGCGCACGCGCATCGCGACGCCGCACGCCACCAGACCGCGTTCGGAGAATCCACCTCACTCGGGGCTTGCCTCACTTTCCGGCGTCGCACTGCTGGCTGGCAGACGATAGAGGTTGGCAGGGGGCTGCTCTCGCATCCCAATCTGATGGCTCGCCTGTGCGTCTAGGAGTCCGTCGTTATGCCTGAGCGTCGCGTCCGCGCGCGTGCGTGGAACTGTGGCGCGGGCCCGGTGCTGCCGCGCACGATGAGTGTCACCGGCAGCAGCAGCGGATGCTCCGGCTGGACGCCCTCGGTCACCATATCGAGCAGCCGCTCGGCCGCGCGGGCTCCCATCATGTGATGGGGCACCTGCAGCGTGGTGAGCTGCGGCATCGTGTATGTCGCCTGGAAGAGGTCGTTGAAGCCGACGACCGAGACATCCTCAGGCACACGCAGACCGGCTTCGGCGATGGCTCTGATGGCGCCGAGTGCGGCGAGGTCGTTGACCGCGAAGACGGCGGTGGGCGGCTCGGCCAAGTCTAGCAGCGTGCGCATCGCGTCGTAGCCACCGGCCTCGCGGAAGGAGCCAGGGACGATGAGCGCGGGATCGGCGGTGAGTCCGGCGTGCTGGAGCCCATCGAGATAGCCCTCGCGGCGCAGATAGCCGGTCGAGACGGCATCTGATCCGGTGATGTGCGCGATGCGCTGGTGCCCGAGGGTGACGAGATGCTCGACCGCCGAGACCGCCCCCGCGAAGTCATCGGGCACAACCGTGTTCGGGGTAATCGGATCGGTATGGCGGTTCACGAGCACGAACGGCACGTTTTCGGCGGACAGTTGCTCGATTGCCGGATCCTGTCGCCGTGCCGTCGCGAGCAGCAGCCCATCGACCTGCCGGTCGCGGAGCATCGCGAGCCCCTTCGTCTCACGGGCGGGCAGGTCGTCGGTGTTGGAGACGATGATGCTGTAGTCGCGCTCGGCGACGGCATCCTCCATGCCGCGCAATACGCTGGCGAAGAATGGATTGGCGATGTCTGGGATGAGCGCGCCTAACACCGAGCTGCGCTTGGTGCGCAAGGACCGCGCGATGCTGTTGGGGCGATAGTCGTGCTCGCGCGCCAGCGCCACGATGCGCTCGCGGAGCTCCGCGCTCACGCGCTGACGGGGATCGTTCTGCAGCACGCGCGCGACCGTCGAGGGATGAACACCGGCGAGAAGGCTCAACTGTTTGAGCGTAATGGGCATCGGCAGGCCATTCTAGCGCTTCGCCGCAGCGCTTCGTGGACTTGGACAATCGATTGCCTAAACTGTAACATGGCCGCTAGACCGTGTCAACACTTTTCGACGCTCCACGTACACCTGCAGCGAACGCGGCATAGAGACGCCATAGAGACCCCTTGACGTCGGCCGCCGCGCCGCCGGTTCAGCGCGACACTGAGCGGCGCTGTAGAATGGGCAGCACCCCCGCCAGGAACCCCGTCGAGGCGTCCGAGGCCCAGTGCGCGAGTATCGGGGGGAGCTGACGCCGGCCACTGAGTACGTAGTACGCCGTGAGCGTCGCCGTGATGGGTAATGCCGTATTCGCGCGGGAGACGAGGTAGCGTGTGTCGGGCAGCAGCGGGATGACGACGTGCTGGCCCGCCCACACCACCGCCACCATGGTTGCGGCGGCACGTGTGCCGATGCGGACCTCCAGTCGTGGCAGCAGGTAGCCGAGATAGACAAGCTCTTCGGTCACCGCCCAGAGAGCGGGCCAGAGCACCGCTCCATAGATGGCGGCCCAGGGTGGGAGCCGTCCCGAAGCGCTGGCCTCGCGCACGACCTCGACTTGCGGCGGCAGCGCTGGCCCATAGAAGCGGCGCGTGACCGCCGAGCTGAGCGCGACGGACGGTGCGAGTACGAGCAACACCCCCAGACTGCGCAGAGTCTCGCCTCCCAGTTGCGCGCGTTGCGGCCGTGGGAGCAGGTCACGAAGCCTCTGGCCCTCCGCGCGCACCGCCCATGAGAGGACGGCGAGGCACCCCAGGTCGGTCAGCGTGCCATACACCATCCACCACGAGGCGGCCTCTCGTGATGGTCGGTCGCGTTTGAGGAGCCATGCGACACCCGCGGTGGCTTCTTGCGCCAGGAGGGCATAGGCTGGCCGCGCCGCGAGCACGAGCACAAGCCTTCTCCACGGAGTTCGCGACTCCAACCCAGCATCAGGAGACGAGATGAGATCGAGCGTCTTCACGTACCATGTCTCGCTTCTATGGTAATGCCGCCTGCTACGTCCGCTTTGCCGCGAGGGCGTGCCGTTCATCCCGACAACACCTCCATGAGATGCCATCCCGCGTGCATGAGAGAGGCCATCAGTTCAGAACAGTTCGCCAGTCTCCCACTCAGATGACGGACTCGGGCGTGAGCACTTCAGAACCCCTTGACCTTTGGCTGGTTTTAGATTATTCTCGCCCTGCAGAACATTACAGAAATGTGGAGGGTAATTGCGCATGGCGTCACAAAAGGCTGACCTCTTGCTGCATCCCGTTCGCATGCGCATCGTGCTGGCGCTCGCCAACCGTGCGTTGACTACGCGGCAGCTCGCGGCGGCGCTCTCAGACGTTCCCCAGGCCACGCTGTACTCCCATCTGGGACTGCTCGCCGGTGGGGGCCTGGTTGAGGTGGTCGAGGAGCACCGGGTGCGGGGCGCGGTGGAGCGAACGTACGCGCTGCCAGCCAACGCGGGCTCGTTAGGGCCGGGCGAGGGCGGCGAGGACGACCGCGACGCGCTCTTTCGGGCATTTGCGACCTTCGTTGGCACGCTCATCGCAGATTTCGCCCGCTATCTTTCGCGAGAACACGTCGACATGGGGGCGGATGGAGTCGGCTTCCGGCAGTATCCGCTCTACCTGACCGACGAGGAGTTCGAGGCATTCCGCGCCGCGTTGGGCGCAACACTCGCGCCGTTTCTCGCCAACGCTGAGACGCCGGAGCGCACGCGCCGTCTGTTCTCGACCATCGTCTTGCCCACGCCAGATGGGACGGGCGATCAGTCTGCTGGCTCGTCAGAGTCTGACGTGCACCGATCTGGAGACCAGAGCTAGGGAGGTGTTTTCATGCAGCCATCGTCGGACGTGCGTGCCACACCGTCTTCCGGCGCGAGCGGACCGAACCCGGACGCATCTGGCGAGGCGCGGGTGTACCAGCGTAATGCGATCATCGCCGCGCTGCCGACTGTCGCCGTGCCGGTAGCGTTCGCTGCCGTTCTGCTCTCCACAGGCGGCTCAATCAACTGGGGGCCGCTAGCGCTCGGCGCGGCGGGATGGCTCGTCGCGCTGGTTCTGCGCACGCCGGTCATCCTGCTGGCACAGCAGCTCGCGGGCTCGCCCGAGCGGGCTGAGCCGTGGGTGGTCGGCGCATCAGGCCCCTGCGAGGAAGCCGTGCGCGTGGCGGCGGTGCTGCTGGTTGGACGCGCCTTCCCCGTGGCCTACTCGATCGGTTTGGGCTGGTCGACCATCGAGGTGCTGTACTCGCTCGTGACAATGTTCGCGCTGGCCTCGCTTGCCCGCAGGGCCGACGAGCAGGCGGTGCAGGCGCGCGCGCTGTTGCAGGCACAGGGCCGCGCGTACATGTTAGGCGGTGCTTCGCCGTTCTGGGGCATCGCCGAGCGGGTCTCAGCCAGCGCGCTACACATCGGCTTCACGCTGCTCCTCGCGTGGCAGCCGTGGCTTGTGGTGGTCACGATTCCGACGCATTCAGCGGTCAACTTTGTGGCGAGCGGTGTCGCCCGGCGTTCCGTCGCGCTGGTCGAGCTGACGCTGGCAATCGTCGGCGGAGGAGCCTATCTGGCGGGACTGCTGGCCTTCGGACGGCTCTAGCGCGCGCACATACTCTCGCTGGCATTGTGGATTTCTATCATCTTTGACGAAGGGAACACCGCTATCATGGGCATCGACACCGCCTCTGCGCGGGCGGACGGCGCCGAGTACGCGTCGCGACCCGACACGCGCTACACGAACAGCCGCATCGCGCTCTATCTGGTGCTCGCGTTTGGCCTTGCTTGGCTGATTGAGGCGGGCATTCCGCTCACACACACGCGGCTCACCGATCCCCAGTTAGTTCTGTTTGGCGACGGCGCCATGCTCTGCCCAGCCATCGCGGCGATAGTCACGTTGCTCTCGTCCGGGAAACGCTTCGGCGACGCGGGGATTCGGCCCCTGTTCAAACGAAGCTGGCGCTGGTATCTCGTGTCCCTTGTCGTCCCGCTCGCGCTGGTGGCCGTCTCGACCGCGCTCACGGTCGTGCTCGGCCAGGCGCGAGTCGATTTCTCGTTGCCGGGGCTGAAGCCGCTGCTGCATGGGAAGGCGCTGCCACCAGCGGCCGTGCCCGTGGTGCTGTTTCAGACCGCCGTGGTGGCCTCCATCATCGGCATTCCGTTCGGCATGGGCGAGGAACTGGGCTGGCGCGGCTATCTGCTGCCCGCGCTACTGCGCCGGGGACTGAAGCCCCACGCCGCGATTCTCGTGAGTGGCGTCATCTGGGGGCTGTGGCACGCGCCGTTGATCCTGATGGGCTACAACTACCCGCACACCCCGGTTCTGGGCGTCGCGATGTTCTGTGTCTTCACGGTGCTCATCACCTACGTGCTGGCATGGATACGTCTGTCGTCGGGCACCACCTGGACGGCTGCTCTCGGCCACGCGGCGCTCGATCAGTCCGATTCCGCTGCCAATCTGCTGCTGGTGCCCGGCAGCTTCAACTCCAGTATCGGCACGACGGTTGGCCCAATTGGCTGGGTCATCGTCTCGATCTTCGTCCTCTGGCTGATCGCCACCGGCCGCATCCGCCGCCTGCGTCTGCCAGACGGGCCTGCACGGTAACAGCGCCAGCCCGCCTCGTGACGGATACCGCAGTGGATGATGCGGGCATAGTGGAGCGAGCGAATCCTTCAGCGATACATCCCGCTGAAGGATTCGCTCTTCTCGTTATCCTAGGGGAGCACTTCCTCTACTGGCTGGTCCTCCTCCTCAGTCGCGGCCGTGATCTTCCGGTGGCGACCGGGCAGGATGAGCGCGAGCGCGATGACGACGAGCGCGATGAAGAAGGTCAGCATGAAGATACTCTGGATGGCCCAGGTACCTGCCTGCGTGGCGATCTGCGCCTCAATTGCCCGCAGTGCCGCGAGCACACGCGGATTGGTCGGATTGAGCCCGGAACTCGCGCCCAGGCGCCGCAGTTGCTGGATGAGGTCGGCCGCGCGGCTCTGCGTCCGGTTGACCAGGATCGTCGTCATGATGGCCACGCCGACTGAGGAGAAGATCAACTTCGTCGACAGGAACAGCGACGAGGCTTTGGAGAGCGCCTCACCTTTCAGGGCCTCCAGCGCGAGTGTCTGCACCGGAATCGAGATGAAGGTAAAGCTGAGGCCAATCAGCAATAGCCCCCAGCGCAGCGCGTCGGGCCCGGCGACCGGCGGAACCGCCGTCTGCGTCCGCGCGGCGGCAAGCAGCTGGCTGGCCGTGGCCGTCGGCTGAATCGTCTGTGATAGCAGCCAAGCGCCAGTGGCCGCGAGCGCTCCACCGATAACGACATCCCAGCGCGGACCGATCGCGCGATAGAGTCCGGCCGAGAGCACCGTCCCGAGAATGCCGCCGACACCAAACGGGATCAGCGCGAGGCCAGTGTCGAGCGGGGACAGATGCGGCAGCCGCACGGACTCGAAGTAGAGCGGCATCAACACCAGCAAGCCTAACGTGACGAGCGAGGCCACCCACGTGATGAGGTTGCTCACCAGGAAGTCACGCCGCCGCAGCTGCCGGAGGTCCAGCGCCGGATCGCGGCTGATGCGCAGCGAGTAGTAGGCGAAGACGAGCAATAGCAGCGCACCCGCGCCTTCCAACACCCAGACCAGCCAATACCCCCAGCCATACGCGGTGCCGATCGGATTCGCCGCCGTCACCGTGCTCGGGTCCGTCCGGGTCACATACGTCAGGCCATACAACATCGCGATGATGCCCAGCGACGAGAGCGTCAGCCCGATGATGTCGAGCCGCTTGCCGCGCGCCGCGTCTGGCTGGTCGTTCGGCAAGACTAGCATCGCCATCGCGACCGCGATGATTCCCACCGGCACATTTACGAAGAAGATGCTGTGCCAGTCGAATGTATCGTTGAGATAGCCACCAATGATGGGGCCGAAGATTGGCGCCAACAGCAGTGGAACCGCGATTGCCGCGCTGGCACGTGCCCGCTGTTCTTGGGGAAACGCGTCGAATGCCAGCGCCGGGCCGATAGGCAGAAGCAGCCCCCCGCCGATGCCCTGGAACACGCGGAACGCGATCAGCCAGCCGATGCCCGGCGCGATCCCGCAGAGCAACGATCCCAGTGTGAAGAGGGCGATACCCAGCACGAAGAGCCGCTTGCGCCCGAAGCGGCTGGCGAGGTAGCCGCCGATGGCTACGACCGCGGCGTTGGCAAGCAGGTAGCCCGTGAAGATCCACTGCGCGGTATTCACGTCGGTGTGCAGGCTGATGCGAATAGGCGTGAGGGCGACGGTGACGATGGTGCCGTCTAGCGCGACGGGAATCAGCCCCAGCGCCGCCACGAGAGCGATCAAATAGCGATTGGTCTTGGACATGAATTCCTACCTTCCTTTCCCACATGCATCCCTGTCGCGGTGGCGGGCGTCCATATGGCGAACCACCATCGGTCGTCTTGACCGCCGCGACGGAGCGCGCGCTTCCAGACGCGTATGGTAGCTCTGGCGGCCCGCGGCGTCCCCCGCCAGAAGGAGGGTTGTAGGGCGGGTGGGGGAGGTGGGCAGAGGAGGTGGGCTGGGCGGAGATATAGCCCAGGATCAAAGCGGCATCAGGCCTGAATCAGACAAGCAGGCGCAGCTCGCGCGCACGGCTTAGCGCCTGCACGCGCCCGGTGACGCCGAGCTTGCGGTAGATCTGGGCGACGTGCCACTTCACCGTGCTGGGCGCGATGATAAGCTCGTCCGCGATAGCCGCGTTAGAGCGACCCGTCGCGAGCAGGCGTAGCACGTCCAGCTCGCGTGCGGAGAGCGCGTCGGCCGGGGGCTGGGACAGAATCCCGACAACCCGGCCGAACGCTGTGAGGAGCCTGAGCGCGTGGGTGCGCTCGGGTGAGTGCGGGCGGTGGGCGACGTAGCTGGCGAGCAGATCGGCCATCGGCTCGCCTTCGTCGAGAAACACCCGCCTGAAGTCTTCGGGTGCCGCGAGCGCCAGCGACGCGTCGAGGGCGCGCAAAGCCGCGTCGCTCTCGCCCAGCAGCGCGTGTGCGCGTGCCTGCAACATGCGGGCTTCGAGCACGTTGCGCATGCGCCCGGCGCGCGATGCCCGCACACACAGATCGTCGAGCACCTTCACCGCCGCGCTCGCGTTGCCCCGCGCCAGCTCCACCCGGACGAGCGCGAGGTCTTCCATCTCACGGAACAGCACCAGTGACGAGAACAGCCGCCGCTTCTCGCGATGCCGCCAACGCTCGTCGGCCCAGCGGACCGCCTCATCCAACTGGCCGCTTCTGACGAGTACACGCGCCCGCGTGAGATCGGCCATGTCTTCGTCCCACGTGGGGAATTGCCGTATCTGGACGAGCTGGTACATCTTCTCCAACGTTGCCATCGACTCGTCGTACCTGTCCGTTTCAGCTTGCACCAGCGCCAGCGAGATGAGCCCATCATCGACGAACTCGGCGCTGCCGAGATGCAGGCCAACCTCCAGTGCGTGCCGCAGGTCGCTCTCGGCGCCTTCGAGGTCGTTCCACTCGCGCCGGATCTCGCCGAGGAGGCTGTAGGCCATCGCGGTGAGAGGCAGCTCTTCTCCCGACGGACGGGAGATCAGCCGTAGCGCTTCGCGGCAGGTGCGCTCGGCGCGATGCAGGCGGCCCTGGTACAGCTCGATGCCAGCCTGTGTCGCGAGCGCCATGAACGCGACGAGGAGGTTTCCGTCGCGGTGGCTGTCCCTGGCCATCCGAGCGATCGTGTCCACGACGTCGGAGAGGTCGTCATCGCCGAGCAGCCCGACGACATTGATAAGCCAGAGCGCCAGCCCGCGCAGGAAGTGGCTCTCAGGCGGCAGCCGCTTCAGCGCCTCGCGCCCAAGTGCCGCGCCCTCCGCGAACTCGCCATTCATCAGCAGCACAATCGCACGGACTGCCGCGCTTTCCCCTCGCGCCGCGTCGGAGAACGGGCCAGTCGGGGGAAGGCTCTGGTCCAGGTCATCTAGCAGTGTCCCCGCGTCGGTCGTGTTACCCTGAAGCATGAGCGTCGCGGCGAGGAGCACGCTGAGGTGCGGATGGGAGAGGATGACCTGTCGTGGCAGCTCTCGTGCCCATCCGCTGAGTCCGGCAGTCTCTCCGCGTATGACGAGCCGCTCACCCTCGGCTTCGATGAGCGTCGCCGCTTCACCGAATGCCTGCGCGATAAGGAGGTGGCGGATTGCTTCTTCGGTCATCCCGTGCTCTCGAAGCCACTTTGCCGCTCGCCGGTGCGAGTGCTCCCACACGTCCGGTGCCGTGCGTCGCAACCGCTCGCGAAGCACATCCGCGAAGAGCTGATGATAGCGATACCAGGTCTGCCCGGCGTCGAGTGGGGTCACGAAGAGCTGCGCGTGCATCAGGCGTGCGAGCATCTCCGCGCTATCGCTGCGCCCAGTAACGGCGTCGCAGAGCGGACCGGTGAGACGCTCCAGCGGGGCCGTCCGCAGCAGAAACGCCTGCACGTCCTCCGGTTGATGCTCCAGCACCTCGGCAATGAGGTAGTCGGCAATATAGCGTGGCGTGGGGGAAAGATCGGCGACCGGTTCGCGAATGTCTGTCTGTTCGCGCAGCGAAAGCGCCGCCAGCTGCAATCCCGCGACCCAGCCTTCCGTCCGCTCGTCGAGCTGTGCCAGGCGATCGTCGGAGAGCGAGAGATGCATGGTCTCGCGCAGGAACCGCCGGGCATCGTCTTTGGTAAAACGCATGTCGGCGGCATGGAGCTCGGCAATGCGCCCGCGAGCGCGCAGCCCGGCGAGTGCGAACGCCGGCTCGGTGCGTGTGGAGATGGCGAGATGCAGCGTGGCGGGCGCGTGGTCGATGAGGAACACCAGTCCTGCGTCACTAGCCGGCGTCGCCGCGCGGTGGTAGTCGTCCAGCACGAGCATGACGGGCGACGTCGTGGCCGCGAGCGCATTGATGAGCGTCGTCAGCACGTTCTCGATAGGCATCGGACGCGGCGTCGCGAGCATGCGCTGGGCGGCGGCCGTGCTGCCCGGGCACGCGCCGTCTAGCGCGGCCAGCACGTACGTCCAGAAGCGGACGGGGTCCTGCTCGGTTTCTTCGAGCGAGACCCACGCAACCTGCCAACCGCGATCTTTCAGACGGTCGCTCGCCGTAATGAGCAGTGTCGTCTTGCCGCTGCCTGCCGGTGCGGAGAGAATCGCGCATGGGCGGTCGAGACAGTCGAGGCAGTGCGCGATCAGCGACGGCCGCGCGATGAGGGACGGTCCGGGTTGCGGCACGACGATCTTGGTCGCGATCAGCGGCGCGACCCACTCCTCCAGGCCATCGAATGTGGCGACCTGTGGCTGCGCGCGTGCAGTCGTCGTGAGGGCGCGCGCAGCCTGCTCCAGACGCGGCAGCGTCAGGTCGGCGGAGCGCCCGAGATAGTGTTTGCGCAGCTTGCCGCCACTCTGGCGATAGGCGTACCAGAACTGACGCCCCGAGCGCTCCTCGTGCCGTGCGGTAAAGGTGCCCGTCGCACCCGCGTAACTGAACGATCGCGCTGCGCGCAGCCAGGCAAACCACTCCGGTGTCGCGACCGCGATGGGTGCGTCAGAGAGCGGCGACGTCAGTATTCCATTCCGCACGGCTGGCAGTTGCGACATGGGGACAGTCCCCGCTCCCGTTTTGGGTAAGTTTGGGTGCGCTGGGATATTCTACCATGCCTGCATCCCTACCTACACTGACATGCATGCCCCCTGCGATGTCCACCGGAGAAACCTGACATGTCTTCCGAGACGAGCAGTACCTTGAGCTTGACAGAGAAAGTTAATAATGATAACTATTAAGTTAATTCAGATAACTATTGAGCGTCAGGAGCGAGCTATGACCACGCAGACGACGGTATCCACAGAGACGTCCTCTCACGTATCTCACGGACGAAGCAACCGACTGCTACGTGCCGTGCCGGCACTCGCGGGCGTTGCCTACACGCTGGTGTGGGTGGTGGGTCTGCTGATATGGCCGTCAAACTTGGATGTGACGGCGTCGGGATCCGCGGTACTCGCGACCTTTGTCGGGCACCGGAGCGTCGCGCTGGTGCAGTACCTGCTGGTTGAGGGGGCGGCGGCCATTGCTCTGGCGGGCGTCGTGCTGGCTCTCGGCCGAGCGGCTTCCCGGGCCGCGGCGCGTGAGGCTGGACGCGTCGCCGTCGTCGCCGGACTGACGGCGGCAGCGCTGTCGCTGACACAGTGCCTCCTCGGCGTGATCCTCATTGGTTCGGCGGTGTCTGGCGGCGACGCATCGCGCGCAGGAACAATCTTCGACCTGATCAGCCGGATGGATGGCGCGAAGATGTTCGCGCTCGCGGTGCTGGCGGTAGCCGGTGTTGCGCTGGCACGCCGGAAGGTGCTTCCGCGCTGGCTGGGGATTGTCGGGGGCGTGCTGGCGCTCGCGCTGATGGTGTCCGGTATCGGCTATCTGCTGCTGATATCGCCGCTCGCTCTGGCAGCCGCCGCATCGCTTCTGCTATTGTTGCTTTGGGTAACGGGAGTTGGCGTGACACTGACATGGATGAGACGGTAGGGTAGACGATGCCTCGCGCCGGTATGACGCACGATCGCGTCGTCGAGGAAGCCGCGACCGTGGCCGACGAGGTGGGATTTGACCGGCTGACGTTGGCGAGCGTCGCACAGCGGTTCGGCGTCACGCTGCCCAGTCTCTACAAACATGTGCGCAGCCTGGATGGCCTAAAGCGTGATCTTGCGGTGCTCAGCGTGCGGCAGTTGACTGCGCGTCTGGCGGCTGCCGCGGTTGGCCGGGCTGGGGATGACGCCATCCGAGCCCTCGCGTACGCCTATCGCGAGTACGCCAAGGAGCATCCCGGCCTCGTCGCCGCGAGCGTTCGCGCACCCGCCCCGGACGACGCGGAATACATCGCCGCCAGCGATGCCGCCCTGGCGATCTTCTTCGCCGTGCTCGCTGGCTATGGTATTACCGGTGCCGACGCCATCGATGCGATCCGCCTGCTGCGCGCGACACTGTATGGCTTTGTGACCCTCGAAGCGGCGGGCGGATTCGGCATCCCACAGTCCGTGGATGCGACATATGACCGGCTGATTGGCATGCTCACGACGGCATATGCGAGCTGGACGCCCACTGCCACCACAATAGAGCGTCCCGGCTGATCGGCAGGAGTGAGACGCGCGGCGCTCACGCGAAGACTGCCGCGCCGCGTAGTGTCCGTTGGGGGAGAGGGAACCGTCAGCCATCCGCCTCGTGCTCGGTGGATCGTGTGTACCGGCTCCTGCCACTGCGCGGTTGGTTGTGGCCGTCCGCGCTGGCTGGCTGATGTTCGAGGGCGTCGAGGCGCTGGCGTAAATCCGCGACTTCCGCGTGGAGCGCCTCCACCTCACGCTGCAACTGCAGGACGTGGCGGATGCCCTCGGCATTGATGCCTGCCTCGCTTAGACCAGCGATCTCGGCGATCTTGGCCACGTCGTTATCTGAGTAGCGCCGGGTATTGCCCTCGGTGCGCGACGGCGCGACCAGCCCGCTCTCCTCCATGCGTCGGAGTTGATGCTGCGCCACGCCCGAGAGTTCGGCGGCAACCGCGATCGAGTATTTGGGGAAGTCGGCGTTTGTCCGCGCCACGCTGGCGCGCGTCCGCTTCCGTTGGGCGCCGCCTGTTGTCTCTCGCACGGTTAGGGCCTCCTCTCACGCGCTCATTCACATATCCTACCCTGAATACACGTCGACGCCCAGGCTGGCGAGGCTCCGCAACCCGTGGGCGTCGACGTGACCCGAGCAGGTGTCGTCTGGCTGGGCACGTACCGCCCTCCAGGAGGTGTGTAGCTGAAGGGCGGCACGCATGCCAGAGACGCGAGGCGACTACGCGTGTGTCGCGACGGTATGGTTCTCGACGGCTGGCTGGTGCTCGTCCACGACCGTCGACGTCTGCTCCGACCCTAGCCGCGACTGCTTGGGTGTCTCGGCGATCTCGATGCGGTGTGGCTGCGCGTGCTGCGCCAGCGGAATGGCGATGGTGAGCACCCCTTGCTCCAGCGTCGCCTGCACCGCGTCTCCGTCCACATCCTTGGGGAAGCTGATCGAGCGGGTGAACTCGCCGGGACCGAACTCGCGCAGCAGATAGGTCAGCTCCTTCCGCGATTCCTCCGGCACCAGCTCTGGCTGCGTCGCCTTGATCGTGAGGGTGTTCTGCCGGACGGTCAGGTCGATGTCCTTCGCTGTGACTCCCGGTAGGAAGACCTGGCAAATGTAGCGGCTGCTGGCCTCAAAGACGTTCATCTGGCCAAGCGTCGAGCCGCCGAGTGACCGCAGGTTCAACCCCGGACGCAGCACAGCCTGTTCGACCAACTGATCCATCGCGTCGCGCAATGTCGTCATCTCGCGCACGGGATCCCAACGCATCAGAGAACTCATTGATGTGCCTCCTCTCTGCGATGTAGAACCGACCATACGACTCGAATCCTGTCCGTGAGCTGTCTCTCGCTCACGATTTATCTTGCATCTATAATCTAGATCAAGTGACAACAATTGTCAATATTACTATATAAACTCTAACGATTATCTAACATAATTTGCTAGATTTATGACGGCAATCGACTGGAGCATTGGACTGGACACCGGGTCGGCGCGATCGCGGCGGCGAACGTCGAAGCGATGCCGCTGATGATCACGAGTCGAGAACGCTAGCTGGGGCCATGCTCACTAACGCTTGCGGGCGCGACGGAGCGCCAGAGCCAGGCGAATCTCGTCGTACGAGTAGTCGTCGCCCAGCAGCTCTTTCACCGGCTTGAGGGCGGTGCCCTCCGTACGGGCGAGGGCCGCGACGATCACGTCGTAGCGGTCTGCGGGCACCAGACGCGCAACTGCCTCCTCCAGTTCGAGATCGCGTTCCTCGGCACTGGTGAGCAGCTTGCCGACATGTTCGGCGACGGTGCTGGTGGCGAGGTTGCGGGCCTGGGCAACCTCCTCGATGGTATGGCCCGCGACGAGCAGATCGCGTGTGCGCTGGAGCGAGTCGCCGGGCTTTGCCGCTGCCTCGCGTCGGCGCTGGCGCTCGCGCGGAGCGGCGTCCACATCTGCGCCGACATTGCCGGGCTGGTCGGTCGCAAGCTGGTGCTCGTCGCTGTAGTCGCGAATCGCCGCGCTAAAGGGTTTGTAGAACTGCTCGAGCTTGCGGCTGCCGACGCCGGGGATGTTCCCAAACGCGTCGCGGCTTACGGGGCGCTCGACGGCCATCGCGCGCAGGCTGGTGTCGGGGAAGATGACGTAGGGCGGCACGTCGTGCTCCTCCGCGAGCTCTCGCCGCACCTGTCGCAGCCGGTCGAAGAGCGCCAGCGTATGCGCGTCAGCAGCCTGCGCCTCGGTGAAGCTGCCGCGCCCACTCTGCCCACCGCTCTTACCGCGTGACCCGCCCGATTGCGGCGTGATCGTCGGCAGCGCGATCGCGACGCTGCGCTGTCCGCGCAGCACCTCCCACGCGCGAGGCGTCAGGCGCAGAATGCCGTACGAGGCGGTCTCGCTCGCCATCGCCTCGGCGATCGTACCGTCCTGCAGCAGCGCGCGGCCCAGCGCGAGCCAGTCGTCGAGCGAATAATCGCGGCCAATGCCGTAGACCGAGAGCTTGTCATGCTCCCAACTGAGAATCTTCTGCGTATTGGCCCCCCGCAGCACGTCGACGACGTGACGCAGGCCGAAGCGCTCTTTCGTTCGAGCGATCGCCGAGAGCAGCATCTGCGCCTCGCGCGTCCGGTCCACCAGCTCCGGCGGGTTCAGACAGATGTCGCAGGCGCCGCAGTTCTCCTCGGGATATGTCTCGCCGAAGTAGGCCAGTAGCGTCTTCCGACGGCACACCTGCCCGGTGCCGAACGTGATCACCTGCCGCAACTGCTGCCGGGCGATCTGCTGCTCCTGCTCGGTCGACTTCTGTCCGATGAAGAACTCGACCTTGGCGCGGTCACCGTACGAGAAGAAGAGCACACAGCGCGCGGGCTCGCCGTCGCGCCCCGCCCGGCCGGACTCCTGGTAGTAGCTTTCGAGGTTGCGCGGCAGGTCGTAGTGGATGACGGCGCGGATATCGGGCTTGCCAATGCCCATGCCGAATGCTACCGTCGCCACCAGCACGGGTACGTCGTCGCGGATGAAGCGGGTCTGATTGGCGCTGCGCTCCTCCGGCGAGAGGCCCGCATGGTAGGGCAGCGCGCGGATGCCGTCGTTGTTGAGCCGGTCGCTCAGGTCATCCACGCTCTTGCGGCTCTGACAGTAGATGATGACCGGCGCGCCGGGCTGCTCGCGCCAGAGCGAGCGCAGCAGGCCGACCAGCTCGCGATAGGTCTGCTGGTGTTTTGGCCGCACATCGTAGAAGAGGTTTGGGCGGTTGAAGCTGGCGACGTGGCAGAACGGCTCGCGCAGGTGGAGTTGCGTGAGGATATCTTCGCGTACACGCCCGGTCGCGGTGGCTGTGAGCGCGAGGAAGGGCGTCTCGGGGAAGCGGTCGCGTACGCGTCCCAGTTGCCGGTACTCGGGACGGAAGTCGTGCCCCCACTCGCTGACACAGTGCGCCTCATCCACCGCGAACAACGCGAGCCCGTGGCGCTGGCCCACCTGATCGAGCAGGGCAAGGCAGCCCGGCGTGAGCAGACGCTCGGGGGCGACGTAGAGCAGCGTGTACTCCCCGCGCAGCAGTGCCGCCTCACGCCGGTCGCGCTCGCCGGGATCGAGCGTGCTGTTGAGGTAGGTGGCCGCGATGCCGTTGGCCTCCAGGCGCTCCACCTGATCTTGCATCAGAGCGATGAGGGGCGAGACGACGACGGTGAGGCCAGGCAGCAGCACCGCGGGCAACTGGTACGTGAGAGACTTGCCGCCGCCGGTCGGGAGCAGCGCGAGCGCGTCTCGCCCATCGAGCACGGCCGACATGATCTCTCGCTGGCCCGGCCAGAACGTGTCATAGCCAAACGTGCGCTTCAGCGCCTCGGCAAGCATCGCCTCGCGCGTCGCTCTGTCAGTCGTGGTCACGATCCAGCCTGCTCCATTCCCTGCAACCGCACCCGGCGCATCCGCCTTCAAGACTGTAGTATACCCCGTCCAAGTAAGCGGCCAGACTATGCCGCCCAAATCGCCTGGACAATGGATTGCTGAGGAGAGGTGCATCTTGCCTGCTGCCGCCACGCACCTTATTCTTCGCGAAGACGTGCGGAGCCGGAAGCAGTCGCCGAGAGCAAACGGACCTGCTGACAACGGATGGGAATCCATCCATCGCCAGCAGGTCATGGGACGAGCTATGCGCCAATCAGCGGCTAGAACTGCGAGGCCGCTGCCGCCGTGCCGGTGAAGTCGCCGCTAATATCTTTCACGTCGCCGGGCTGCGTCGGATCGATGGCGTACACGCGGCTGTCGCGAGAGGGCACGCGCTGGTTGGGCGCGGAGCCGTAGTTCACGGGCGGCAGCAGTCCGCCCAGGTCTACCTGCTTGAGGGACTCGAACGCCGTGAGCAGTCCATCACGGGTCAGGTCGCCGTTGTCGGCGGCCTTCTTCAGGATGGCATATGTGATCTTGGCCTCGGTGTAGCCGAACTCGAAATAGCCATCCGGCTTCTGGTCGGGAGCGTACTTCTGGATGTTGTCCATCATCTCGGCCATGCCTGGCTGGCTGGTGTCACCCCAGGCCGCGCCCTGGCTCATGACCCATGCCTCTTTTTCGAGCAGCTGATTCAGACCGGGGACGGCCAGCAGCCCCGTGGCGAATGCCGGGCTCTGCAGAATCCACTGCGGGTCGTAGCCCAGCGCATGCGCCGTGCCGATAATGCCCGCCGCCGCCGTCGGAATGGCGGTCAGGAAGACGTACTCCGCGCCCGCGGCCTTGAGCTGCGAGACTGGCGCCGCGAACGTCGTGTCGGTGGCCTCATAGGTCGCCTGGCCGACGTCGTTCATGTGATAGGCGGCGACTGCCTCTTTATAGCCGGTGAGACCATCCTGCCCGTAGGCGTCGTCCTGATAGATAATGCCCGTCTTGGGATTCTGCTTGCCGAGCTTGTTGACGACATAGTCGAAGGCGTTCTCGACCTGCAGCCGGTAGGGCGTGCCGACCATTACCATGTACTTCTGACGGGCGAGGACCGAATCGAGCGTGGCGGCTGAGACGAGCATGTGGTCACGGGTGGACAGGTCGACGATGGCTTGCGTCGTCGGCGAGCCAAGGCTCTCGGCGAGCATCAGCACCTGATTGTGGATCTGATTGTAGTCTTCAACCTGCGTCTGCGGGTCGTACTTCGAGTCCTTCTCTACCAGATTGACTTTGAAGCCATCGATGCCGCCATTCGCGTTGACAGCCTTGAAGTAGGTCTCGATGCCCTTTGTCAGCGGGACGCCAATCGGCGCGGCGACCGGTCCGGAGAGCGGCGTGAGCACGCCGAGATTGATCGTCTTCTTCGCGGTATCGACGCCGGGTCCAGCCTTGATGCCGCCGCTGCCGCTGCTGCCACAGCCCACCAGTAAGATGCCCAGGATCATGAACACGCTGAGCACGCACACCGGCGTGCGGAGGAATGAAAGTCGCGCCATGAGTTCCTCCTCGGGATGATGGACAAACAAGGTCGGTAGGACTCGCTTCCACGTCGAAGACGTGTCTCATCTGGCCCGGCGATTAGCTCTCGCCGGTGGATGCGTGGGCATCCGAGCGCGGCGCGAGATGTGGCTGCTCATCGCCGGGCCGGGAGGCGGACTGAATTGACGAAGTCGATGCCGTCGCCACTCTGGCACCGGCGGGATCACCTCCTTTGTTGCGCGCGTCAAATCGCTGGAAGAGCATCTGTAGCCTGCGAATCAGGCCGATGATGCCCGTAGGCTCGAAGAGCAGGAAGACGATAATCAGCAGACCGTAAATGATGGCGCTGAGGTCGCCGCTGGAGATGCCGCTTGCGCTCGCGGACTCGGGCAGCAGCGAGAGGGCTTCCAGCGCGAGCGGCAGGGCAAAGACGAACGCGGCGCCCACAATCGAGCCCCAGACGCTGGCGACGCCGCCGACGAGCATCGCGGCGACGAACTGAATCGAGAAGACGAGGCTCCATGTGCCGGGCTCGGCAAAGCCGGTGAACGAGGCCCAGAGTGCGCCGGCGATGCCCGCGAGGACGGAGGAGAGGACGAACGCGCCCATCTTGGCCTGAAAGAGATTGATGCCCATGATCATGGCGCCGGTCTCGTTGTCGCGTACAGCCTGGAGGGCGCGCCCGGCACGCGACCGCGCGATGTTGGCGACGAAGACCGCCGCGAGCACAAGCACGAGCAGCACCAGCAGAAAATACCACTGGTTGGTCGTCAGCTCGATGCCAAAGACCACCGTTGGGCTGGCGAACGAGAAGTCGCCCCAGCCCGGTGAGGGAAAGGCACGCCCCTGTGCGCCGCCGGTGATGCCGCGCAGGTTCCTGAAGAGATACTCGCCGATGAAGATCAGGGCGAGTGTCACGATGCCCAGATAGAAGCCCTTGAGGCGTAGCGCCGTTGGGCCGACGAGCGCGCCGACAAGTCCCGCGGCTACCCCCGCGGCAGGCAGCCAGATGAGGAATGAGAGGCCCATCCCAGCCGGGTCGTGTGGGCTAGCGGGCGGGTCGCCGCCCAGTACAGCGGCGGTATACGCGCCAATCGCCATGAAGAAGGCCAGCCCGAGCGAGATCTGGCCGGCGTAGCCCGAGAGCACGTTCAGCCCGAGGGTGGCGATGGCGGCGATCATGGTGAAGTCGAGCACCGAGAGCCAGGCATCGCCGCCAATGAAGAACACGACCGCGAGCACCAACATTCCGACGAGCAGCAGGCCGCGGCTCCGCGAGGATGCGAGCATTCCACGAAGGCGGGCAGGCTGCGGGGGAGCGGCGACAGGGTCTGGCGTCACGGACGACGTCGCGCTCATATGCGCTCCACCTTTCGCGTCCCGAAGAGTCCGTAGGGGCGCACGAGCAGGATGACGATCATGAGCAGGTAGGGCGTGATCGTGTGGAAGCCGGTGCCAAGGATGTTCGTGAAGTGGTTCTCGTAGCCAGCCGTCAACTGCTCGGTCAGCCCGATCACGATGCCGCCGACGACCGCGCCGGGAATCGAGTCGAGTCCGCCCAGGATGATCGCGGGGAAGGCGACCAGCGCGATATCGCCAAGCGTCGAGTCGAACGTCGTCTGACCGATGGCGAGAAAGATGCCGCCGAGGGTTGCGATAGCGGCCGCGATGCCCCACGCGAGGGCGTACACCGTCTTGACGTTGATGCCCATGGCGAGCGCGGCTTCCTGATCGAGCGCGGTGGCTCGCATCGCCAGCCCCTGGCGTGTGTAGCGGAAGAACACGAACAGCCCGGCGCAGCAAAGCACCGTCACGCCGATGGTCCACAGGTCGTTGGCGCCAAGGTGGACGCCCCCGACGTTGATGCCGCTCTCGATGCGGAACGGCGTGGCGGGCGGGCGATTGTTCGAGCCCCAGATGACGATCACGCCGGTACGCAGCACGATGTCGAGGCCGATGGTGATCAGAATGATGGAGAACACCGGACGCCCGATCATGCGCCGGAGGGCCAGACGCTCGAAGCCGACGCCGATCAGCACTGTCACCGCGATCGCGAGCACCACCGCCAGGAAGAAATTGAGGTGCCACTGGAAGACCGCGGCCGAGGCGACGTAAGCGCCGACCAGCAGCAGCTCACCCTGGGCGAAATTGATGACGCCACTCGCCTTGAAGATGATGGTGAAGCCGACCGCGACGAGCGCGTAGATGCAGCCGACGGCAAGACCGGCGAATACTTGCTGAAAAAAGAATGCCACGTCCCTCTCCCTCTGGTGGCTCTCGTGCGTCTGCCATGCGGCCCGGCTGGAGTCCACTCTCGCGCTGACGGGCAGCGCCGGAGGCGGCGTCTAGTCGCTTCCGGATGGCGACGCTTCGGTCGCTCCGGCGGCCTTGGCCTGCCCTTCGGCGCCAAGATACGCGCGGATCACCTCCGGGTCCGCCTGAATGTCGGCCGGTGGCCCCTGCCGGATGACCTTGCCGAAGTCCAGCACGAGCACGCGGTCGGCGATGCCCATCACCATCGCCATGTCGTGCTCGACCAGAATCTGCGTGATGCCGAGCTGCTCGCGAATATCCAGCAGCACGGCGGCGAGGTCTTGCGTCTCGTCAAGCCCCATGCCCGCCACCGGCTCGTCGAGCAGCAGCAGGCGGGGTTCGGCGGCCAGCGCGCGCCCCAGATCGGCGCGCTTCTGCAGGCCATAGGGCAGGCTCCCCAGCGGCGTACTCGCGGCGCTCGCTAGCCCCAGCAGGTCGAGCAGATGCAGACAGTAGGCGCGGTTCGCCGCCTCTTCGCGGCGCGCAGGCCCGGCGTAGACACCGCCGAGCACGATGCCGCTGCGCATGCGGGTGTGCCGTCCCAGTAGCAGGTAGTCCAGCACCGTGGTATGCGGGAACTGTCCCAGGTTTTGAAAGGTGCGCGCGATGCCCGCGGCGGCCACCTCATGTGGACGGAGCCGCAGCAGATCACGGCCCTCAAACGTGACGCTGCCCGAAGCGGGCCGATACACGCGGGAAAGGACGTTGAAGAGCGAGGTCTTGCCGGCGCCGTTCGGGCCAATCACGGCAAACAGCTCGCCAGGCCACACCTCGAAGGAGACATCCTCCAGCGCCATCACTCCCGCGAAGCGCACGCTCACGCCTTTGACGGAGAGCAGAGGCGGCTGGCCGCTGTGCGCCACGCTCATCGGGTCCACTTCCTCTCCGGGCGGTGCTCGCGCAGGGCGGCAAAGTTGGCGTGCTCCGACTCATCGTGGAGGCCGAGGTAAAACGTGCGCACGGCCTCGTCGCGCAGCAGCTCGGCGGCGGGCCGGTCGAGCACGACCCGGCCGATTTCGAGGACGTAGCCGTGGCTGGCGAGCGAGAGCGCCATTTGCGCGTTCTGCTCCACTAGCAGGACGGCCGTGCCGCCCGCGCTGATCTCGGCGATGATGCCGCCGATCTGCTGCACCATAAACGGCGCCAGCCCCAGTGAGGGCTCGTCAAGCAGCAGCAGCCGGGGGCTCGCCATGAGTGCCCGGCCGATGGCGACCATCTGCTGCTCGCCGCCGGAGAGGTATCCCGCCACGCTGGCCCGGCGGGTGCGCAGCGCGGGGAAGAGCTCCATCACGCGGTCATACGCCTGGCGTGTGGCGGCCGGGTCCCGTGCGGCAATCGCGCCGGTGCGGAGGTTCTCGTCGACGGTCAGCTCCGCGAAGAGCCTGCGTCCCTCCAACACCTGCGCGATGCCTCTGCGGACTAGCTGGGGGGCGTCGAGGGTCGCGGTCGGCTGCCCGTCGAACTCGATCGAGCCGCGCATGACGCGCCCACCGTGGAGGCGGAGCAGGCCCGAGATGGCGCGCAGGATGGTGGTTTTGCCCGCGCCGTTCGCGCCGAGGAGTGCGACGACGCCGCGATCGGGTACGTCGAGCGAGACGCCACGAACAGCCGTGACCGTGCCTGAATAGGTGACGTCGATGTCCCGGATGGCGAGCATAGCGCCCCTCCCCGCACTGCAACGTACGACGGAGCAAACAGCGGCGTTCAGGTCGCGAATGGGTAATGCGAAAAGCCTGGCTCTTCCGGTGGCGCTGTGGCTGGCGGGTATCTAACAGCGCGTGCTACACTCGCTGCGGCGGGAATTACTTTACCGGCCAGCCGGTAACAGGATAATAGACGATGGGCGAACAGCCGTCAAGCGATCTTTGAGAGCGGTCTCCGCTCGGAGATGAGCATCCCGGTTCCCGCTCAGCTAGACATGGCTGACCGCCGGCGGAGTCCCTGCATGGCTCGACTGGAGGCAACTGGCAACCATGAGCGACACAACGCCGAAGCGGGTCGGGCGGCCACCACGAGCGGAGAATCAGCGCGAGCGTATCATGCAGCAGGCGGCGAAGCTCTTCGGCCGCAGCGGGTTCGATGCGGCAAGCTTGAACGATTTGGCTGAGGAAGCGGGCATCTCTAAGGCGGGCATCTACCACTACTTCAAGACCAAGCAGGATGTCTATGATGCGTTGATCGTCCAGACGCTCCAGCGCTTGTTCGACCACGTGTCAACGGTCGTCGCGGAGTCGACGGACCCGTCTGAGCGGTTCCTCGCCTTCATGTTGGCCCACGCGGAGTTCTTCGAGCGCAACTACTGGGCGTTCTGCGCAATGCTGGTCGGCTTCAGCGGGATGAACACCACTGCGCTGCGCCAGGAGGCGGTCGTCTTGCGCGAGCGCTACGAACATCTGCTGCGCGAGATTATTGAGGACGGCATCGCGCGGGGGCAGTTCCGTGCGGTCGACCCAGCCAGCACCGGACGGGCCGCCCTCTCGATGCTGAACTGGATGGTGCGCTGGTTCAAGCCCGGCGGCCCGAAGACCGCGCCCGAAATCGCGCGTACCTACGCGGACCTGCTCTTCCACGGCATGCTTGCCTGAAGGGCATGCCCGCGAACCTCCCGCCGCACTTCGCTTCGAGGACGCTCGCACTGTCAAGCACGCGGACTTGACGCCAGACCGGCATGCGCCTACCATTACGATATCGGTTGGTTGATATGGGCGCCAACAGACGCCGGATGTAGTATGGGCAGCATGGGCAGCATGGCAGCGCGCGGCTGTCATCGTGGCGAGCCGCCTCGGTGTGAGGGAGCGAACGCCAATGCTGGTCACAGAGCCATCGAGCGTGTTTCTCGCCGGTCGCAAGATTGCGTATGACGAGGTGCGTCCGGCGCATCCAGCGGACGTCAAAGGGACCATTCTGCTGCTGACGGGGCTGGGGTCGAAGCGCCTGGGTTGGGCGCACCAGCTCGACGTCTTCGGGCGCGAATACCGCACCATCGCGCTCGACCACCGCGACACTGGCGACAGCGACGAGGTTGCCGAAGACTACGCGCCAGCCGATCTCGCTGACGACGCCGCAGCCGTGCTCGACGCGCTGGACATCCCAGGCGCACACGTCGTCGGCATCTCGCTGGGCGGGTTCGCGGCACTACAGTTCGCGCTCCGCCATCCCGACAAACTGGAGAAGCTGGTGTTGGTGGCGACCTCCGCAGGCGGCGCGTCGCACGTCGCGGCGTCTCCCGAGACGCTGGCGCTGCTCACGCCCGAGCCGGACATGGAGGTGGGCGAGCGCGCGATCCGCGTGTATAGTCGCATCATGGCCGCCGAGTTCGAGGCGGCACACCCCGAGGAGTTGCAGCGCATTGCGGAGATCGCGCGGTACCGCCCGCCCACCGCCGCCGCATATCTGCGCCAGCTTCGCGCCGCGCTCGCGCATGACGTTGCGGACGCGGTGCATCGTATCGCCGCGCCGACGCTCATCATTTACGGCGACGCGGACCCGCTCGTCCCGCCCGCAAACGGAGCCTATCTCGCCGCCCACATCTTGGGCGCCCGGCACCTGGTGTATTCCGGCGTCGGCCACATCCCCATCGTGGAACGCGCCGACGACTTCAACCGCGACGTGCTGGCGTTTCTCGCTGGGGAGACTGACTCGACGTCGTGAGCAGCCTCGGCTGTACCGATCAAACGCGGCACGCCGCGCGTAGGGAATCTAGGTCTGATCCCGCCAAATGTTCTGAGAGCTGCACCGCAAGCGAGCAGCGGTGCTGGCCGAGCTATGTGGCGGAGACAGCGTGGGTCCTTTGCCTGCCTGGTTAGATCAGTGGCACCACGTGGTCCGGTGAATCAATCCAGACGACCTCATGCGCTTCGGACTGGTCGGGCAATTCGAGCCTGCCTGCAAGTTTCAGAATGACCGCCTCTGGTACCGCATGTTGGCGGCGCCGGTTTCTTCTCAACACGGTGGCATAGGGGGATTCGACATACACGATCCGTACACGCGCATGATACGACAGGAAGAGATCTACCAACTGACTGCGTAGGGTGCGTGTGACGTTTGTGGCGTTCCACACGAAGTCTTGCTGGCGCCGCAAATAAGCGCGTGCCTGTGCTTTTGCTCGGGCGACTACCTCGCCCTGGTTGCCCGTCGCCGTTGCCCCCAAATCGCGGCGAATCTCGTCGAGTGAGATGATGGGGACGTTCGCCATATGCGCCTGAATCCAGGTATCCTTGCCCGCACCTGGCAATCCGACCATCAAGGTTACCCTGCAAACGGTATCGTCAAACGCGGCATAGTTTGGATTGGCCCCAGGCGAGTGAAAATAGTGTATCCGGCTGTGGTCGCTAGCGAAGGCCCGTGGCTGCTTCCAGCAAGCCAGTTCCTGACAATATGAACGAAACAGCGCGATGCGCTCTCGCAACTCGGCCGCATCTGTACTGGCACGGCCGCACACGTCGGCCTCAGCCACGAGCGCCACATGATCCAGTCGAGCAATCTGGCTTGCCGCTATCACGGCACGGGCGGGGTCCTCTTTATCCCAAAACCAGAGCGGTAAGCCATGGTGGCGCACCAGTGCGGCGATGTCGGCACGTATCGCCAGCGGCGGAGACGGTACGGTTCGATCGGCCCACAGCAACTCGTGGACAAGCCGGGCTCCCCCACGGGCATGACCAGGCGAGACAACCCGTCCATCAGCCGTTTCCTGAGTACATAACGGCTTCGCAATATCGTGCAAGAGCGCGGCAGCAAAGACAACGGCGCGCTCTTGGTCCGGCAGTTCTTGCCAGGCTGGCATACTGACAAGGGAAGTCGTCACAAGTCGTGTATGCGTGAGGACATCGCCTTCCGCATGATACTGTGGGTCCTGCGGCACGCCTGCCAGCGTATGCAACCGGGGTAGCGTGGCCAGCATGCCATTCCAATCCAATTGCCAGGTGGGCGGGCGAGGAGTATAAGGAAGAGACCACAAAGGCTGGAGCAGAGACATCAACACGTACCTCTCAAAACACCTCTGCGCCCGTCCGCAACTGATTCGGCACGATTGGGCGATCAAGCCAGTGGCTTCCGGCATCAGACACGGTTTGCAGAAAGCCTCCACGCACATACTTGTACCGTTCAGTGACGATCCCATCTTCCTCGATTTTGATGTAGAGTCCCTCCATCAGCGTCGTTGGGTCTGTTTCTCGCACGGCTGTCTCCGGATCGATCCCCTGTTGCACACATTGCTGCCGCAAACGCCGTAGATGATCCTCGGCGATGCAAGGTGACGGACCGACCATTCCCACCAGATCGGCATAGGTGGCCACGGTGCCAGTATGGAGCACACGCACAGAGTGTATGAAAGGTGTCGTTGACAGCAACGTGGCACGGCGTGGAGTATCCAGAAAGTGACTGGTGTCCGTGTCGAGCAAATCGAACTCCAGGAAATAGTGTGGTAGATCCGTGTAGAACACCGTGTGACGCGCATAGAGCCATTCGCCATACATCACATAGCGGTGGCCAAGCACCTCCCACAGCGCGTGACTGTGCCGGGCAGCCCACGCTTTAAAGAGGGCGAAATGTCGCTCACGCGGACCTCCCGTGAGGTAGTGCCCCCGGCTTTGCAGCAACAAGGCGCCTTGTGGCGTAAAGCTGATAGCGCAATTCGCCCCGTCCATCTTTTCTTCGACAACTAGGTGCCGTCCCGTTAGCGCGCGAAATGGCACGACGCCCAGATCCGCATCTCCTGCTTGCAGACCTGAGCCTTCGATATGCTGCGTGCGC
>CAYRVF010000043.1:0-36946 GCA_964427535.1 uncultured Ktedonobacterales bacterium
CCACGAACTCGCCGTGCGCGATGCGCAGGCTGATGCCGTTGAGGATGTCGATGCGGCTGCGGCCGAGCGGGAGCGACTTGCGGATGTCGTCGGCTTCCAGCGCAGGCGCGCGTCCGGACGTAGACACCGCGATGTTGAGCGTGCTTGGAGACGCGTGGTCAGAGGTCTGTGACATGATTGCTGCCTCCTTCGGCGTGCGGGCGGAGCTGGTTCGATGTGCTCCATGTCAGCCCGAGTGAGCTGATACGCGGGTGCGATTCCCGTCGTTTCCCAGCGTAGAAGGAGGCTGTCATGCGCTCATCATCGAAGTGTCACAGATGTGTCGCGGTTTTGTGGCGAGCGATGTCACGCGCGGATACTCGTTACCCGAGCTTTTCGGGCCATCGCGCTTGACGCCCCAAAGACACCCCAGGTATCATTCTGGACGCCGGGCACGCACGCCCCCAGCTTGCACGATGCACCGCTCGCCCAAGGAAGTTTCAGTGCGCGCCGACAGATGCGGCAGCCGGAGAGCCAGGAGAAATGGAGCATCGGCGACATGAGAGGTGACGACGCCTATTCTGACGAGACGCGTGTCACGGGTCATGGTCGCCGAGCGCCGAAGGTGGCTGACCGCGCGCACTGGATGCTCGACGAGCAGAGCGACGCCGCCGATCCCTACACCAGCGCGAAGCAGCATGCGGTGAGACCGCGACCAGCGCCCGCCCCGGCTCCGCAGAGCGCCCGGCACGACGGGCCGCCCCGGCTGACGCTCCCCTCGCACCCGGCAATTCCCGCCGTGCCCAAGCGCGGCACATCCGCCACGGGTCGGATGCGGGCGGCCCGGCAACGCCTGCACCTCTCACGACAAGACGCCTACGACCCGGCGGACTCCTGGGAGCGCGATGGGTCGGATAGCGACGCCGAGTGGGAGGCGGCCGCGCGGTCCTGGGACGACGAGCCGCGACGCACCCGCGAACACAGCGCGGCGCGTCCGCTCTCGCTCGTCTCGACGCCGCCCGAGGGTGTGCCGCTTCTCGATGAGCCGGAGTATCCGGCGCGTCAGACCGATATGCGCCTCGCGAGGTATACGCCCAAAGCGCCACAGCGCATCGCGCGGAACACGCAGCGGGTGTTGCGGCAGGCGACGCAACCCTGGTGGATCGTGCGCGCGGTGCTCACCGCCTTGGTGCTGTGCTTCACGCTCAGCTACTCTGCGAAGGCCGCTGGCGAGCCGTCACAGCCGCTGCAGTCGGCAGCCTACCAGACGGCGGTGGGCGCGCATGTGGCCCATGACGCGCCGGTCGTCAGCAAGGTCTTCCCCGAGACGCAGGGCATGCGTCCAGATCTGTACGACTCGACCGATCAGTTCAACAACTGGTGGGATGCCGCGTGCAGCGCCGCCGCGCTCTCGGAGATTCTGACGGCGTACGGCGTGCCGAACGCGACCATCGGCCACGAGATCGACGAGCTTGGCCCCGATATCTCCCCCGATGCGGGTCTGCTCTCGTTCCACGGCTTCACCGCCGTCGCCGCGAAGCACAATCTGCAGGCCATCATCGGCAGCTCGATGTCCTACTCGCAGATGCTCTACGTTGCCAACACGCTGGGGCTGCCCATCATCGTGAACGTGCGTATCAGC
This sequence comes from uncultured Ktedonobacterales bacterium, assembly GCA_964427535.1. GTDB lineage: Bacteria > Chloroflexota > Ktedonobacteria > Ktedonobacterales > JADMIN01 > CAYRVF01. Next base: position 1,622 of record CAYRVF010000043.1, read on the forward strand.
TACGGCTACTACCACTTCTTCTCCGGTGGGCACTTCCTCGTGGTGACCGGCGGCGACGACCAGGGGCTGCGCATCGTGGACTCCTCGGAGTACTACATCAAGTATCTGCCGAAGGATGTCTTCTACCAGATGTTCACCGGACGTACGGTCATCATCGCTCCGGCGAGTCAGACGGTCACGCTTCCCTGACCCACTCCCGCCAGGACGCAGATGCACGGGAGCATGTCAGCGAACCGGCGACGTGTATACTGAGAAGTGCGGTGCGCATCCGCTGGTGTGCCGCTCCGACATCTCTCTCGACGAAGGATCAGCCATGCTCCCCCGCCTCGAATCCGCTCTGCTTGACGAGCTGCGCGCGCACCTCGACGGTGCGGTCCGCGCGCGTGAGCCGCTGTCGCGTCACGGCACGTTTGGCGTAGGTGGCCCAGCCGACGCCTGGGTGAACATCACGCGCGAAGACATGCTCGCGTGCCTCGTCTCGCTCGCCGCCGCGCGGAGCTGGCCGCTGATGCTCGTCGGCAACGGCACCAACGTGCTCTACGCCGACGCGGGCGCGCGGGGCATCGTCGCGCGCATGCTGATTTCCGACTGGCGCCTCGACGATGGGGATGGGGACGATGACACGGCGCTGCTCACGGCAGGCGCGGGCGTGAGCCTGCCCAAGCTGGTGAACGACCTGGCCGAGCGCGGCCTGAGTGGGCTGGAGTGGGGCGCAGGCGTGCCCGGCACGATCGGTGGCGCGGTCGTCAGCAACGCAGGTGCGCACGGTGCCTGCACCGAGGATACGCTGCAAACCGTTCGCGTGCTGCGAGCGCCCGCCGAGCCGGGTGAAGACGCGAGCATCGTCGAGCTGAGCGCGGCTGAGGTTGATTTCGGCTACCGTCACAGCCGGTTCCGCGCGGCGCGGCGCGTGCTCTTTGGCGACGACGGCCAGCCGGTGGCCGCACCGCGCGCGCTGGTCGAGCCGCCCGAGATGATCACGGGCGCGACGTTTCTGCTGCGCCGGGACGACCCCGCCGCCGTGCGCGAGCGCGTGCTGCGCTACCGGCAACACCGCAAAGACACGCAGCCGCCGCAGCCCAGCGCGGGCTCCGTCTTCACGAATCCACCGGGCGACCACTCCGGGCGTCTCATCGAGGCCGCGGGCCTCAAGGGGACGCGGCTCGGCGGCGCGCAGATTTCGCCGAAGCACGCGAACTTCATCGTCAACACCGGCGGCGCAACGGCGCAGGATGTCGTCGGCCTGATCGCACTCGCGCGCCGCACCGTCCGCGAGCAATTCGGCATCGAGCTGGAGCTGGAGCTTGAGCTGCGCGGCGACTGGTAATTCTAACCTCTGGGGAGGCATTCGCGTACACCTACGTACAGCAGCCCACGCGCATCCCCTGGGCGCGAGAGAAGGAGCCGGAGCCGATGCCACAACCGTTGACACTGCAGCAGGCGGCGATTCAGGACATCCGTGGGCGCTACGAGCGCGGCGAGCTCCCGTTCGACGCCTTTCACCGGGCGATGGACGCCTTGCTGCTCGCCGAGACGGACGGTGAGTGCCGCGCAATACTGGCGGAGTTGCGCCCCTCGCCGCTCGCCGCGCTTGAGCCGCCCTCCGCTTCCGCGAAGCCCGTCACCGTGACTCCCAAGCCTGCGCCCGCCCCACCCGCGCCCTCTCGCGCGCCAACACCAGTGCAGTCGGGTGGCGCGTGGAAGATGATGCTCGCCTGTGTCGGCGAGGTCAACCGGCTGCGGCGTCCCTGGAAGCTGACCGAGCGGTTCCTCGGCGTTGCGCTCGTCGGCGAGATGAAGCTCGACCTCAGCCTGGCCGCGCTGCCCAGAACCGGCGAGATGCGCATCGTCGCGGTCGTCGGCTCGGTGACGGTCTACGTGCCCCGGTCGGTGCGCGTGCGCGTCCATTCGATCTCGCTGGTCGGCGAAGTCTCCGCGTTCGGCGAGAAGTCGGCGGGCATCCTCAATTTCGGCCACGAAGAGAGCGCACCGGAGCCTTCGGGCGCACCGGCTGAGTCCGAATTGGATATCACCGTCGCGGCCATCGTCGGCGAGGTGCGCGTCGTGCAGGTCGATGGGCCGGTGCTAGGCACGACCAACCGTGCGCGACTGCCCGCCGGGAGATAAGGGCCTCATCCCCCTCGGCCCCCTTCCCCTTGCGAGGGGAAGGGGGTGTTGCGTTCGTGGCTTTTGGGCTCGCATGTTCGCCACACGATCTCCCCTCTCCCTGCAGGGAGAGGGGCTGGGGGTGAGGCCCCCGGAACTACTTCCCTAGGAAAAGGTTGTCAGCGAGAGGGGTTTTCCCGAGTAGGCCGCATCCAGCACGTCCACGAGATGCACCACGGGCAGCTCGGTGCCTGCCTTGCGCAGTGAGGAGCGAAGCTGCAGATAGCAGCCGGGATTGGCCGTCACGACGGCATCGGCCTCCGTCGCCTGGATGTTGCGGACCTTGCGGTCACCGAGTTTGCCCGCCATCTCGGGCCGGGTGACATTGTAGATGCCCGCGCTGCCACAGCAGAGCGACGCCTCCTCCATCTCCACCAGCTCCAGCTCGGGAATCACTCGCAGCAGGGCACGCGGCTGCATGCTGATTCGCTGGGCATGCGCGAGATGGCAGGGCTCCTGGTACGTCACCCGCAATGGCAGCGGCTCGAAGCGCGTGTCGAGCGTCCCCTCCCGCTGAAGCACGCCCAGCACTTCCGTCACATCGCGCACTTTCGCGGAGAACGCCGCCGCGCGCTCGCACCATGCGGGCTCGTCCGCCATCAGCTCGCCGTACTCCTTCAGCTCGGCGCCACACCCGGCCGCGTTGACGACGATGAACTCCGCGCCGCTCTCCTCAAAGGCCAGAATGTTGCGGATGGCCAGCTCGCGGGCACGGTCGCGCTCGCCCGCATGGATTGTCAAGGCGCCGCAGCACTGCTGGCTACCCGGTAGCACCACCTCGTAGCCGTTGCGCGTCAGCACGCGGATTGTCGCCCGGTCGGTCGCGGCGAAGACCGTGCTCATCACGCACCCAGCGAAGAGCGCGAGCCGCCCGCGCGGCGTGCTGCCCGGCAGCGGGGGGTAGACCTGACCCGCGGGTGTGAGGAACGGCGCGGACATCTCGGGCAACAGCGCTTCGAGCGCGTCGAGCCGCAGCGCCCGCAGCAGGCCGCTCCGCTGGGCGAGCCGTCGCGCGCCAGAGCGCTCATACAGCCGGGCCAGCGAGCTGACGAAACGGAAGCGGTCCATGCTGCCGAAGATGCCGTCGAAGATTGCCGCCCGGCCGGTTCGCTGCCACAACGGACGCGGCATCGCGCGCTCGATCTGCGTGCGCGCCGTCTCGACGAGTTGGCCGTACTCGACGCCTGAGGGGCAGACGGCCTCACACGCCCGGCAATCCAGACACTGATACATCTGCTCGGTGAAGCTCGGCTCGTCTACCGGCAGCGACCCATCCGCGACGGAGGCAATCAGGTGGATGCGCCCGCGCGGCGACGACGATTCGTTCCAGGTCTCGACGTATGTGGGGCACGTCGGCAGGCAGAGGCCGCAGCGGATGCAGCGCTGCAGTATGTCCTCGCGTGGCTGATCGGCGCCGGTGAACCCGCTGAGCGGTCCCAGTCCGACCGTCGCTCCGACATCTCCAGCCGGGACGCGCATCTCGATGTCCGTGCTCATCCGGTTGCCTCGCTTCGTGCTCGCGGAAGACGCCGCCGTACCCGCTATTATACGCCCTTCCGGCATGCATCTGGCTAGCGGCGTTCCATACGGGCTGCCAGCGTCCTTCTCGCCAGGGCGGAGTCCCGGCATCACAGGATTGTGACGACTGCACGCGCCCCGGTTCGTTGGAAACACTAGGACAGGTGACAGGTTTTCAGCGGGCACAATGATACAATGGTGCGGCTGCGCGGACACGACTTCGGCGACGCACAAGGCACACGACGAGGACGGGCGAACATGGCATCCAATCTGGACGAGAAACAGCTCGCGACGCGCTTTCCCCAGGGCGTGCGTGGCATGCGGATTCACGCGCTGGGGGCGAGTGGCAGCGGCATCTCCGCCGTGCTGCGACTGGCACAGGCGCAGGGCGCGGTGCTCTCGGGCTGCGACATGGCGGCGACGGGCACCGGGGCGCAGCTTACGCGCGAGGGCATCCCCGTGAGCACGGGGCACGATCCGTCGCACATCACGGCGCTCGATCTGGTGCTCGTCGTCCCCGCGATGCTCTATCTCGACCCGAACAACGCCGAGCTTGCCGCCGCCCGCGAGCGCGGCATTCCCGTCGCCGAGTGGCAGGCGTTTCTGGGCTACCTGATGCGCGAGAGTGTCGGCGTCTCGGTCGCGGGCGTGCATGGCAAGGGGTCCACGTCGTCGCTGCTGGGCGCGCTCGCGATCGCTGGTGGACTCGACCCGACGGTGGAGGTCGGGGCGACGGTGCTGGATTGGGGCTCGAACCTGCATATCGGCTCGGGCCAGTATTTCATCAACGAGGCCGACGAGTGGAACTACAACTTCCTGCGCTATCATCCGCGCATGGTGCTGCTCACCGCCGTCGAGTACGACCACCCCGAGTTCTTCCCGTCGTATGAGGCGATCCGCGATGCCTTCGTGCAGTTCCTGCGCGGCATGGACCGCGGCGAACAGCCTCAGAAAGTCATTCCGCCGACCATCGTGGTGAACGCGGATAACCCCGGTTGCCTGGACGTGCTTGCCCAGCTCGGCGACACAACCGACAGAATCCGCACGTTCGGTATCGAGCGCGCCGATGTTGACGTGCGCGCGGTCGACGTGCGCACCGGCGGTGAGACGAGCTTTACGCTGGTGCTGCGCGGTGAGCCGTTGGGTCAGGTGACGCTGCAGACGCCAGGCATTCATTACATCGCCAACGCCGTCGCCGCGGCCGCGGGTGCCGATGCGCTTGGCGTCGCGCCCGACGCGCTCGTTCCGGCGCTGTGCGCCTTCCGGGGGCTGCGTAGGCGCTTTCAGATCGTCGAGGATGGCGACGTCACCTTCGTGGACGACTACGCGCACCACCCGCACGCGATCGCGCTGACACTCGCCACAGCGCGCGAACGCTTCCCCGACCGCAGGCTCGTCGGGGTCTTCCAGCCGACGCTGTATACGCGCCTGCACCGCTTCCTCGTGCCGTTCTCCGAGGCGTTCGACGCGGCGGATGTGGCCGTCGTCGTCGAGACACAGCCCTCGCGTGAGCGCGACACAGGCCTCGTCCACGGCAACGACCTCGTCGCCAGAATCGCCGCGCGCCCGGCATTCGCGGGACGGCCAGGCGCGGCCCGCTACGGCGGCACCTATGATGAGACCGCCGGCCTGCTCCGCGAGATCCGCCAGCCCGGCGACGTCATCTGCGTGATGGGCTCCGGTCCAGTGAACGCCGTCATCGCAGGTGCACGCGAGCATGCGGTGGTGTAAGGCGGAACCTCACCCCTTACCCCCTTCCCTTGAGGGAAGGGGTCGCTGAATGAGCGTTGGTGGCAGAGGGGGACGGGTGTGGTGATGTAAGGATGGAAGGGGCCTCACCCCCGTCCCCTCTCCCTGCGGGGCGAGGGGAGAGCGCGGGACATGCGTGTTTGCCCGAAGGCATCGTCCGTCTGCTCCGCCGTCCTCTCGCAAGGGGAGGGGCCGGGGGAATGGGGCTCCTGCCTAGTTCAGCTTGACGCGGACCTCACGGAGGCCGTCGAGCCTGCGGCGCAACCTGCCAAGCTCAGGCGCGGATGGGGAGCGCTCGGCGTACGCGGCGATGTCGGCGGCGGCGAGTAGCGGCTCACCCATCGCGAGACGCAGCAAGCCGCGATCACGCAACTCTTCGGGCATGTCTGGCCGCAGCGCGACCAGGCGCTCCACGATTTCGAGCGCCAGCGCGGACTCGCCACGGTGCAGATACACCGCCTTGAGGTTGACGAGCAGTCGGGTGAGAATCGCGCGCGTGCTTAGCGGAGCCGTCCACCGGGGATCGAAGCGGACCGGCTCATCGCCGGATGACAGCAGGCGCAGCACGAAGCGGCGCGCCATCGTCTCGTCGAGCAGGCGTCCGCCGGAGAAGGCGTCGATGTAGATGTCGCCGCCTTCGTCCTCGTCGAGCGGCCACTTCGCCATGAAATGTGCGGGCAGCCCGACGCCGGCGAGCGGCACACCCAGTCTGCGCGCGACTTCTATGTAGACGATCGAGAGCGTGATCGGCAGGCCCGTGCGGGTTTCGAGCACGACGTTGAGGTAGCTGTTCTCTGGCTCGTAATAGTCTTGCTGGTTACCGTGGAAGCCCTCACGCCCGGCGAGCACGTCGCGCATCGCGTTCAGCACCCGCTCGGCCGTGGAGCGTTCGGCCAGGCTACGCGGATGCAGCGGCGCGTGCCCGGAATACCCCAACTCCGAGCGCACTTCAATCGCCAGACCGTCGAGCATACGCTGGTAGCGCCGGTGATCGAGCGCGGGCTGTGTGATATCGCCGATAAGCAACGCCGACTCGGCGAGCGGGATCGCATCATCGGGGCGTGAGGCCAGTTCGAGAAAGCGAAGGTATGAACCGAAAGGCAGGTCGCTCATGGGGAACCCTTTTCTCCGCCGACCCAGGGGGGATCGCGAATATGGGCACGCGGCGCATACCTTCAGTGTACGATATTTCCCCCGTGACGGCGGCTGTAAGCGCGCAGGCGCGTACGACGTCATACGGAGTGAGGCGTCCTTGTCGGCCCGCGGCGGTTGTCTTGTGAAGCTACCTCAGGCATAATGGCATGGGCACACACGGTCTGGCATCGCTCGGGAGAACAAGCGACTAGCGCGCCGTTCGCGCGAGAGCGCGCGTCGATCATTCCGAGGGCACCGCGCCGGACAGCGCTTCACGGAGGAACAGCAAATGACGAAGGCAGCCTTTTTGGAGCTCATGCGCGACGCGCGACGCACACTGAACGACGCCATCAGCGGCCTGACCGAAGAGCAACTCACCCGCGAGGCCACGATCGGCACATGGTCGATCAAAGACGTGCTCGCACACCTCGGCGCCTGGGACGGCGAGGTGCTGATCTGGCTTGAGCGCAGCAGCCGGGGCGAGGAGATCGGTCCGTTCATCGACGAGAGCGTCGACGAGTGGAATACGCAACGCGTAGCCGAACGGCGACGGCTGCCGCTGGTGGATGTCATGCAGGAGTTCAACGAGAACTTCGACCAGTTGCTCGCCCAGCTAGAGCGCGCCCCCGATGACGCCATCCCGCTCGGCCCGAACGGGTGGGACTCGTCGGCGCGCCTATGGTGGCTAACCGAGCACGAACAAGAACACGCCAGCGCGATCAAGGAGTACCGCCAGCGAGTGAGCGTGGCATAATGCCCGTGCGCGTCCCGTCGAAGGAGAGAAGGAGACTGAAACCGCGCGGACACTCCTTCTCCTCGCGGCGCGTACCGGATATCCGCGCTAGCCGCGCCCTGTGCCTTGTGACGGCACCATGTCCGTCTCGGACGCGGCGCTAGACCTCATCTCCGATTCAGCTGCTGGCGGGGTCGCGTCCGGAAGTGCGGCCAGGGCGACGCGCGTGACAAGCGGCCGCAGCGGAAGCACCCGCACCAGATGTCCCAGCCTCGCCCGTGCGGACCGCACGCTCCACTCGCCAGCGGGTTCGGGATGTGTGAGGGTCTGTTCGCGAACCAGTACCTCGGCTGGACCCGGAAGCTCCACGCCTTCTTCCGCGGCGGCGACCTCGGCCACCTCTGCCGTGGCGACAGCCTGCGTGCCGCCGCGACGCGACCGGCGCACGACCGCCTGCGCCAGCGCCTCAACATCCTCGCGCGGCAGTGTGCGCAGCAGGGTCGCCGTGACCAGATACACGACCGCCGCGACAGGCGCGATGACGAGAATGCTCTGGATTGAGATGAGACGAATCACCAACGCCATCGCGAGGCATGCCGCGAGCCCCTTGGCCGCAACTGGCCAGACGCGCACCGGTATAAGGTCGCGGCGCACGAGCAGCAGTCCTATGCCTAACAGCAGCACCTCCGTCAGGGAAGTCGCGATGGCAGCGCCCACCTGCTGGTAGCGCGGAATGAGCAGCAGGTTGGCCGCGAGATTGAAGACGAGTGCCGCGCCCGCCATAAACGGCATCTTGCGCTCATTGCCGGTGCTCACGAGCACGGTGGCAAGCACCGAGTTCAGGTACAATGCGACCAGACCGGGTGCGAGTGCCTGCAACACCGGCACGGATTGGGAGAAGTCCGAACGGTGATACAGAAAGCCAATGATGTTTGGCGCAGCTACCGTCATGCCGGTCGCGATAGGTAGCACACACAGAATCATGACAGTCGCTGACTTCTCGACGGCAACCCGGATCTGCGAGGTGGCATTGACTGAGAGCCGCGAGATGACCGGCGCCATGATGGCGGCCATGATGACGTTCGGGATGAAGACCAGGGTGTCGAAGAGACGATACCCTGCGCCATAGAGTCCGACCGCGGTGGTCGTCGAGAGCAGGGAGAGCAGCACCGTGTCGATGCGGTAATAGATCACGCCGAGGATGCCATACGCCAGGAACGGCATCGCGCCGCGCACCAGCGACCAGAGCGTGTCGGCATCAAACTCCAGGTGAAGACCGAGGAAGCGGAAGAGCCACGCGGCCTGCCAGAGCATGCCGGCGACGGAGCCGACCAGCAAGACGATCGCCATCACCTCGACGCGAAACCCCAGCCGCAGCAGCACAATCGCCACCACGGCGCCAAGTCCCTTCTCGATGACGAGACCGATCGAGGCCAACCCTGCCCGGCTACTCGCATTGTGGACCGCCGCCATCGCATTCGAGATGGCACCGCTTAGCAGCAGAATCCCACAAATCGCGATCAGCACTCGTTGCTCGGATGAGTAGCCGAGCAGCTGGGCGATGCCGAGGATGACCGCGTAGAGCACGATCCACAGCCCGCTCTTGAGCACAATCGAGGCGGTCAGATAGCGGCGTGCCTTCTCGGGCGCCTGCGCGACATCGCGTACGATCTGCTGATTGAAGCTGAATTCGAGTGGGAAGCCCACCAGCGCGGAAAATGTGATAGCAAAGTAGAGCTCGCCGAACTTCTCGGCACCAAGGTAGCGGCCATATGCCGCCGTGAGCAACAACGTCGAGGTCCACGTGATCATCTGCCCCACCATCGAGATGACTGTGTTCCCGACGATACGTCGTAGCCCACTCATATCTGGTACCTCCGCTGGGATGCTTCACCTGGGATGCTGCTCACGCTACGTGCGAGGAGAACGAGACGAGTGCCCGTCCACTGGCACGACACCCTCCCTCAGCGAGGCCGAGGGAAGGGCGCGACGTGTGAATGCCTGAGCGTTACGAGCGGACGGCCGGCGCGACGGCGACGGGTTCCGGCGCTACTGCCAGGCGCTCGCCACTCGACATGACGATGTGATGGGTGATCTGGCTTGCCGTGACACGTGTGCCTGCGACGAAGCGGCACAGTGGGCCGAAGTTATAGCTCGCGATCGCCCCGACGAAGTAGAGGTTGGCGACCGAGGACTCGAAGCCGCCGTTGAGCACCGGGAAGCCGTCGACGGTCTGCACCGCCGCGCGCAGCTCCGGCGCGATGAATCCGAATCGATCGATGTGCGGCCGATAGCCGGTGCCCGCAATGAGGTGATCGACCAGCCGCGAGGTGCCGTCGCTCAGCTCAATCTGCAGCCGGTCGCCCACGGGGACAGCGGCACGGATCTCGACGCCGCTCGTCTCGCGCACCAGGCCCACCACTCGATGCTTCAGCCAGGGAGCGCCCGCGGGACGCACCGCGCGCTGGTCGATGCGGGCGCGCGTCTCCTCAGGCAGCATGCGGAAGAATTGCGGGAAGTGACACACCCAGTTCAGCCCGACCGGGCCGACATCGCTCCAGGGATAGACCAAGCCGCGGGCGGGCTGTGGCAGCCTATACAGCTTGCGATTGATCCAGATGATGGGGCCGCGCGCGATCACCTCGGCGTCCGCACCCGCTTCGTGCAAGAATGCGGCGGTCTGCACCGCGCTCTGCCCCCGGCCCAGCACGGCGACGGTCTTCCCCTTAAAGGGCGTGAAGTCTTTGTGTGCCTGTGAGTGCGAGACGAGCTCCTTGGGGAGCCCCTCTGCGAAGGCGGGCATGTGGGCGAACGACTCGATGCCGGTGGCGACGATGACACGCTGCGCCAACACGTCGCGTCCATCGTCCAGTTCCACACGGAACCCGGCGCCGTCTCGCTCCAGGCCAGTGACGAGCGAATGCTCGACATCCGGCACAGCCTGGCGCTGGAACCAGCGGCCATAGTCCGCGAAGTAGGGCAGGGGCACCGGCTCGGTCTGCGTCGCGCCCAGCGACTCGGTGTAGCGCGAGAGTGTGTAGCGCTGCTCAGGATCGGCGATCGAGGACGCGCTCCACACGGACTTGAGGTGCATGCCAGGGGGCATGTTGTCCCAGAACGCCATCGGCTTGCCGAAAACGCGAACCGGAATGCCCTGGCTGTGCAGGTGTGCGGCAATGGCCAGGCCATACGGGCCGGCGCCAACGACAACGACAGGTTCTGTTCTCACGTCGATCAATCTCCGTGCTCTACACTCCACACTGCCATTCGACGAGTGGTCAAGCTGTAGTTAGCGTGCCACTCTGGAGTGTTTGGCGGATGATGGATGCGGTTGAGAATCGGTAAAGCCGTTCGGGCAGGGTGCAGGTCCGTACGCTTCCTGCGCGCCGGGACACACCGCCCTCGCGCACTGGTGGTATCGTGACGTACACCGCCCGCCGTCACATTCCACGCCGCCGAAACGTGCCTTTCACCGCCATGGACACGCTCGCGTCGTACGTTATTGAGGAATTGGCGGAACGGGGCAAGCGCGAGGAGACGAAGGCATGCGACGGATTCTCGAGACGGTGTTCTCGCACCGGCTCAGATTGTTGGCGCTCATCATCTTGCCCATCGTCGCCAGTCTCGCCGTCGAGCTGCGAGTCCCGCGTCTGTATGAAGCATCGGGTAGCCTTTGGGCACTCAAGTCGTATGCCGTGATTGGCGCGACCGGTCCAGAGAGCAGCCTGACCGCGACGCCTGCCGAAACGCAGGCTTCTGTGATCTTCGAGCTCCTGCAGACCCGCGCGTTCGATCTCACCGTCGCCCACGCGACTGATCTGCCCGCGACACTCTCCGGTGCGAGCGCCGTCACACCACAAGCGCTCGACGACGCGCTGGCGAAAGAGATCGCAACCAAAGTGGTGGTGACGAGCAAGAGCGGCAACCTCATCGTGCTGACCTATGTCAATGTGAACCCGGTTGTCGCGCGCGAGGTCGTGAAGGCGGTCATCGACAACTACGGCAAGCAGAGCGCGTCGCTCGCCTCCCTTGAAGGGCAGCGGCTCCTGCAGGGCTATCAGGATCAGCTTGCCGTGGCGCAGAAGAACGCCCAGGCCGCCGTAGATGCGGAGCAGGCGTATCTCGCGAGTCATCCGGGTATAGATCCAGCGCACGATCCGCAGTATGCGGTGCTACGTTCCAAAGCGGAGGGGGCGAATGGGACGCTGGCAAGCGTGCAGGAAAGCATCACCAATGTGAGCACCCAGCTCCATACCCTTGGCAACGGAGAGGGTAGCCTCTATCAGGTGCTCGACAACCCAGTGGTTCCGTCACGCCCGCTCTCGCGCACGAAAGAGCTCGTACTGAGCGCGGGTCTCGGCCTCGTGCTTGGTCTGCTGGCGTCCGTCATCTATATGGTGCTGCTTCTCTCGGAGAGGCACGGGGCCTATACCACGCGCGACCTGCGGCACATCACAGGGCTCCCTGTCGTGGGGCAGGTGCCGCATCTGACCTCTACTGGGGCCGGAGCGTCAGTGTCACTTGCGCAACCCCTCAAATTCCGAAAGCGCAGGTGATCGTCGACGTATGGCGAGCTGGCGGCGAGCACAGGAGAGTCAAGGAGCAATCAGGAGAGTCATGCAGACAGTTCCGGCACCAACCTACAGCCCATGGAGGGAACCCAGAACGCAGCCGCCAGATCCGAGCGGACGCCGAAGCTGGGTTGCCTTCGGCGTGATCGCTGGCATCCTCCTCGTAGCGGCTCCGGCGCTGTCGTATGCGGGCACCAAGGTCGGATATTCCGCTGTCCTCGCCGGACTGCTCATCGTAGTGCTGCTGGGGCTTGTCGTGCGCTGGCCCATCGTCGGCTTCTACATTATCGCGACCTGCGCCATCCTCATCGAGTCGCAGCCCCTCGCGCAACCAGACGGAACCGACCAGCTCTATGTCTTCTATTGGCCGCCGAAGTTCGATGGGCTGCCAGAGCGTCCGATTGGCTTCTTTCTGTTGCTGATCATGCTGGTGCTCATCTGCCAGCGTGTCGCGTTTCGTCGCCGTGCGCTGCGTGGAGGACCGCTGCTGTGGCCTTTCCTCGGGTTCCTCGCGTGTGTCGGCATGGGCGTCTTGCACGGCTTGGCCTCGGGCGGACAGTTCAAAGTCATCGTGCTCGAAATCCGGCCGTTCGTCTACCTGTTCGAGTGTTATCTGCTCTCATACAACGTGATTACGACGAAGCAGCAAGTGCGCACTCTGTTCTGGATTCTCATCGTCGGCTCGGGCATTAAGGGCCTGCAGGCGGTGTATCTCGTCTTTGGCCCGTACGGTGGGCATTTGAGCGGCCAGAACGAGATTATGGCGCACGAGCAATCCTTTTTCTGGGTTTTGGTGATCCTACTCATCATTCTGTTCGCGCTGCATACAAAAGAGCGCCGGCAGCTCTACGTGGCGCTGGCGACGCTGCCGCCATCGATCATCGGGCTCATCGCCAACAACCGTCGAGCAGACTACGGCGTGCTGGTCATCGGCCTGGGAATCGCCTGGTTCCTGATTATCATGGTTACTAGAGGCGCACGTGGGAAGCTCATCATCGGGCTTCTCGTGTGTTGTATCGTCGTCGGCGGCTACGTGGCGGTGTTCAGCCACGTTAACGGCGCAGTCGGAGAGCCTGCCCGCGGGCTCATAAACGCCATTCACCCCAGCGCGACTGATCAGCGCGATGTCCTCTCCAACCAGTACCGTCAGATCGAGGATGCCGACCTGAAATACACGGAACGCCAGAGCCGCGTGCTCGGATATGGTTTCGGCAAGCCATTCTTGCAGCCATACGCCCTGCCCGACATCTCATCGCTCGATCCGGTGTATCTCTTTATCCCGCACGATAACGTGCTCTGGATCTGGATGCGTCTGGGTCCCATCGGCTACTTCGCGCTCTGGTACCTGTTCGGCTCGATCGTGATTCGCGGCGTGCATGTGGCGCGTGACCTGCGCGACCGGTATCTCCAGGTCGTCGCCATCTTCGCCGTCACCGCCATCGTGATGGAAGTGCTGGTGGCATACGCAGATTACCAGTTCTACTTCTACCGGAATGCGATGTTCATTGGGCTGCTCATCGGCGTCCTCTTCCGGCTCCGGAGTCTCGATACGCCCGCGCCCGCGGCACTCAAGCCGGCTCGCACGAACGACGACGTGCTCGAGCTGGATGGCGGCATCCAGCACATGCCGCAGCAGATCGGCCCCTATGTGAAGACCGAGGGCCGGACGCCCGGTGGCCCCACACGGCCGCTCAGCAGCCTGTGGGACTCGCCATCCCGCGACACCTGAGCAGCAGCGCCGCCCTAGTGGCCGCCCTCCACTGCATACGTGACGATGCGCCCGCGCGAGCGGTCGTCGCCCAGCTCGTCCGCTGATGCGTCCCCGGCACTGGACTTCCCCTGCTTGGCACCGCTGGCGAACACTTCGTGCGGCCCACACGCGCCGCGCGGAGTGTGGCGTAGAATGCCTGAGTCATCTTGCGGGTCGTGGCGAAGGAGAGTGGCAGACGTAGGAGGTTGCCGTGTCAGCGCTCATTGCCTGGCAAAACTTCTACATCGTCGTCGGCTCCTCAGCCGGGACGCTGACCGGCCTGACGTTTGTGGTGATCACCCTCGTAGCGCGTAGGCAGGCGCCGGGGCCGAGTCAGGCTGTCGCGGCATATACCACGCCTACGATTGTGCATTTGGGCGCCGCGCTCCTCGTCTCTGCCGCCCTCAGCGCTCCCTGGCCAGCGCTCGCACCTATCGACATCGTCCTGGGCCTCTGCGGCCTCGGGGGTATCGTCTACGTCGGCATCATCGTGCGCCGCATCCGGAGGATGGACAGCTACACACCAGTAGTAGAGGACTGGTTGTGGCGTGGCATCCTTCCCCTCGTAGCGTATGTGGCGCTCGTAGTGGCAGCGCTCCTGCTGCTGGGCGCCGCGCCGCTGGCGCTGTTCGGCGTCGGCGGCGCGCTGGTCCTGCTGCTGTCTATCGGCATCCACAATGCCTGGGATGAGGTCACCTACATCACTGTTGATCTGCCTCAGCAGTCGGACGCTCAGCAGAGCAGGCCTGAAGACTAGCGAGGCCCAGCGTGTGTGCGGACGCGCGTTGTACCTGAAGGTCAGCACAACGACCCACTAGACGACGGTGGGAATGGTCCTGGACCCGCGATGACGACTTCGACACGTTCTCAGAGCGTGTCGAAGTCGTGCAACGTGACACCCGTGTGCACTACGTGCCGAGGAGGAAAACCACCGATCATCCTTGATCAGCCTGGTCAGCCAAGATCGTCGTGAGACGTCGGCCAGAGCGATTCGGTACTGCTCACACCGGGCGCGATCGGCTCCCGTATGCGCCTGTGATGGTCTGGCGCTGAAAAGACGTATGAGTGGGTGCACAACAAGGCCGTGTGCGGACCACTCAGAAGCGTACACTTCGGCGTGATCCGCACACGGCGGTTCGGAGACATGCCCAGCCGGGCGAACCCGGCGCGAGGCGCTACATGAACGCGTTCGCCACTTTCACGTCGTCAAAGTAGAAGGTTCCCGTCACCTGGTTCCAGAGGACGAGGCTGGCGTACGGCGTACTCGTGGAGAGATCGCCGTCAACGCTCGCCGAGGAGGTGCCGTTGATCCACAGCTCGGCATGCCCGCTCGTCGCCTCGTTGATCTCGAACTCCAGGTTGTACCAGGCACCAGTCGTGATCACCCCACCATTCGTGTAGAGGTCATAGCGGGTGCCCGCCGCGTTCCAGGCGTAGATGTCGATGCCTTGGCGTCCGGCGTCGTAGACCATGACCCAGACTTGCTGCCCGTTGGCATTCAGGCCTTGCGCGATGACGGTCGTCTGTGAGCCAGATGGCGCCTGGAAGTAGAACTGCGTGTAGGTTAGCGCCTGCCCGCCGCCAGCCAACCCTGCGGTCAGGGAGACATTCTGGCCGGAGGCGTCGGTCAAGGCGACCGCGTTTTGGCCACCGTGGACTGTCGTCTGCTCGACGGTGGCGGAGCCGTTGCCGCCAGTGCTCCACAGCGCCGTGTTGCCGCTCTCGAAGTCATCGGCGAGATAGGTCCCCGCCGGGAGACTCGCGCCGCCGAGCTGCACCGTCTGCGGACTCCCGCTGACGTTATCGGCAATCGACAACGTGGCGCCACGTGAGCCGGTGGCCGTCGGTGTGAAGGTCACGCTGATGGTGCAGTTCGCGCCCACCGCGACGCTGCTGCCGCAGGTGTTGGTCTGCGCGTAGTCTCCCGCCGCAGCACCACCCAGACTGATCGAGTTGATGGAGAGCGCCATACTGCCGGTGTTGGTCAGCGTCACGGTCTTGGCGGCGCTGGTCGTACCGACGTTTTGCGTGCCGAAGTTGAGGCTGGTCGCTGAGAAGCTCACACTGGGCGCCCCACCGGTCCCACTCAGGCCGATGCTCTGCGGACTGTTGCCCGCGTTGTCGGTATACGTCAAGCTGGCTGTGCGCGCTCCACTCGCGGTCGGCGTGAAGGTTACCGCGACGGTGCAACTGGCGCCAGCCGCCAGGCTCTGGCCGCTGCAGGTGTCGGCGCTGGTGGCGAAGTCCCCGGCGTTGGTCCCCGTCACGCTGACACTGCTGACGTTGAGTGCGCTCGATCCGGTGTTGGTCAACGTCTCGGTTTGCGCGCTGCTGCTCGTGCCGACGGCCACCGTACCGAAATTCAGGCTCGCTGGGCTGAGGCCAACCGGCACCAGGCCGTTGAAGTGGCTCCCAACCTTGACGTCATCGAAGTAGACGGTGCCTGCCGCCTGATTCCAGAGGACGAGGCTGGCGTTCGGCGTACTCGTGGAGAGATCGCCGTCGATGCTCACCGCCGACGTCCCATTGATCCACAGCTCAGCGTGCCCGCTGCTTGCCTCATTGTCCTCAAACTCCAGGGCGTACCAGGTGCCAGTATTGATGACCCCACTATTGGTGTAGAGGTCGAAACGTGTACCAGCGCCATTCCAGGCGTAGATGTCGATGCCTTGGTGCCCGGCGTCGTAGACCATCACCCACACCTGCTGCCCGTTGGCGTTCAGGCCCTGCGCAATGACGGTCGTCGGAGCACCCGAGGGCACCTGGAAGTAGAAGCGGGTGTAGGTCAGCGCCTGCCCGCCACCGGCCAGCCCATCGGTGAGCGAGACATTCTGCCCGGAGGCGTCAGTCAGCGCGAGGGCATTCTGGCCGCTGTTGACTTTCGTCTGCTCGACGGCCGCCTGGCCGTTGCCGCCGGTGGTCCACAGCGCCGTGTTGCCGCTCTCAAAGTCATCTTGCAGATACGTGCCTGCCGCCAGGCTGGCCCCGCCAAGTTGCACCTGCTGCGGGCTGCCACTCACACTATCCGCGATGGAGAGCGTCGCGCCACGCGAGCCAGTCGTCGTCGGCGTGAAGGTGACGCTGATGGTGCAGTTGGCTCCGGCTGCGACGCTGCTGCCGCAGGTGTTGGTCTGTGCGTAGTCGCCCGCTGCCGCCCCGCCGATGCTGATGCCATTGACATTCAGCCCCCACGTGCCGGTGTTGGTCAGCGTCACGGTCTTGGCGCTGCTGGTCGTACCGACGTTCTGCGTGCCGAAGTTGAGGGTCGTCGCCGAGAGGCTCACGCTCGCCGCGCCGCCAGTCCCACTCAGGCCGATGCTCTGCGGACTGTTGCCCGCGTTGTCGGTGTAGGTCAGACTCGCTGTGCGAGCGCCTCCGGCAGTCGGGCTAAAGGTCACACTGACAGTGCAATTGGCGCCAGCGGCAAGGCTCTGGCCGCTGCAGGTGTCGGCGCTGGTAGCGAAGTCGCCCGCGTTGGTGCCTGTCAAGCCGACGCTGCTCACATTCAGGGCGGTCGAGCCGGTGTTGGTCAACGTCTCAGTCTGGGCCGTGCTGCTCGTGCCGACCTGCACCGTACCGAAGCTCAGGCTCGCCGGACTCAGGCTGACGGGCACGAGTCCGTTATAGGCGTTGCTCACCTTCACGTCGTCATAGTAGACGGTGCCCACGCCATCTTCCCACAGGTACATCAGGCTGTAGTGGTTGGTTGCCGAGAGGTCGCCGTCAACCGTCGCGGCCGATGCGCCGTTGATCCACAGCTCGGCATGCCCGCTCGTCGCCTCATTGTCCTCGAACTCCACGGCGTTCCAGGCGCCTGGCTTGATGAGGTTCGCGGCGGGATACCGATCGGTGCGTGCTCCAGCCCCGTTCCACACGTACATGTCGAGGGTCTGGTGTCCCGCGTCGTAGGTGACCGACCAGAGCTTGTTGTTGCTAGAGTCAGTTCCGGTTGCGAGCGTCTGCGACGGCCCACCCGCCGGAATGTAAACGTAGAAGCGGGTATAGGTCAGCGCCTGGCCACCGCCCTGCAGCGGCGCGTACAGATCGGTGTACTGGCCGGTGCCCGCCGTCATCGAGGCGGCGTACTGGCCGCTATTCACGTTGGTCGTCTCGGTCGTGGCGGTGCCAGTTCCCCACGGACCAGACCACTGGGTCAGGTTGCCGCTCTCGAAGCCATCTTGCAGATAGGTGCCCGCGGGCAAGGACGGTGGTGGCGGCGGCGGGCTGCCGCCGTTGAAGTTGTACATCAGGTTGGCGGTCATCTGCTGAATGCCCGCATTCGCCGTCGTGCGGTTGCCAAAGTTGTCGAGGCCCCACGACCACTGGATCGTGCCCGCATCGAAGACCCGCGCGCCGCTGGCAGCCGTGTAGATCGTGGTGTTGGAGTGCGAGCTGCCGACCGTATTGCCGGTGACCGGCGAGTTTGAGAGAACCGTCAGGTTGGCGGGTGTCTTGCCGTTGTTGACGACGTTGTCGTACTCGTACCCGACGATACCCGGCACCGTCGAGCCGTTCACGAATCCGGTATTGGCGTAGACCCAGTGAGACGCGTTCTGCACGACGTACGTGGTCGGCGAGTTCGACGCCTCCTGATCCTCGTACATCTCGCCCATGATGGCGTTTTCCGGCTGGTTGATCAGCGGGTCGCGCCAGTTCGTGGTGACCAGGCTATTATTGACGCCATACATCGGGTCGGGACCTGGCGGCCCGGTATCCGCGTAGTCGAGCTTATAGCACGTCTCGACCCGGTTCGCCACGCTTGCGGAGTTAGCCTCAAGACGAATCTGCCAGTACATGTCATTGCCGCCAAAGAACGCGGCGTTGACTCCGCTATTGATGGCGTTCTGCACCACCGTGCGCATCTGGTTGGACCAGTATTCGTCGTGGCCAACCGAAATGAACGCCTTGTGGTTGGTGAGCGGATTGTAGTTGATGTGCGTGTCGATGTCGGACGTATAGGAGATGTCGAAGCCGTTCTTTTCCGCCCAGCGGACGAACGACACATCGAAGGCTAAATACTGGCCGGAGCCATTGTAGCTAGCCGGTTCGAATGGCCGGTCGAAGGATACCTTTGTCGCCTGGCCGTACTTCCAGATGCTGCCATTCGTGAGATTCTCGTAGAGGCTGGTGCCGCCCCAGGTGTTGTACGCCTCATACGTAGCAAAGGGGAACTGCAACACGAAATCTTCGTGGCCACCGTCATCGCGCACGACAAACGGGATGAAGCTGGCGTCTCCATTCGAGCCGCTCAGCTTCGCCAGATACATTCCAGTCGTCCAGTTCGACGGCACGTTGAGCGTCGTCGTCTTCGTCCAGTTGGTGGCGGCGATCATGCCGGTCGTTGGGTCCGGCGTGGGGATTGACTGCGCCACACCTGTGAATGAGCCCATCGAGAGTATCTTCCGCGCGCCGACGCCGCTATACCAGCCGGTACGGTAGATGTCGATCGTGAAGGTGGCTGCGGTCGTCGTGACGTAAAAGTCGATCGATCCTCCGTGATTCACGCTTGTCGCCGAGGCATACCCCGAGAGCGTCGCATCATTTGCCGCCGATTGGAAGTTGTTCCATGTCGGATCGCCGGGGTAGGTGTTCTCCACCTGGATGGCATTGAGGCCCGCGGCACGCGCGGGAGCCGGCTGGCGAACGATGATACCCGCACCGACCAACACAAGTCCGAGCACGACACACCAGAGAACGCCGAGCACGTCACGCACAGAGGTGCGGAAGGCTCTCCGGGAGCCTCCTGTGTTTCGGGAATCATGTTTCACCATACAGCCTACTCGCTTCCAGAGGGGGGAATCTCGCTTCTCGATGCCGCGTTGGGTCTTGCCGTGTGGAACGCCCACCCGAGCTCAACACTGCTGCCCGGTGTCAGCACTCGCATGTGTACACGTCTGATTGGGAGCTGGTACCCTCGACAAGGGCACAGACCGCTCGCCGAGGCCACCTCACCACGTGCCCCAAATCATTCCGAACGTGCCAGAGCATCACCGAAGGAGGAACCGGGCGCTCTTACCGCTCGATCGTCGCCATAGCGGTCGCTGGCCCATGTACCATGGCCTGTCGATTAGCGTACTCGGATACGTCGCCATCGTGGTTTCAGCGAGGGTGGATAACATGTAGCGACCGCCAAAACACGTGCAGATTTGCACACCAAGCAGTATAGCGGCGGTCATGGCGCACTCTGCGAAAGGGGTGGTTGCCTCAGAAAACATGCGCCTCGTACGGATGAGTTCTCTCCGTCGCCGGTGGCATGCTGATAGATTTCAGCACACCGGCATTCCCCGCGATGCGACGCGAGTACCACATCACAACGGCCGCCGATATCGAATCGCAACGCGCGCGCAATAGGCTTACCCTGCGAAGTCGTGCAGGAATACGCGCCGCCTGGCGTCAGCTGGAGCTCCTGGCTGGCTGGTATCGGAGGACACCATGGTCGTACCACGGTTGCCGGTAAAACTGCGAGGAGGAAATCAGCGGAGAGTGCGCTATGTCGCCATGGCCGGAGCGCTGCTCATTGTCATCATCGTGAGCGCGTTCTGGTGGGTGAGCAGCCGCGCCGGGGCGACAACCCCTCACGCCTCGCACGTCACGGGCGCGGATTCCTTGGCTGGCTCGCTTCCCGGAGCGGAAATATGGCCCGGCAACGTCTCGTCGTTGGACTTCGGCACCAACGACAGTTATGAGTGGTCACAAAGCAACTTGCAGACACAGCCTGCCCTGCAGAAGGCGCTTCGCACTGCCGGGTTCACGCTGATTCGTAGCTTCTTCCCAGACAAGTCCTCCGATGCGGTCATTGAGCAGCGGATCAAGACGATCGAGAACAGTGGCGCGCATTGCCTCGGCGTCATCACGAACATCGACGACATGTCTTTCAACGAGCATCTCGTCACATACCTCGGCAAACGCTGTCTGCTCTACGAGTTCGGCAACGAGCCAGACTACAACGGTGTTGCCGTCAACCATTATGTGCAGGTGTGGAACACGGCCATCCCGATGCTGCGCAAGATTAACCCGCAGGCCAAGTTCATCGGGCCGGTGACCATGTCGCCGAGCCCCTACCTGCAATCCTATCTGGATGGCGTTCACACGAGCGGCGTGCTGCCGGACGCCGTGAGCTTCCACTGGTATCCTTGCTGGGAGGAGCCGCAGTCCTCCTGCATGGCGAAGTCAACGTCCATCGGCAAGGAGATCGCGCAGGCACGCCAGATGATTACGCAAACGCTGGGGAAGCAGCTTCCAATTGGGATAACGGAGTGGAACTTCAACCCGAGCAATCCACCGCCAGCATATGCCGACGATAGCGCCTTCATGACGCAATTCAGCACGCAGGCCCTGCAGGCGATGATCCAGGCAGGCGCGGCATTCGCATGCCAGTTCGACGCCGCGAACTACGGCGGCTACGGTCGGCTCGACATGCTCGATGTCAGCACCCTGAAACCCAAGCCGCAGTACTACGCCATCGCCAAACTCATCGCAGAGTACCGGCCGGGTGGGCATGCTCCCGCCGCCACCGCGATTCCCGCGACACCTCGACAATCCGCCTCTACATCTAGCGCACTGCTCTCGGTGGGCAAGCAGGCGTTCTGCTCGGCGAACAATGGCGGACCCGGGGGGCCAGATGCGCTGGTGGATGGCAAGCACGGCAACTGGGCCTACTGGGACGCCAGGTTGTCGGATCTGCCGAGCTGGTGCGCGATCAAGGTGCCTCAGGGCCCCTCGCGGCTGCTGTTGGTGTGGGAGATGGATTTCACGTCGGACTACATCACGCCTCAAGCCGCGACGCCCCGTGACTACACCATCTCCGTCTCGTCGAACAGCTCGAACGGCAGTGATGGCACGTGGCGCACCGTCGCCACCGTCAGCGGCAACGAGACACGTGTGCGTGAGCACCTGATCCCGTTCAGCGGGCAATCCTGGGTCAAGATGACGGTGACAAAGGGGCAGCCCGGCCAGAGCGACATCAACGTCAGCAAGATCAACCTGTTCGACGTCTCATCCAGCGTGAACGACTCCTACATCTTCTCGGGCGATTCGATTACGCTGTTCTCGTACAACCAGTTCGACGCTCACCAGCCATCATTCGCGGCGGACGTCCACAGTGCGTCGCCAAGCCAGTACCCGGCGACGCTCGATGCGGGGCTGGGAGGATGGAACTCGGGTGGCGCCGTGCAAGACATCGACAGCTGGCTTGCGCTCAATCCCGACGTCCACTACTGGCTGCTGGGATGGGGATCGAACGATGCGCTGGATGAGATGAGCCCCGACACCTTCAAGACCAACATGCAGACGATGGTGACGAAGATCAAGCAGGCGGGCCACGTGCCGGTGCTCGCGCACATCCCCTTCTCGACGTACCACAACCTGCCGTGGCTCGACGGCGAGATCAAGAGCCTCAATGCGGCCATCGACCAGGTGGCGCAGCAGAACGGACTCACTCCCGGGCCAGATTTCTACACGCTGTTCAAGCAGAATCCGAGCTATCTGAGCACGGACGGGCTGCACCCGAACGACCAGGGCGCGGTCGCGATGAACGAAGCCTGGTTCAAAGCCCTGCAGTCAACCGTCGTCGTCGCGAAGAAATAGCCGTTCGACTCGGGAGCGCCGCGCCTGTCGCCCTGTCGCCCTGTCGCCCTGTCTACCCGTTTATCGTCCGGTGGAGACGATGCAGGTGGGGGAAGTGGATGTCTCGACGCACATCTGTGATCTGGCTGGCAGGCGTTGTATTCGTCCTCGGCGTGCTCGTGGCAGGATGCGGCAGTTCGGCGAGCGCGACAACGCCGCCGACCGTGCAAACCGTGAATCGGGTTGGGCAGGGGCAGTATGCCACTCCACCGTGCGGCCCGGCCGCTCCGACGCATCGCAGTGGACTTGGCGGAACGCTCTCGGTGCTCGTGCCCAGCAACACGCAAACACTGACAGGCTTCGCGCCGTTGCTGCCGGGACATCTGCCGAGCGGCTTCACGTGGAACTTTGCCTATCTACAGGCGCGGCCAGCCTCGGGCAACGCGGCTACGGGGGTGCTCGCGCCGCTGTTCCACGCGGGCTATCGCACGACCGCGCCGAATCTGAAGACGTATAATCCCGCGCCGCACTCGCTGCTCTCACTCGACGAATCGTCGAGCACGCTCGCCCCTGAGACGGCACTCTTCGCGGGTGTTCATCCGGTGCATGTGCTCGATTCGACACCCATCACCATCAATGGCGCATCTGGCACGCTCGCCCATCTTGGCGCCGACGCGAGCGGACCGCATATCACCGCGCTGGTCTGGCATGCTGGCTCGCGCACGCTGCGGCTGACGGCCAGCCAGAACACAACGTTCAGCGTGTATCCCTTCGCATGGCAGCCAGCGCCAAATGAGCTCACGGTCGATACCGTCGATGCCTGGTCCGCAATGAGCGACGGGGAACTCAAACAGGTGGCGCAAAGCGTCGCGCCCTACTCTGGCTGTCCGTCGAAGTAGCGTCTCGGGCGCTGCCAGTCTGGGAAGTCAGATCGGTGCCGCCCGCATCGTTCCACACACCGCTGTCGCACCGTCCGTTCGGGCTTGCCATACGTGCCATGCGGGCTGTACCATGCCAGCCGGAGACGCCGCACACAGCTGTGGGATGTCTCCGCGCCGTTCCCGGTGGGCGGTTGCGGCGTGCAGCGCGATGGTGGAGGCAAGCGATGAAAGCGATTGTGTGTCGCGCGTTCGGGCCACCCGAGCAGCTTGACTATGCGGACGTGCCGGAGCCGACACCATCCGCCGGACAGGTCGTCATCGCCATCAGGGCGAGCGGCGTGAACTTCCCCGACACGCTCATCGTCCAGGGCGCGTATCAGATGAAGCCGCCGTTCCCGTTCACACCCGGCACCGACGTGGCGGGCGTCGTCAGGTCGGTGGGCGAGGGAGTGCAGCACGTGCGCCCGGGTGACCGCGTGCTCGGATTCACGCCAGTTGGGGGCTTCGCCGAACAGGTTGCGTGTGACGCCCGTGCGGTCGTGCCGATTCCTGAGGGTGTCTCGTTCGAGACAGCGGCGGCGTTTCCGATGGTCTACAGCACGTCGTACCATGCGCTCGTCGATCGGGCGAAACTCCAGCGCGGTGAGACACTGCTCGTGCTCGGCGCGGCGGGCGGTGTGGGGCTTGCGGCAATCGAGATCGGCAAGGCGCTCGGCGCGCGGGTCATCGCCGCCGCCTCGACGCCCGAGAAGCTGGCCGTGTGCCGCGATGCCGGTGCGGATGAGGGCATCGACTACACCAGCGAGAACCTGCGCGAGCGACTGCGCGAGCTGACCGGCGGCAATGGCGTCGACGTCGTCTATGACCCGGTCGGCGGACCCTACACCGAACCGGCGCTGCGCAGCACGGCATGGGGCGGGCGCTATCTCGTGATCGGCTTCACGGCGGGTGAGATTCCGCGCATTCCACTGAATCTGCCGCTGCTCAAAGGCTGCTCCATCGTCGGCGTGTTCTGGGGCGCCTTCACCGAGCGCGAACCTGCCCACAACGCCGCGAACACTCGCCAGCTCCTTGCGTGGCTGGCGGACGGCACGATCCGGCCGCGCGTCTCGCGCACCTATCCGCTGGCATCCGCCGCCGACGCGCTCAACGACCTGATCGCCCGGCGTGTGACCGGCAAGGTCGTGCTCGTGCAAGAGAGCGAAACGTAACCCCTTGAGCAGAACCGGTCTACGGAGCATTGCTAGCGCTGCGTGTGGTGCATGTGGAGAACTGTCATGGAAATACTCGTGCCGGCACCTTAGCCACGTAGGGCGGCACTCCGGTCCAGCTGCACCCGAACCTGACACGGTATGATGTAGGCCAGAGGGGAGGTAGCCCATGCCATCCACAACCCAGAGCCAGATCCGTCAGCAGCTGGTGCAACTGCTCACCCAGAGTAATGCGCATATGACCTTTGAGCAGGCCGTGGCAGAGTACCCAATGTCCGCCATCAATACCGTCTTCCCAAACGGGACGTACACCCCGTGGCACCTGTTGGAGCACATGCGCCTCACTCAGCGCGACATCCTCGACTTCATGACTGATCCACAGTACCAGGAAGGCGTCTGGCCGGACGACTACTGGCCCGCACGCGACCGAGAGGCGACGGCAGCGGACTGGTATCAGACGATCGCGGCGTTCCAGCGCGATCTGCAGGCGCTCGTCACACGTGTTACCGACCCACAGACGGACCTCGACGCCGCTATCCCGCATGGCAGCGGACAGACGATCTTCCGCGAGATGGTGCTTGTGGCCGATCACAATGCGTACCATATCGGCGAGTTCGCCATCATGCGACAGGTGATGGGGACCTGGGGGGCCACTCCCCACTAGGGAGTCGTTCCGCAATTCTGTGCGTTCAGGCCCGTTCAGCGACCAGGCGGCACTGCACGCATACGGCAGCAAGCACCACAGGAAAGGCAACAGCCATTCAGAACCAACGCCGTACAGGGGCGTAAAGGCAAGAACACGCAGAAAACCGCCGCGAGGCGTGGCGAAATAATGCGTGCAGTCATTCACGAGTGCACGTACAACCCGCGCGCCTACCCGCGATCACGCCCGTCTCACGCGCTTCTCCCGCTGCGCTCAGCGACCATCCTGGCGAGGATCGGAGGGTGGCTGGATGGGCCGGCTGTATCCACCGTGCCGCCCCCGGTTATCTTCCGCGATGCTGCCCTCGATGACGCGCGGCCGTTCTCGTTCGCGGAGGGTGCGCGCGGACTGCGAGTGAACCGGGCGGGCCTGACGCAGACGTGCAACCTCAGCGGCCGCGGCACGCTGGCGCGCGAGGGCTTGCTGCCGGCGCTGCTTGCGGATCTGCACCGACACGAGGATGGCGACGAAAATGACCAGCGCAAGTGCCACGCCTCCGGTAAGCAGCGGTAGCAGGAGCGGGCTGACGTGCGCCGTCGTGGGAGCGCTGGAGGTCGACGGCACAACGGAGACGCGCAGCGTGGCGACCCCGGCCGCGCCTTGCTCGTCGATCGCCTGCACCGTCACGGTGTACGCTCCGGCGCTCTGGAAGGCGTGGCTGACCGACGCCTGCGCGCCGCTGACGGGCGGTGTACCGTCGCCGAAGCTCCATGTGTAGGTGGTGAGCGTGTCGCCCGCTGGCACCGAGGGCGCGGTTGAGGCCGAGGCGTCGAAGGTAAGAGGGGCTCCCGGCAGGACAGTCGTGAACTGGGTCGTGATGTGCGCGTGCGGCAGTTCAGGGACGATCAGCATCGCCACTGTCGCGAGGCTGCGCGCGCCGCGTCCATCGGTGACGACGAGCGCCACACTGCCGCTGCCCGTCTGCGTGAAGGCGTGGGTGACGCGGCTCCCCGTCCCGACGCTGCCATCGCCGAAGTTCCAGGCGTACGTCAGGGGTGAGCCGTCGAGCGCGTGTGAGCCGTGCGCGTCGAAGGTGACCGCGCCGCCGACCCCCGCGGAGCTCGCGTTGGCGGTGATCTTCGCGACCGGTGGATTGGATGGCAGACTCGCGACAATCGTGATGCGCGCGCTATCGACATCCGTCCAGTTCCCAGTGTCGGTGTCGAAGAGCTGCGAGCGTACGGTGTACGTTCCCGCCGCCGTGTATGTATGCGCGGGCGACTGGTCGGCGCTGGTGGGGGAGCCATCGCCGAAGTCCCAGCGCCATTGGAAGCCGTTGGGCGTGAAGCCATTGGTGACGTGGTTGAGGTCTTCAGAGAAGGTGACCGGCTGCCCCTCGACGTAAGGGACGGCAAACTCACTGGCCACCTGCCCGCCGGATGCGGAGGCGACGAGCGCCGGAGTAGTGTTGGCGAGCATGGTTGCGGTGTTCTCGACACCCGCCGCCGACGCCGGGCGGATGCCAGACAGCGTGGCGAGTGCGACGGCAGCGCCCAGAACCAGCGCCCACATGCTGATGAGAGCCGTCCGCGCCGGTGTCGCGGCCCCTCGCCGCCGAGCGGATACCTTCTCGCCGGTCATCGCCGCCTGCCCTCCCTCCATCTTCGCCACCGTTGCGACTATCGCACACCGGCCGGGAGATGTCGACGTAAACAGGACGAAATGCGCACGCGACCTCGCGATCATAGGCGCATCCCTACCGGCAGGCGAAGACTTCAGAAGGGCGGGACGCCCTCGCACATCGCTAGCCGTGCCGTGGTCCCCCTTGACGGGCAGGGTGATCTTGCGTACACTTGCTGCAGTTAGTTGAGTGGGCGTTCAGTCAACGAAAGCGCTCGACTATGGGTCAATCGGAGCGCACCGAGAGCGAGTCCGAGAGCGAGAACGCGGCGCGAGCGCGCGTTTCCGGCGTCCAGGGGAGGCGCCCGACACGCCGTGCGGCGCAGGCGGCACGGCGGCGCGAGCAGTTGCTCGACACCGCGCTGGACCTGTTCGCCGAGCAAGGCATCGAGAACACGACGATCAAAGACATCGCGGCGCGGGCGGGCGTCGCGCAGGGGCTCGTCTATCATTATTTCCGCAGCAAAGACGAGCTCTTCGGAGCGATCGTCGCGCGCTA
This sequence comes from uncultured Ktedonobacterales bacterium, assembly GCA_964427535.1. Lineage (GTDB taxonomy): Bacteria > Chloroflexota > Ktedonobacteria > Ktedonobacterales > JADMIN01 > CAYRVF01. The sequence goes on from CAYRVF010000043.1 coordinate 28,722, forward strand.
CTCGCCGGTCGAGGAGGCGCGGGTGCTGCTGGCGGACCTCGCGGGCACACCTCCCGAGGAGGGGCTGCGCCAGTTCGCGCACGCGGCATATCACCTGCTGCGAGAGCGCGAGAAGCTGCTGCGGGTGGCGCTACGCGAGATGCTGACACGTCCCGAGATACGAGCGGCGCAGCGCATGATCCGCGATCAGATGGTGGCGCTCGTGGGCGACTATCTACGGTCTGGTGTTGCCAGTGGAAGACTGCGCGAGCACGACCCGGCGGTCGTCGTCCAGATGCTCGGTGGGGCACTTCTTACATCGCTCGTGTTCGAGACGCCCGAATATCCCTTCGTGGACGAACTCGTGGATACGTTGCTCCACGGCCTGCTCGCCGACAAAACCTCATAGAGAGGAGTGCGCGATGTCCTCATGGAACCCCACGATGGCAGGGGCAGACGGCTCGCCACCAATCGCAGTCACAGAGCTGGTCAAGTCATTCGGCAGCCTGCGCGCGCTCGACGGTATTAGCCTGCGTGTGGAACAGGGCGAGACCTTTGGCTTGATTGGTCCTAACGGCTCGGGCAAGACGACGCTCATCCGCGTGCTGCTGGGGCTGGCGGCGGCGACCTCTGGTGAGGTGCGCGTGCTCGGCCAGCGCATGCCCGACCGCCGTGTCGCGCGCGAGATCGGCTACATGACGCAGGCGAGCGCCCTCTACAGCGAGCTGAGCGTCCGCGAGAATCTATCCTTCTTCGGCAGGCTGTATGGGCTGCGCGGCAAACGGCTCACCGGGCGGGTGGACGACGTGCTGCGCCTGGTCGATCTCGCCGACCGCGCGACGTCGGCCGTGCAGACGCTTAGCGGCGGCATGCGTCAGCGTGTCTCGCTGGGCTGTGCGCTCGTCCACGAGCCACGGCTGCTCGTTCTCGACGAGCCGACCGTCGGCATCGACCCCGAGCTGCGCGTCGTCTTCTGGAACTACTTCGCGGAGCTGAACGCGCGCGGTGTGACGATTCTCGTCTCCACGCACCACCTCGACGAGGCGCGTCGTTGCTCCCGGCTGGCGCTGCTGCGGTTCGGCGCGCTGCTCGCCGCCGATACGCCGGATGCCCTGTTGCGCGCCTCGGGCCAGGCCGACTTCGAACACGCCTTCCTGTATTACGCCAGCCGCGATGACACCGCGCCGGCGGCTCCGCACGCGAGCGAATCGGAGGGACCGCGATGACGACACAAGCCCGAACCGGCAACCCGCCGCCGTCCGCTCCCGCGCGGACACCGCTTCCACGCTCCGCTGGCTTCTCGCCCACGCGCACGCTCAGCCTCGCGGGACGCATTCTCCGCCAGTTTCGCCGCGATCCTCGCTCGCTGGCGCTGCTCTTTCTTGCGCCGCTGCTCGTGATGACGCTGCTCAACTTCGTGCTGAAAGACAGCGCGTCGGGCGTCACGCTCGGCATCGTGGCGCCTGACGGCGCGCAGGGTGACACACTCTACGCGCAGGCGCGGACATTCGCACGGGCGCAATCGGGCGTGACGATCACGCGCGTGGCACGCGGCGACGTGGACTCGACGCTGAAGTCCGGAGCGGCTGATGCCGTGCTGATCTTCCCCACCGACCTGTCCGGTGCGGCAGGAGCTCCGGCGGCTTCCCCGACCGTGACGCTGCGCGTAGAGGGGACAAACCCCTCGACGACCGCAGCCGCGCGCCAGATCGCGGCGGGCCTTGTCAACGCCGCACGCGCCAGCCTCGTGCCATCAGCGTCCGCGCAGCCGGGCGCCAGCGGCCAGGGCAGCGCGGGCTACGCACCCGCAGCGACGCTCACACTCACCACGAGCTACCTCTACGCCGGTCCGGACTATACCGAGACGGATGCGCTGGCGCCCATCTTCATCGGCCTGTTCGCGTTCTTCTTCGTCTATCTGCTGGCTTCCGTCGCCTTTCTGCGCGAGCGCTCGCAGGGCACGCTGGAGCGCCTGATGGTCTCGTCGCTCAGTCGGGCGGAGCTGGCGTTGGGCTATGTGCTCGGCTTCATGTTCTTCGCGCTGTTGCAGTCGGCGATCATCGTGCTGTTCGTGGTCGGCGTGCTACGGGTCCACTACGCGGGGAACCTGGGACTGATCTTTCTGGTGACGCTCGCGCTGACGGTCGGCGCCGTGAACATGGGCATCTTCTTCTCGGCTTTCGCGCGCAACGAGCTGCAGATCATCCAGTTCATCCCGCTCGCGATCGTTCCGCAGGCGTTGCTCGGCGGCCTTTTCTGGCCGGTCGCCGCGCTGCCGGCGGTGCTGAAACAGGTCGCGTACGTCATGCCGCTGACCTACGCCAACTTCGCGCTGCGCGACGTGATGCTCCGCAACCTGGGGCTGGAGGCGATCTGGCCGTCTCTGCTCTTCCTTGTCGGCTTCGCGGCGCTGATGGTGCTGGGCGCGGCGGTCTCGCTGCGGCAGGAGCGCGCGTGAGGCGGGCAACTCACTGATGAGGGACCCTACTCGCCACTAGCCAGCCGCGATTCTCTCCGGTACAATGCGGGTGCTTGCCTGGAATGACTGTTGTCACTTCGCGCTCGCGGCGCACAATGGAGGGAGCGCCAGCATTCTGACGGACGATGCTCCCCTGGGTGTCGCGACAGCCGAGACGCCACCTGGACAGGGGCAACTGAGTGACGGGGCGCTGCTGCTCGCGCGGGTCGCATGGTGCGTCGTGGCGGCGCTCAGTATCGGGCTGCTCGCCGCGAGTCTGCCGCGACGTGTCGCCGAGTTGCTGGCGCCGCGCGACCCTGCGCTGCGGGCCGCCGTCGCCGCGCTGGGGTTCTCGCCGGGCGCGCATGCCGCGTATAACCTCGCCGTCGAATTGCTCGGCGCGCTGGGCTTCTTCGCCCTCGCCGGTCTGATCTTCTGGCGCTGCTCCAACAGCGCGCCCGCGATCGGCATCTCGGCGATACTGGTCGCGTTCGGCGCCGCGCTTCCCGGCACGTCCTACGCGCTCATCAGCAATCAGCCCATCTGGCAGATCGCGCCCGGATTCCTCCAGGCGCTTGGCTGGATGAGCATGCTGGTCTTCGCGTGGGTCTTCCCCAACGGACGGTTTGTGCCACGCTTCACGCGGCTGCTGCTGGTTCCGTGGGCGGTGTGGGTGTTCGGCTTCTTCGCCTTCGCGGGCACCCTAACACATGCGCGCCCCGTTGCGATTGCCGTCTCGTACGCTGGATGGATCGCGTGGTTCGGCACCGGCGTCGGCGCGCAGGTCTACCGCTATCAGCGCGTCTCGATGCCACGCGAGCGGCAGCAGACGAAATGGGTGGTGCTGGGCTTCGCCGGCGCGCTTGCCGGCGCGCTCGCCGCTAGCGTGCAGAGCGTGCTCTCGCTGACGACAGGGCAGGCCAGCTCCAACAGCATCCTCTACGAGGGAGCGGCGGTGCTGCTGCTCAACCTCTCCGCCCTGCTGATTCCGCTGACGATCGCCATCGCGATTCTGCGCCACAACCTGTACGACATCGACCGTCTGATCAATCGTACGCTCGTCTATGCCACGCTGACGGTCGCGCTCGCCGCCGTCTACGGCGCCTCCGTGCTGGTGCTCCAGCTTCTCCTACAGGTAGTACTGCCACGGCAGAGCACGCCGCCGCTCGTGCTCGTCATCTCGACGCTGCTCATCGCCGCGCTCTTCCAGCCGCTGCGGGCGCGTGTGCAGCGAACGATTGACCGCCGCTTCTACCGGCAGCGATACGACGCCTCTGCGACCATCGCCAGGTTCGGCGCCACCCTCCGCACTCGCGTCAACTTTGCCGACATCTCCGCCGATCTGCTCGACGTCGCCAGCCAGACGATGCGGCCAGAGCACGTCTCGCTCTGGTTCGTCGCGCCGCCCGCCGGGGAGCCTGCATCGCTCCAGAACCTCCCGCCAGACGCCCCAGACGCCTGACAGTGCGCCTCCTCCTCCAGCCCCTCCCCGGCTAACATCGCGAGAGGCGAGAGCGGATAGTCTGCTCGCCACGGTTTCGTCACAGATTCGACACGCCCCCGTCGCGGTCGCCGCGTATACTGACGGCGAATACACGTGCGAAAGGGTGCGCCTTGACGCGCGTGGAGCGATTTCGGGTCACCAGAGCAGCGCAGTGTACCGAGGTGGGGGATGGCATACGTAGCGACGAATCGTCTTCCGCGCGTGCGCGTCCGCGACGCGATCAGCGTCGCCACGCGGAAACAGGCGTACCTCGACCTGCTCTACCTCGTCGCGGCGTTTCCGGTCGGTCTCGTCTACTTTGTGTTATTCGTAGCAGGCATCCCAACCGCGCTCGGATCGTCCGCGGCACTCGTCGGCCTGCAATTTATGTTGCTCCTGCTGGCGCTGAACTGGAGGCTGGGTGCCTTCGAGCGCGAGCTGACGATGTGGTGGCTCGACGTCGACATCCGCCCGATGACCACGGATGCGGATATGCCTGAGGGCTTCTGGGCACGTGTGCAGGCACGACTGCGCAACCCGATGACCTGGAAGATCCTCGGTTATCTGGTCGCCAAGTTCCCATTCGCGACATTTGCCTTTGTCTGGCTGCTGGCGTTGATCGGAATAACTGGCCGGCTGCTCCTCGCGCCATTGCCCTACCTGCTCGAAGGTGTACTGGATGGCGGCCTGAGCCACAATGCGCTGGTCGGCCTGAGCGTCTCACCGTTGCTCTGCCTGCTCGGCGTCGTGGTTGCTCTGCTGACGCTGCACTCGGCGCGTGGTTTGGCCTACGTATGGGGGTGGTTCGCGCGGCTCACGCTCGGCATGAGCGACAGCTCCATCCGGCTGGCCGAGGCCCGGCGGATCGCTGCACGCGAGCACGCCAAGGCCGAGCGCTCGGAACAGAGCCGCCGCGAGCTGATCGTCAACGCCTCGCACGAGCTGCGCACGCCTATTGCGAGCATCCGCGGGCACGTCGAGTCGCTGCTGATCACGGCGGAAGACGCACCCAACGGCACACCGCCGCCCGAGGAGCTACGTCGCTACCTCACCATCATCGCGCGCGAGGCCGAACGGCTCGGCGCGCTGGTCGACGACCTGCTCGCTCTGGCACGCGCCGAATCGGGTGAGCTGCGGCTCGACCTCCGCCCCGTCGTGGCGGGCGAGGTCGTCGAGGAGGTCTATTCCGCGCTGGCGCCGCTGGCACAGCGCGAGCGCCAAGTGACGCTCGTGCGCTCGGTGCCCGATGGACTGCCGCAGGTGCGGACGGACCCCGCCCGGCTCGCGCAGGTGCTGCTCAATCTCGTGCGCAACGCCATCACGTATACGCCCGTCGGCGGCATCGTCTCGCTCTCGGTCCAGCCCGCGGGGAGCATGCTGGCGTTCGTCGTCGCCGACACGGGCATCGGCATTCCGCAAGAGGACTTCGAGCGCATCTTCGACCGGTTCTACCGGACGGACGCCTCACGCACGCGCTCGTCGGGCGGCTTCGGCCTCGGCCTCTCCATTGTGCGCGATCTGGTACATGCGATGGGTGGTACTGTCACCGTCGAGAGCACCGTCGGCGAGGGGAGCCGCTTCGAGGTCTGCATGCCGGTCGTCGTGGCGGCGGAGCCAGCACCCGAGAAATGACTGGTTGAGGAGAGGTGAACAGTATGGCGGAGATCCTGGTCGTTGAGGATGAAGTGGACTTGAACAATCTCATCCGCACGCACCTTGAGGCGGAGGGGTATACCGTCTCGCAGGCGTTCGACGGCCCGGCGGCGCTCGCGCTCGTGGAGCGGCACGTCCCCCAGCTCATCATCCTCGACTGGATGTTGCCTGGTATGGATGGGCTGGCGGTCTGCCGCCGCGTGCGCCAGACACATCTGATGCCGATCGTGATGCTGACGGCGCGCGACGAGGAAGTCGACCGCGTGCTCGGCCTGGAGGTCGGCGCGGATGACTACGTCGTCAAGCCGTTCAGCATGCGCGAGCTGATGGCCCGCGTGCGCGCGACGCTGCGCCGGGTCGATCTGGACGCGCGCAGGCCTGCCGCATCTCTCGCCGAGACCGCGCCTGCTTCCGGTACCGCATCTGCCGCGCCCGCTCCCGCCAGTGGCGGTGAGCGTGTCGTGCGTGGTCCGCTGGAGATTTCCATCGACGACCGCGCGGTGTGGCTCGACGGCGCCCCGCTTGAGCTGACACCCAAGGAGTACGACCTCCTGGTGCTGCTCGCGTCGCATCCAGGGCGGGCGTTCAGCCGCGACTATCTGCTGCAGCAGCTCTGGGGCTATGACTACGACGGCTTCGACCGCACGGTCGATACGCACATCGTGCGCCTGCGGAAGAAGCTCGGCCCGCTGGGCGAGAAGATCGCCACGGTCTGGGGCGTCGGTTATCGCTTTTCAGCCTGATGCGGTGCCGCCAACGTAATCTCCGGATATTTGCAACAACTCCGTGACACCCGCGCCACAGTTCTCGGTCATGCTGAGACTGGCAAGACGAATGACCGCGCCGATGTGGCGAGAGGACACGGGAGGACGACGATGAACGAGCGCCAGGACATCCAACAACGCACAGGTACACGTCCCGGCATGCCACCACGACGTGACGTGCGTGCCGCCGAGCAAGCTGGACTGCTGGAGCAACATATGCCGGATGACGGCAGGCAGCTCTACTTCTCGCCACCCAGCGGCCGGGAGCGCCCTCCGCGTGAACGCGCGAGCGGGACGGTTCGAGTGCTGGGCTGCGGACTGATGGCCTGCGCGGCGGTCATGGTGCTGCTGGTGCTGATTGCTGGAGCAGTGATCGCGGTCTCGGTGGAGACCGATTCCGCACACTCAACCCTCACGCGCACCTTCGCCGTCAGCGGCACGCCCACGCTCGTCCTGCGCGGCGACGTCGGCGATGTGACTATCGTGCGCGGCACCTCGGGGCACGTTGTGGCGACGGTCGATCGCGAGATTCGCTCGTTCACGCACGCGCGGTCCGAGCAGGCGCTGGCCCAGACGCAGCCGGAACTGCAACAGACGGGGAACACGATCTCACTCACGACACACACAGGCAACCTCTTGTTCGCGCTGCGAGAGCGCACCACGGTACGTGTTGAGGTGCCGGAGACCACAACAGTCGACGCGCGGGTAACGGTTGGCAACCTCACCATCGACGACATCAGCGGCACGATCACGGCCGAGGCTACCACAGGCAACGTCAGGCTGGACGGCGTCATACTTAGCGGCCACTCGGCGGCACACGCGACGACTGGCAACGTCACGCTGAATGGCTCGCTCGCCTCCGGCGCGGTGGTCGAGGCCACGGTCACTACCGGCAACGTCACCGCCAGAGTGCCTGCCGGTACCAGCGCGCATGTCGACGCGCACGTGACGACGGGCAACGTGTCGGTCGTCGGCAAGTCGTGGAATCTCCCGGTGGTACGCGGCATTACGGACTCCACCGTCACCGGCGACCTGACGCCCAACCCCTCGGCCACACTCACGCTCAGCGCCACCACTGGCAACGTGACGCTGGCGCAGCAGTAGGCGCCTATCCGCCCTCCCCGTAGAGAGGGCGGATAGGCGCACAGGCTAGATGTCGTTCTCCTCTTCGAGCGTGCGGCGTAGGATGGCCTCGGGCGATGTCTCGTCGTCCTCGAGCGCTTCGTGCCCGGCGGCGCGGTCGAGCTGGTCGGCTTCGAGGTCGTCTGCCCAGCGCTGTCGTGGGGTGTCGGACGCTGGCAGAGCGGGGTCACCGCCGGGCACGGACTCTGTGCGTCGCTCGTCTGGGATGGGTGAGGATGGGGGCTGGTCGTCGTGTGTCATCTGAAGAGCTCCTTCTTGAGATATGACCTGACCATACGCATCCGTGGGCAGAATGGGAGTTAGTCCACACTGTGCATGTTTTCGCCGCAAGTGTCCGGTTCGGCTAGGCGAGGGCGGGCGAGGCATGCCTCGCCCCTACAAAATATGTGACCAGGATATGTGACCAGGCGGCCTATCACGTTTCGTGCCGTCAAATCCATGCCCGCAGCGTATCACCAATCTAGCCAGGGACACATAGCGATTTAGTCAAGGCCGGTCCAGAAACCCTGGCGCCAGCTCGCGTACGTCGGTTTCCAGCCTAGCTCACGGGTGGCTTTGGCGTTCGTCGCGCCGCGCACCTGGGTCATCAACGAGACGCCAACCTCACCGGCTGCCAGGCGGCCAACCCAGACTGGGACGTGGAAAAGCGGTTTGGCGCCGACCGCGCGCGCCAGCTCGGGCAGCCAGAGCGCGACGGGCGCGGGCTCGTCGTCGGCGATGTTGTAGATGCCTGGAGCGCCGCGCT
>CAYRVF010000044.1:0-36342 GCA_964427535.1 uncultured Ktedonobacterales bacterium
CTCCTCGTCGGTGGGGTTGCGATTGCGTTCGAGCAGACTGACAGCGGCCATGATCATGCCGGGCGTGCAGAAGCCGCACTGCAGGCCATGCTTCTCCCAGAAGGCATCCTGCATTGGGTGGAAGGCGGCGCCCTCGGCCAGCCCCTCGATGGTGCGGACCTCGGCGCCGTCGGCCTGCACGGCAAGCACCATGCAGCTCTTCACCGGATGCCCGTTCAGATGCACCGTGCAGGCGCCGCACTGCCCCGTGTCGCAGCCGACGTGCGTCCCCGTGAGGTTCAGCGCATCGCGCAGATAGTGCACGAGCAGTGTGCGCGGCTCAACGTCGCTGGTGTGTTGTTCTCCGTTGACCGTCACGCGAATCTTCTGTGTCATTGCGTCAGTCCTTCCTAGATGTCGTGTTCCTCGCTGCGCGCCGGAGTGGCACCGGCTACGACGAGACCTACGCTGCGCAGACGCCACACGGGGGAGGGAGCGCGAAAACGCTCCACACATTCGCTGAACTGTCCATCGACGACTACGGGAACGCGCTACGTGACGCTACACAACCAATCACACAGAGAAGCGGTCTGGAATACGCCAGAAGACATGAGTCAGGAGGACGAGAGGCACGGCGGCCTACGCGAGCGACCAGTGGAGGCGAAAAACGGCGCTCGGGGACAGCGCGGCGCAGCACGAGCGATCGGGCATCGAGTCGTCGGAGGAGAACGGGTGCTCCGCACTGGGCGTGCGGAAAACAAGGGCACGAGCACGCATCTTCATCGGGGTCCGCTCCTCGTAGGAAACGAGCTACACTCCCGGCGCCGGGCGTGCAGGCACGGACAATACGCGCCGCCGTGGCGATTTGTGGTCATAACTGTAGCACAATCCCCACTTGATGCAAATGTTCAACGATTGAATATGCCAAAATCGCGTGGAGATCGCGACAGGCGAGCGGTTCGGACGGGCCAGAGTTGGCATGAAAGATGCCGCCTTGTGTGGAAGCGTGGCTGTTGACTGGCGCTCAGGGCCGAGCGTTGGATGTCACGCGGCGAAGCCTCGAGTCTGTGAAGAGCAAGGAGTGTATCCCTATGCGCGACGACCAGTATGGTCAGAACGACCCCAACAGTCCGATCTATCAGGACCAGGACGAACGCGGGGCGGTGGCCAATCAGGGCTCGTCCGGAGCAAGCGCGGACCCGAACGCGGTGGGCGATCCCTCTCAGGCCGTCGGCATGGACCGGGAGTGGGACGCCGATCAGGGCGCGCGACATGGCAATCAGTACGGCTCCGGCGGATACAACGATCCGACCCAGTCGGGCCAGCAATCCGTCTTCGGCCAGCAAGGAGCGATGGACCCAGGAACTCAGCAGTCATCCACTCCCTACAGCAACGATCCGGCCGGCCAGATGGGCAGCGGAATGGATCAGTATTCCGCACAACAACAAGGCTCCGGTGGCCAGATGGGCGGCCAGGATACGGGCCAGTATGGTATGGGCAATCAGATGGACGCCAGAGAAGGTGAGCGGGACCCGAACATAGGCATGGGCAACCGTGGCGATCTCGAAGGCGGCTACGGCGGAAACCAGCCTGACGACGCAAGCGGCCAAGACATGTAGGACGGCGGCGAGCGTGAAGACGCTGTACGCTCGTAAGAAATAGCCCATCATCTGCGTAGTTAGTACGAGATTGGCATGACGACAGACATCTCTCGTCACGGGCACGCGTATACCTATAGCAGGCTCCCTTAACGTGCGGAGCACGCGCGCAGCCCGCGACCATATTCGCCACGAGAGTGCCTGCCGGCATGTCTGTTCGAGCGTTCCAGAGGCCAGCGCGGCACAACCCCCACGAGCGCCGCGCTGGCGAGAATGACTCCCGGCGAGAATCACGCGAGCATGGAGGATGCGTCGTCGCGCCGAGACCTGCTTCGCGTGGGAAGGGGGAGCGGATGCGCCGGGTCAGGGGACAGAATCGGTCGCCGTGGACCGATGCCACGCCAAGGCCGACCGTGCGACGCCAGCAGCGTGCGAGCGCGTCCGGCACGGAAGTAATCGGCCACATCTACGCCGTGGCGCAGCGTACCGTCCAGCGAACGGCGCGGCGGGCGCGCCGCCACGAGAGCCGTCCGCGGGCAAACAGGCAAACGGTGGCGGCCAGCCTCTCTATCACTGAGCGCTCGTACCGTGTTCCCATGCGCTCTCGGGTTCAAGCACTCGGGCGGCGTTCTTTCGAGTTAGTTTGGACGCTTGACTTACTTGCCGAGCGTATGGTACAGTCCCTCGCACCGGAAGGCACACCGCAATTCGTGCCCGCCGTACTGTGGAGAGGCTCGCCGATGAGCTACACCGTGAAGCGCCTAGTCCGCGATATGCGCTCCAGAGAGCGCGCCGCACGCGCCGACCAGCCAGCCCAGGGGGTCGACTTCCGCGACCTGCGGGAGCACAACCGCCTGCTCGTGCTCAACTGCGTGCGCGCGTATGGACCGCTCGCGCGTGTCGCCATCGCGCATCGCACCGGCCTCTCCCGCACGACCGTCAGTAGCATCATCGACGCGCTGCTGCACGAGGGCTTTGTTCGCGAGGGCAGCACCGTCAGCGCCGCCCCTGGTGGCGGCAGACGCGCCATTCTGGTCCACTTCAATGCCGAGGCCGGGCGCATTCTCGGCGTGGATATGGGGCGCACCCACTACACCCTGCTGCTGACCAACCTCTCCGCCGATATCCTCGCGGGCCGGTCGGGTGCGCTCGACGCCGATCTCGGTCCAGACGTCTGTGTGCCGATCTTACTGCGAGCCATCCGTGCGCTCGTCGCCGACGAGGGGCTCACCTGGGAGGCGATCGCCGGCATCGGGCTGGGCATACCGGGTCCGCTCGACGCACGCACGCATACGCTGCACGTGCCGCCACGTATGCCCGGCTGGGACGGCATCGACATTCAGCAGATTCTCTCGCGCGAGCTGCACGTGCCGACCTATGTCGAGAACGACGCCAATCTGGGCGCGCTCGGCGAGGCTCGCTACGGCGCCGGGCGTGGCATCAGCGACATGGCCTACGTGAAGATCGGCACCGGCATCGGCTGCGGCCTCGTCCTGAACGGGCAGTTTTACCGGGGGAGCACGGGCAGCGCTGGTGAGCTGGGCCATGTCACCCTCGACTCCAACGGCCCGGCGTGCGACTGTGGCAACCGCGGCTGCCTCGAAGTCTTCGCCGGTGGCCCCGCGATTCTCGACGACGCCCGCAAGGGCCTCTCGCTCGCCACGCGCCACACGCCAGCGACCACGGCCGTGTTCCCGTCCCAGCTCAACGATCTCGCCGACGTCGTGTATGCTGCACAAAACGGGAATGCGGCATGCGTGGCCGCGATCGAGGCGGCGGGCGAGCGCATCGGCGTCGCGCTGGCCGGCCTCATTAATCTCTTCAACCCGTCCGTCATTCTGGTCGACGGCGGAGTTGCCCGGGCGGGCGAGCTGCTGCTCGCTCCGTTGCGCCGCACCGCGGCGGCCCGAAGTCTGCCCGCTGCCTGGGCGCGCACCGCCATTCTCCCCGGCAAGCTGGGTGAGAATGCGATCGCGCTGGGCGCGGTGACGACCGTCATCGATGCCGCCTTCCGTATGCCGAGTGTCGCCACAGCCGCCGCGAGTGACGGTTGGCGAGCGGAGCACGCGCTCTCGAGTGCGAGCGCGCCCCTCGGCGCGGGAGAGAGTTCTGACACCTCTGCGTTGCCGGCGTCGCCGTGACGCCGGTCGTTGCACTCGCACATGTCTCGGGCCGCGCCAGGGGCCACATGCATCCGCATGATTGGCCGGCTCGCAACAGAAAGGGGGGACGCGGGTACGCATCTCTACCGTGACGCACTCGTCACCGTTTCATCGCGCTGAGTCTCGGTATTCCAGTTTTGTCTCACAGGTTCTATCCAGGAAATGGAGAGCACTGACGATGCAGTCAACGCGTTTCTCCCGCAAGGGGGTCGCCGCGAGCGCGTTTCTCGGGACCGCGCTGATCGCGGGCGTCCTTGCCGGTTGCGGCAGCAGCAGCACCGGCACTAGCAGCACCTCGGGCAGCGGGGCCTTCTCGGCCGCACAGGGCTGCACCAAGGTCGGCGTTCTGTTGCCAGAGACGAACTCCTCGCCCCGCTGGGAGGCGAAGGACCATCCGTTGCTGGTCGCCGCCATCAAGAAGTATCTGCCGAACGCGACCATCGACTACACCAACGCTAATGGCAGCGCGGACACGCAGCAGAGCCAGGCCGAGACCGACCTGACGAAGGGCGACTGCATCCTGGTCGTGGCGCCGTCCGACGCGAACCAGGCAGCAGCCATCGTGGCGAAGGCGAAGGCGCAGAAGGTGCCGGTCGTCTCGTATGATCGTCTCATCAACAGCTCCGACCTCGCCTACTACGTCTCGTTCGACAACGTCAAAGTGGGCCAGCTGCAGGGCCAGTACGTCGCGGATCACTACCAGGACTTCGCGAACGGCCACGCCACCCCGCTGAACACGGTGTTCATCAAGGGCTCGCAGACCGACAACAACGCCATCCTGTTCGCGCAGGGCGCGCACTCGGCCATCGACCCGCTGGTGACCAGCGGCAAGCTCAAGAATGTCTATGAGACGTACACCCCCAACTGGGACCCGCCAACAGCCGAGTCCGAGATGGAGGCGGCGCTGACGCAGACCAACAACAACATCCAGATCGCCTATGTCTCGAATGACGACATGGCGGGTACGTCCATCCAGGCGCTCAAGGCGCAGCACCTCGACGGTAAAGTGCTGGTTACCGGCCAGGACGCGACCGTTCCTGGGCTGCAGCGCGTCCTTGAGGGCACGCAGGCCATGACCGTCTACAAGGCGATCACCAAGGAAGCCGATGCCACCGGCCAGCTCGTCGCCGCGCTGAGCAAGGGCTCCGACACGTCGACCCTGGCGAGCGCGCAGACCAAGACGCCGGGCGGCGCGGAGATCAAGTCGGTGCTTGAGACTCCGGTTGCGATCGATAAGTCGAACGTCTCGGTCGTCATCAACGACGGCTTCGCGACGAAGAGCGACGTCTGCTCGGGCCTGCCCGCGGGCACGAACACCAACGGACTCTGCAGCTAGTAGTCGTTCTCTAGTTCGCTGGGCAGGCTTCGAGAGCGATCTCGGGCTTGCCCAGCACGCGATCACATCCATCGCCGGAAGAGACATCCGCACGCTCTTCTGGCCGGATGCGCGCCGGGGATCGCGGGAGCATCGGGCAGCCGACATGCATTTGACTGCACCAATGTCCCGTGAACATCCCTGGCGCGCGGTCATTTTAGCGGATACCATACAGGCGATGGGAGTCTGTACGGGAGTCACTCCCCCACGTCCCAGCTCCACCGTCTGAGTTGATCTCATTGCGGAGGTCTCGCATGGCTGAGCAAGCCAATGACCGCACGGCGAGCGACGGCGCGGCCTTTTCCCCGAACGGGGGCCGTGGCGTCCCCACACTTGAGTTACGCAACATTAGTAAGTCGTTCGGCGCCGTGCAAGCGCTGCGAGGCGTCGACTTTGAGGTCTATGACGGCGAAGTTGTCGGGCTCGTGGGCGACAATGGCGCGGGCAAATCGACCCTCATCAAAACGATCGCGGGCGTGAATATACCAGATACTGGCGAGATCTTCGTCGAAGGCAAGAAAGTCAGCATCAATAGCCCGCAGGACTCCAACAAACTCGGCATCGAGACGGTCTATCAGGATCTCGCGCTCTGCGACAATCTCGACGTCGTCAATAACCTCTTCCTCGGCCGCGAAGAGGGCCTGGGCACGCTCCCACTATTCCGTCCGCTGCGCGAGAATGACATGGAGCGCCAGGCAAACAACGTCTTGAAGCAGCTCGACGTGAAGATTCCCTCTGTGCGCGTGCCTGTGGCCTCGCTCTCCGGTGGCCAGCGGCAGTCCATCGCCGTCGCCAAGACCATTCTGCGCAAGGCGAAGGTCGTGCTGCTCGACGAGCCGACCGCCGCGCTCGGAGTCGCGCAAACACGCCAGGTGCTCAACCTCATCAAGCGATTGCGCGACCAAGGGCTGGCCGTCGTGGTGATCTCGCACAACCTGTCCGACGTCTTCGAGGTCTGCGACCGAGTCATCGTCATGCGCCTGGGTCGGCGTGTGGCGACGTTTGACATCAAGACGACGACCAGTGAGAGGGTGGTCGGGGCGATTACTGGCGCGGAGTTCGGCGACCCCGTCGCCGAAGAGACGCAGGGAGTGTAAACCATGAGCAGCGAGGTAGTGAAAGCCCAGCCGCCTGCCACAGGGGCGCCTGAGACTGAGCCAAAGTCTCCGTTGGCCGCTGTCACCAAATACCTGCGCGGCGACCTGGGCCAGATCCCTGTCTTTCTGACGCTGGTCGTCATCGCCGTCTTCTTTCAGGTGCAGAGCCACGGGCTGTTTCTCAGCCCGCGCAACCTGAGTAACCTGCTGCTGCAGATCGCGACGATCGCGGCGCTCGCGCTGGGCGAGGTCTTCGTTCTGCTGATCGGCGAGATTGACCTGTCGCTCTCGGCGGTGGCGTACACCTGCGGCGCGATCATGGTCGTGCTCTCGGTCCGTTCTGGTTGGCCAGCGGTGCCCGCGCTAATCGCCGGGCTGGTGGCGGGCGTCGTCATCGGGCTGATCAACGGGTTTTTCATCTCCGTCCTGCGGGTGCCGTCGTTCATCGTCACCCTCGCGGCGTTCATCTTCTACTCCGGCCTCGTATTGCACATTCTGCTGCCGCAGCAGAGCATCATCCTCACCGACAACACACTCGGGGGACTCGCTGCCGACTACCTCCCGTCAGCGCTTGGCTGGGGCCTCCCAATCATTGGACTCGCGCTCTATATCTTCGGTCTGTTCAGCAACCGCTTCTCGCGCCAGCGTGACGGGCTGGTGTTGCCCCCCATCTGGGTCGACATCCTGCGCGCGGTAGTAGCGGCGGTGATTGTGGTCGTAGTGGTCGGGGTGCTCGAATCGTATCTGGGCGTGCCGATCTCGACGGCGATTGTGGTCGCGTTGATCGTGCTGTTCTGGCTGATCACGCGCTTCACCCCATACGGGCGCCACATCTACGCTGTCGGCGGCAACGCCGAGGCCTCGCGCCGCGCGGGTATCGGCGTCGTCGGCATTCGCATGTCGATCTTCATCCTGGCCGCGCTGCTGGCGGCGGTCGGCGGCATTCTGGAGGCCTCGCGCACGGTCTCTGGCTCGGCCTCCATCGACCAGTCGCTGCTGCTGCGCGCGATCGCGGCAGCGGTCATCGGCGGCGTCAGCCTGTTCGGCGGGCGCGGGTCGGTCTGGGCGGTGGTGCTCGGCTCGCTGATCATCGGCAGCCTGGAAAACGGCCTGGCGCTGCTCGGACAGAACACCGACATCCGCTTCATGGTTGAGGGTGCCGTGCTGCTCTTCGCGGTCACGGTCGACGCGCTCATCCGGCGGCGCAGCGCGGTCCAGGGCCGCTAACTCACGCCACGTGCGCGCGTGTCACGTACGCCCGGAACGTCCTCTTGGACGCCGGGCGTACGCGCGTGTTTCATCCTAATTGGGAGGGCTCAAACCCAATGGCAGGGCAGCCACAAAACACCAACAGCAATGCGATACCCGAGATTGGCGTGCGCGAGGCATATGACCGCCTCACCGCGAACGAGGGCGAGGGCCAGACCGCGCTGGTGGACGTGCGCGAAGTCTGGGAGTTCCAGGAGGGCCACGCCAGCGGCGCCACCAATGTGCCGCTCAGCCAGCTCGTCCAGCGCGTGAACGAGATTCCGCGCGACCGTGAGGTGCTGCTCATCTGCCACCTCGGCAGCAGGAGCATGGAGGCGGCGAAGTTCCTGCGGCGGCAGGGCATCGAGCGCGTCGTCAACATTGACGGCGGCACCGACGCCTGGGAGTCCGCTGGCCTGCCGATGCGGCGCGGCGATGCGGACTAGACCTCTGCCAGGCCGTCGCAGGTCGCGGCGGGTCGGGGCGTGTGAGGTATGCGCAGCCCCGACAGAGCACTAGCCAGGAAGCGCCCTCCGTTTTACTCTCCAGCCGCTCGTTCGTCACAACAGTGGAACCGACCGTGCAGTGCGCGAGGTTCGACTGTGGCTGACGAACGAAGGGGAGGCGGAGGTGCGGCAGGGACGGCATGCCACTCAGATGGTCTGGCGCTGGTGCAGTGTTGGAGGTGTGTGCTGCGTCGTCGTGATCGCGGCCGTTGGGCTACTCTCTGGCCCCTCGACGGGCCTCCTCGCCGGAGGAGGCAGCCCGGCGCGGCTCGCGCGCGCGAGCCAAAGCGGCACAGGCACGTCTTCCGCGCCGCACGAGGCTCAGACGGGGACGCGGACGGTAACGGCACCACCAGGGAACGGATCTCCGTCGCAACCTGCCTCAACGAATGGGGCGCACGCTCCACAGGAGCAAACCGCGCCGACCGCTACTTCGCACCCAGCAACAGACAGCGGATCGGGCACGTCAATCGCATCGCTCGATGCAGCCACACTGAAGCAGTGGCAGAGCGACGGTAGCTGGTTCCAGCACCTCATCTACCTCTACGCCAGCGGCACGCAGGCGATTACCACGCAGGCGCAGACCTCAGAGCGGCAGGTGGGACTCACCTCACAGCAGATGACGCAGGTCTCCGCGGCCGTGCGCACCGCGTGGGTGCGACTGATGACCGCCGATCCGGCGATGCTCGGCAAGCCGAACGTCGCACCGAATCCCTCGGGCCAGGGGACCGTGCTCGCCGATCTGCGCCAGTCGCTGCGCACGATCACCGGCAGCGCGTATGACAGATTCCTCGCATCCACCGAGAGCGCCTACGCGCAGACTGCGAGCGGCTCGTGGCTCAGCGCGCACGGCATCACCACAGGCGCCGTGCAGCAGCCAGCCACGGAAGCGAACGCACATCTCGCCGGAGCCTCGTCCTCAGCCGCGACTGGTGGCACCATCAGCGTGTGGGCAACCGCGTTCTCCTATCCTAGCGGTACAACGTTGCATCTCGCGAATGGGCAAACGATTCACGAGAACGACCAATACGTTGCCCTACCCGACGCCTATCTAAAGTTCGCGGACCTGGGAAACTACAGCAGCATCACCTCGCTCTATCAGCCATACTATGGAATCGTGAGCGGCCAGACGCCTCCCTTCTACACGGTCGACATCGCGACACAGGACGGTTCGAGGCAAGTCTCGCAGGTACCGATCGGCGATGTTGGCCCGTGGAACGAGGACGACAACTGGTGGGACCCAAACAGCGCCAGCACCTCCTTACCGGCGGGCTGCCCCGTCTCCTCCAATAGGGTGAGCTCGTCGTCGCTCAGCAGCGCGTTGGTCGACGGGATATGTCCGAGTCCCACGCTTCGCACGAGGAGAGTCTACTACTATCTGCTCTACCAGCACGGTGGGTTGCCGTTCTTTCAGAGCGGAAGCTACTTGCCGACGGGCACGTACTCCGATCCCGGTGCCTTCCCGCCAGCCCTTCCACTCGATTGTCCGGAATCGGCAGCGGCAGCCACCAATTACGACTACTACTCCTGCGCGGACGCACTGCGCCCCTACAACGGCAATAATGGCTCGTGGACTCGCAGCGGCTACAACGCGCCCGTTATAAACCAGTCTGCTATTGATCTCAGTCCCGGAGTAGACGCCGCGCTCGGATGGACATATCCGAGTAACGGCTTCGTCCAGGTCAATCTGTCCAGGATCACAGCGGCGCCGCATCTACAAGTAACGCCGGTAACGCCGAGCGTACAGAACGTGTTTTTGGGTACTGGCACGACAGGCAACACGTCGACAATCACGCTCTCGAATCCAAGCTCGATCCCGTTGAGTTGGTCTGTCTCGGGGTTGCCCTCCTGGATGTCGTTGAGCGCCACCTCAGGCAGCTTAGCGGCGGGCGGTTCACAGTCGCTAACGGAATATATCAACGCGCCCACCACGGCCGGACAGTCACAGAGCGCGACGATTACCATCACCCCGGCCTATGCCGACAATGGACCCCAAACCGTCCGCGTGACCGCATGGGCAGTCAACGCAGCCACATCGTGGCAACTCGCCGCGCCCTCCAGCGCGAACGCGCCGCCGACGATGCTGCTGCTCTCCAACGGGAGGGGGCAATCCGTCGCCGTGTCGGTCACCTACACGCCGATTGGTGCGGCGCAGGTGACACGCACCTACACCGTTCAGACAGACACCACACTCACCCTCAACGTGGCGGCGGAATCGGGCGCGACGCAGAGTACGGTGATCGACGTGGAAGCGGCCATACCGATCGTCGCGATCACCCAGCCGCCGAGTTTGCCAGGTGCTGTTCCGGCCGGGTCACATGGTCCATAGTCGCGGCGCCTGGGCGCCCCATCCCTCCAGCCTCCTTGCGAGGGAAAAAAGGAGCAGACGCGCAGAACCTAGCCCCCTACCCCCTTCCCTTGAGGGAAGGGGTCGCTAATTGGGCGAAGGTGGCGAATGGCAACGCGTGAATGATCTCCCCTCTCCCCGCAGGGAGAGGTGCCTGTCCAAGGGCATGCCTCGCCCCTTCAACGGCATGGCCGATCGCTGCGATTAGGTCGCGCGTGGCCCGAAAAACAAACGGTAGGCACGATGCGCCCTTGATGGAGAATGCGCTGGTGCGGCGGAAGCTAGAAGGCGCCCTTGCCGGTGAGCACGGTCTTGATCGTCAGCAGCAGAATCTTGACGTCGAGCCAGAGCGAGTAGTTGCGGACGTAGTAGATGTCGTCCTGCGTGTGCATATGCATGACACGCTCGCTGCGGCCGTGTACCTGCCACCAGCCCGTGAGCCCCTGAGGAACGAGCAGGCGACGATACTGCCAGGCGCGGTAGCGCTCCACGATCCACGGTAGTTCAGGACGCGGCCCAACCACCGACATGTCTCCGCGTATGATGTTGAGGAGCTGCGGCAGCTCATCGAGGCTGGTGCGGCGCAGAATCGCACCCACACGAGTCACACGAGGATCACCCCGCTGCTTGTGGACCAACCCGCCCTCCGTCTTGACGGACACATCGCGGGCGCGCTGCTCGGCATCCACGTACATCGTGCGGAACTTGAGCATCTGGAAGCGCCGCGTGTGCTGGCCGACGCGCTCCTGTTTGAAGAGGGCTGGGCCAGGCGAGTCGAAGCGCACGAGCAGCGCGATGACGAGCATCAGCGGCGAGAGCACGATCAGCATCGGCACGCAGATGGCCAGATCGAGCAGACGTTTGAGGCGCGCGTTCCAGCCCGAGATCGCCGACTCTGTCAGTCCGATGAGCGGCATGCCGTCGATGGACTCGATAACCGTCTTGGCGGTTTCCGTCACGAGGTCGGGCACAACGTAGAGCTGCACTGGCATGTGCGCCAGGCTGCTGATGACCCAACTGCCGACGTAGCGCTCACGCGGGGCAAGCGCGATCAGCACCAAATCGATCTCGTGTTTCCGCACGATCTCGGGCACGTCGCCCACATCGCCGAGCCGCCAGTTCACCCACGACTCGTTGAGCGCAGCCTGCCACGTCTGCGGCTGATCCGGCTCGACATCCAGCTCGCGGCGCGGCCCGGCCACGCCCACCAGCTCAAGGCCCTGCCCCCGCCGCGCGGCAACGGCGCGCGCGGTGTCGATCGCCAGGCGCGCAGTGCCGACGATCAGCACGCGCCGCTTCGGAATCAGCGCGACGAAGATCGGCCGCAGGATGATCCGCAGGAAAGCGAGGACGAGCGCGTCTGCTATGACGAACGTGAGGTAGACGATGTGGACCTCGCCAAGCTGAAGCACGTAGTAGACGCCGCCGACGATCAGTCCGGTGGCGAGCACCGCCAGGATGGCGCGTAACGGCGCGAAGAACGAGCGGCTCCAGGCGGTGGGGTAGAGGCGAAACGCCGTCAGTAGTATCGGCCACGTGACCAGGATCACGATGCCGGGCGCGAGATGTGTTTCTACGTGCCGGTGCAGCACACCGACGATCGGAAACGTCGTCGGCAACGGAATGATGGCACGCGAGAGCATGTAGTAGAGCACCATCGAGACGATGATGTCGATCGTCAGCAAGATCTCGCTCTCGAGCGAGCGCGTGCGACGGCGCCCCGCGAGCCGCCGATGAACCGTCGTGTATTGCGGGTCGCGAGTGAGCCGCGCCATACGCGTCGTGACGTAGCGCTGCAGGTCCTCTTCTTCGGTGTCGTGCTCGGCTGCTCGCGGCTTGCTTCCATTCGCGCTCGTCGCGCCGGAAGCGCCGTTCACGGCACCCGGAGCAGCCGCGTGCGCGCCGCCGCTTGACGAGTTGGACGAGGCAGGCGCGGAGGGTCCGGCGGCAAGGCTCGGGCCAGTCTCCAGATCGGCGATCGCGTCGAGCACCCAGGCATCAGATGGCCGCCGTGACTGGTTCTCCGCGTCCGCGGCGGACATGTGCGACATGTTCGCGCGCTCGCCGCCATTCTGCCCTCGCCTCGGCTCCATACGCTTTACACTCCTACCGCACTGCACGTCACCTTACCGCCCATGCCCACCGCCACGACCGTGCGGCGCGCCCGACACCAAGGATGGCTCGAAGGGGTCCGCCGCCGTAGCGGTGCCGTCCTGGCGGTCGGCCAGCAGCCGCATTGACGAGTGCGGTGGTAGGCGCCTTCACTGCCACCCATGCTGTACGGTGCTGCCGGTATTATAGAGCATGGGTCAAAGAGACCTCGCTGTATCCGGTACTTCGGGACCATTGCCCTATAGCAGTAACGCATGGGCAGCGAAAAGTCCCCCGAAGCCAGCCAAATGGTATATCTGCTGGCTGTCCGTAGTGCCGGTTGGCGAGATATCGGGGTACTCGCACCCGCTCAATCCAGGTGCGGGCGCGCGCGCTCGACAATCGCGGCCATGTCCGCGCTGGGCGGCAGCGTGCCGAAGGCGACACCCCAGTCCCCGCCAAGCCGCGACGCGCAGAAGGCGTCAGCCACCACCGGCGGGCTGTTGCGAACGAGCAGCGCGCCCTGCAGCACCAGCGCCATCCGCTCCACCAGCCGTCGCGCGCCCGCCTCGTCCGCGCCGTTCCCGTGGAGATCGCGCCTCAGTGTCTCGGCCGCCGCATCCAGAGCCGCATTGCCGCCACGCGCCGCGTCGACCTCCGCGAAGAACGCCTCGACGGCGACAGGCTCTTTGCCCATCGCCCGCAGCACGTCCAGGCTATTGACGTTGCCAGACCCTTCCCAGACAGAATTGAGCGGCGCCTCGCGGTAGAGCCGGGGCATCAGGCTCTCCTCGACGTAGCCGTTGCCTCCGAGGCATTCCAGGGCCTCCGCCGTCAGCGCGGGGCCGCGCTTGCAGACCCAGTATTTCGCCACCGCCGTGCCCAGCCGCTTGATATGCGCTTCGCGCTCGCTCTCCGCGGCCTGTTCGGCGGCGCGGGCGAGACGCAGCATCAGCACGGTCGCCGCCTCCGATTCGAGGGCCAGATCCGCCAGCACGTTGCGCATCAACGGCTGATCGATCAGCGCCCGTCCGAAGGTGGCGCGATGCGCGGCGTGGTGAATCGCCTGCGCCACCGCCTGCCGCATCAGCGAGGCGGAGCCCGCGACGCAATCGAGACGGGTCGCGTTCACCATCTCGACGATCGTGCGCACACCGCGGCCCTCCTCGCCGACGAGCAGCGCCCACGCGCCATCGAACTCGACCTCGCTGGAGGCGTTCGAGCGGTTGCCGAGCTTGTCCTTCAGCCGCTGGATCAAGAACCGGTTGCGCTGGCCGTCGGGCAGCACGCGCGGCAGCAGGAAGCACGAGAGCCCGCCCGGCGCCTGCGCCAGCACCAGAAAGACGTCGCACATCGGCGCCGAGCAGAACCACTTGTGGCCGGTGATCGCATACTCTCCGCCGGGACCGCCCGTGCCTAACGGCACCGCGCGCGTCGTGTTGGCGCGGACGTCGGAGCCGCCCTGCTTCTCGGTCATCGCCATGCCCGCCAGGATGCCGCGCTTCTCCGTCGCTGGGCGTAGTCCCGGGTCGTACGCCTGCGCCTCCAACCGGGGCGCCCACTCGGCGGCCAATTCCGGCTGCACCCGCAACGCGGGGACCGCGGCGTACGTCATCGAGATCGGGCAGCCGTGGCCCGCCTCAACTTGCGACCAGACGTAGAAGCCCGCTGCCCGCGCGACATGGGCGCCCGGGCGTGTGTCGGCCCACGGGGCAGCATGCAGCCCCCACCCAACCGCATGGGCCATCAACCGGTGCCAGGCGGGGTGGAACTCCACCTCGTCGATGCGGTTGCCGTAGCGGTCATGCGTGCGCAACACCGGCGGATACGCGTTGGCATCCACGCCCCACTGAATCGCCTCAGGAGTGCCCGCGACCGCCCCGATCTCGTCCAGCAGGTTCTCAGCCCAGGCGCCTCCTTCGCGACGCACCCCTTCGACGAGCGCGGCATCCTGGCGGAAGACGTTATAGCCCGCGAGCGGTGGCGGCTGGTTGAACACCGTATGCGTATCGTGGGATGCGGGAAGAACGGGTCGTTGGGTCAGCATGGTCAACCTCCTGGAAAGTGAACGGAGGCACGGATGGTGCATACAGCGACACGAGAGACGCTACGTCGTATAGACGAGCGAGCGGCCTGGACGCAGTGAACCATGCCATCCAGGCCGCGTCAATGGCGGCCGGAATGGAGGGCAGAACACCATCTCGCCCAGCTCCCATCCCCACGCCAGCCCCGTTCGCTGGCAACTCATATGGCCCCTGGCTGCCAATGCTCATGACGCGGCCCCTTCCCTCAAGGGAAGGGGATAGGGGGTGAAGTTCTGCCGAGAGAAGGAGCGCCATACCAACCAACAGGATTCGCAGCGCATGCGGTATGCTGAAGCGGCACCGGAGCGAGCGGGAGCGTACGTATACTCCGGCCCACACAGTGAGGAGAGAGGGGTAGCTGTCAGCATGCCAGTGCGCTATTTCGAGGACTTCGCCCCTGGCGACACCTACGAGCTAGGCAGCGTGACACTCACCCGTGAGAAGCTGCTGGAGTTCGCCCGCGAGTACGATCCGCAGCCCATACATCTCGACGACGAGCGGGCGCGGGAGTCGGTATTCGGTGGCCTAATAGCGAGTGGCTGGCAGACGGTCGCGCTGTTCATGCGGCTGTTTGTCGACGGCCTGCTCAACTCGACCGTGAGCATGGCCTCGCCCGGCATCGACGAGCTTCGCTGGCTTCGCCCGGTGCGACCCGGCGATACACTGCGCGCGCGTGTCACCATATTGGAGGCAACGCCGTCGTTGCGCCGCATGGACCGCGGCACGATCCGCTCGTCATGCGAAATGCTGAACCAGCACGACGAAACCGTCTTCCGCATGATCGGCATGAATATTCTCGGACGGCGGCCTCCGTCAGGGACAGACAACCCGCCAGACAGAGCACATACCGACTGACCGCCTCGCCTTACGGTGAATGCGCACGAACAGGTGTGCTCCAACCGCCGTCGATCGCACTGCTAACGACTGGCGACACGGCAGAGCGACACGCCCGTGGGCATTCTCTCGTGCTAACCATTGTGTCTGTGTACGATACGGGGAGGCACCGATGTCGGCACACCGCACACCGAATGGAGAAGCGCCTTCTATCGAAGGGACCAGCGCGTCTCAACCCCCTGCCGCGCATCCCTACAGACAGCACAGGCCAGCCTCGCGACGCGCATCCGCCGACGCCGAAGATCGCTTCCGCGCGCTCGCGCAGGCAACGGGCGCATTAGTGTGGTCCGTCTCCGCCGACGCGCGTTCCATCGAGACCGCTGGCTGGACCGGGTTCACCGGCCAGAGCGCGAGCGAGGTACGCGACTGGGGCTGGCTCGACGCCATCCACCCCGACGACCGCGAGATGGCAAGACGCGGCCTGCTAGACGCCGTCGAACATCCACATCCTGTAAGCGGTCACATCCGCGTCCGACGGCAGGACGGCGAGTACCGCGTCATGCAGGTGCGCGCCGTGCCCGTCTTCGACTCCCGGAAGGCGCTGCGGGAATGGGTGGGCGTCTGCACTGACATCACCGATCAGCTACAGCAGCAACGCGCCCTGGCGGAGTACGCCGCCGCGCTCCCGCCCGTGGACGGCGCGACTGCCGAAAGGCTCCCATCGCATCAACTGCTCGAAGCCATCTCTGACGGCTTTCTCACGGTCGATGCGCTGGGCAGGCTGACATATGTGAATGCGGCGGTGGAGCAGGTGATCGGCAGGGACCGCGCCGAACTGCTGGGTCGCAACGTGTGGGACGTCTTCCCGGTGGCCGTCGGGCTGCCGTTCTTCTCGGAGTACCAGCGTGTCGTGCGCGAAGGGAAGCCCGCGCTCTTCGAGGCATACTACCCGCCACTCGACCGCTGGTACGAGACGCGTATTTATCCGGCACAGGGTGGCGCGACGACATTTCTCGTCGACATCACCTCGCAAAAGCGGCGCGAGGCCGAACAGATGCGACAACTGGCCGCCGAGCGTGAAGCGCGGAAGGCTACCGTCGTCGGACACATCCGGTTTCAGCGGCTGATGGACGCGAACGTCGTCGGCATCCTGGTGGGCGACCGCGAGTGCGTGCTCGAATGCAACGACACCTTCCTCGACATGACTGGCTACACCCGCGCCGACCTAGAAGACGGACTGCTCACCTGGGAGCGCCTGACGCCGTTGGAGCAGCAAGAGCCTGACCGCCAGGCGCTAGAGGCTGTGCTCGCAAGCGACCCGACGACGGTGCTCAATGTCCCGCCGTTTGAGAAAGAGTATGTGCGCGCGGATGGCAGCACGGTGCCCGTCTTGATTGGGCTGGTGGAGCTGGAGCACGAGCCGCTCTCGGTGCTCTGCTTCGCCGTCGACCTCAGCGAGCGCAAGCGGTTGGAGCGCGCACTCGCCGACCAGGCGGTCGAGCTCGACGCGATTCTGCAAGCCATGGCGGACGGGCTGTTGCTCTACGACGCCGAGGGACGTATCCGGCGCGTCAATCGCTATGCGCGCGACCGCCTCGGACTCGCCCAGCCGATCTGGGATCTCTATCGGACCACGACTTTCGATGAGCGTGCTGCCCTCCTTGCGTCCGGGGCGCAGTCCAGCGCCACGCTGCCTCTGGAGCACCTCCCGGTGCGGCAGGTACTGCGCGGCGAGATTCAGCCGGGATCGCCCCCAGCCGATATCGCGATAACCGGACCAGACGGCGAGAGCTGTGTCTTCAGTGTGAGCGGTGAGCCGCTCTACGATAACGCCGGGCACATCAACGCCGCGGTCATGCTGCTGCGCGACGTGACGGAGGAGCGCGAGCTGGAGCAGCAAAAGGCCGAGTTGCTACGGGTCGTCGCGCACGATCTGGCCAACCCCGTCTCCGCGATGCAGCTCTACATCCAGATGGAGCAGCGCCGTCTCGCCCGGAGCTATGCGACACCACCAGATGCGGGGAGTGGTCTCGCGCCCGCCGTCGAGCATGCGATGGTGCGCATCGACCGGCTGCTGCGCGATCTGCAGGTCGCGGTCGGCGCGGAGGCGGGCGCGCTTCGTATCGAACCGGCACGCATCGATCTGGCCGCGCTGTGCCGGCACGAAGCAGAGCTGCAGCAGGCCGTGACGGGCCGCACGATCGAGCTGCGGCTGCCCGAGGGGGTGGTTTCGCTGCTCGCGGACCCCGAGCGTATCGGCCAGGTGGTCGCGAACCTGCTCTTTAACGCGCTCAAATATTCGCCGCCTAATCGTGAGGTCACGCTGACGGTCTCCGTGGAGCGCGAGTGGGCGCGTGTCGCGGTGACGGACCACGGCCCCGGCATTCCCGCTCATGAGTTGTCGCAGCTCTTTCACCAGTTCCACCGCGTGTCCACCATCCAGGCGCAGCGCGGTTTCGGCGCCAGCCTCGGCCTCGGGCTCTACATCAGCCGTTCTATCGTCGAGCGCCATGGCGGCACCATCCACGTCGAGAGCGAAGTAGGGGAAGGCTCGACGTTCTGGTTCATGCTGCCACTTCCGCCGCGACCAGATGCGCTCCCCGAAAGCTGACCGTGCGCCGAGGGAAGGAGACATGCGGAAAAGTGGGCATGGGCAATTCGCGCACCGCAGGGTACACTAGAGCTACCGCATGTGGTCTCCGCGAGCGGTGCTGCGCGACTCGCCTCTGTCCCTACCTCACGCCAGCGCCGCGGCGGGTGATCCCGCGAGCCGTACTGAGGTCGCGTCGTCAGTGCGACCCGACCCCAACCAGTTCGTAGCCCACAAGCACATGTTCCGAGCGGACGAGGTGAAGATGATGAGCACGCCTCCCGAGAACACGACGCCCAGTTCAAGCGCTAGCACACCGGCTCGCGACGAAGCGGCGTGGGCGCGTCCCGTCGCCGCGCTGCGTGTGCGCGAGGTGCCCGCCGGCGCGGTCAACCTGAATGTGGACGGCCGGGGCGTCGCTGGACCGCTGCAGGGGTTCGGCCCCCTCTGGCAGAAGACCTATCGCATCCGCCTGGAGGGCGTGAACGTGCGGCCCACCGAGGTGATTGCGCTCTGGAAGGAGCACTTCTCGGAGCTACAGCCGCCACAGAACCGGTTCTACCCGTCGCTCAGCGGTCTCCAGCCGGGTGAGATCGTGCTGCTCAACGCGACCGTCGGCGGCATCCCCATCGACGCCGCCATGATGGTGCTCTACGCGGACGACGAATCCTTCACGCTGATGACACCACAGGGCCTGCCAGAGGCGGGCTGGATCATGTCCAGCGCATATGAGGACGATGGCGTCACCGTGGCGCAAATCGTCACACAGGGCCGCAGCGCCGACCCGATCTACGAGATGGGGTTCCGCGTCGTCGGCGCCCGCGCCCAGGAGCGCATCTGGGTGCATGTGCTCACCCATCTCGCCGCGAGCTACGGCGTGTCGGGACCGGTCAGCGTGGAGCGCGTCTGCCTCGATCCGCATATCCAGTGGCGACGGGCGGGCAACGTCTTCATCAACGCCGGCGTGCGCACGGTCTTCTACCTGATGCTCGTGCCCCTACGAGCGGTCGTGCGCTATGGGGCGATACGGCGGCAAGCCGATCGCAATTCCCCCTGACATATCCGAACATATAGCTCGCGTCATTCGGCGGGAGGGCGACTACCATCCCGTCCCTCCCGCCGAGCGCGTCAGGCCCCCGCTGAGAGTAGACCACTGGGATCGTAGACGGGACGCCCGCCAACCAGCGTGAACACCGGGCGCAGTGCGAGCACGTCGGCAGGCATGCAGGTCGCGGGGTCTTGCTCGAAGGCAACGAGATCGGCCGGACGGCACTGGGCGATGGTGGGCGAGATTGCCGGCTTCCAGTGCGGAAATAGATGGCATCCCGCTGGCAAGGAGGAAGCGAAAGAAGCGCTGCCTGACTGGCCGTTTGTAGAGGAATCGCTACGTAGGATCAGAATTTGCCGTGAGACTGCGCTCCAGGCATATAATAAGCGCTCTGAGTACGCGATCTGAACGCCGCTGAGATCTTCATCTGGAGGGCAGTATGAGCCTCACCACGAGCAAAGCGCAGCTCCTCACTGATCTGCACGAGGAACAGGCCAACTGGGAGGCGCTTCTGGGCGACATCGGCGAAGAACACATGACACAGCCGGGCGTCGCTGGAGAGTGGTCGATCAAGGACATCGTCGCACACCTGACAGGCTGGCGTCGTAGGACGGTTGAGCGATTCCAGGCAGCTCTGCGCCATAAACCATCGCCCCCACCACCCTGGCCGCCGCACTTACAGACGGACGACGAGATCAATGCATGGATCTACGCAGCCAACCGTGACCGCTCACTATCCGACGTGCTGCAGGAGTCGCGCACTGTCTTTCAGCAGCTCGTGGATACGCTCAGCGCGTTCCCTGAAGCAGAACTGCTAGACCCCAAGCGCTTCGCATGGCTGGAGGGCGAGCAGTGGAATGGCGCGGCTTTCTTCGCCCATTTTCATGAGGAACATGAGACAGACATGCGGGCCTGGCTGGGCCACATAAGGCAGGAGGGGAACTAAGCCTGGGGGTATGCTTGTTGGGGCATACATGGAACACAATTAACGCAACACGGCATGTCCCGCCGATCCGTCGGTTGCCGATAGGCCGGGGAGGCATGCCGTGCTGTGTGCTCACACGTGCCGTAAGCTGTGAGTATGAACTACCGCTAGTCCGCCGCGGCAGCCGTCTCTTCAGGCTGCCCGGCCACCTGGTGGCGCCGCACCGCGTCGATGATGGCGCTGTTCTCCGGGAAGCCGCCGTCACGGTACATCGAGTGGACGAGCTCGCCGTCGACCGTCACCTCGAACGACCCGTCGTACCACGGCAGAATCTCAATCTCGGAGAGCTCGTGGCGGAACTCTTTCATCAGCGCTTCGGCGAGACCAAGCGTGTACGACTCGTACCCACACTCCGAGCAGTAGGCGATCGTCACTTTGACGAGCCGTTTCTCCATAAACCTGACTCTCCCTCCAACACCCCACGCCTCGGGACTATGCGCGCACAGCCTCGAGAATCTTCCGCACCGCGCTCACGACATCCTGGTTGTCGGCGCGGCGCGACTCGTCGTTCCGCAGACTGGCCGTTGCCGACATCACCTGCGTGCGGACATCCTCGGGAAGCTGCGTGATGGGCGTGTCCGGCGAGCCAAACTCGGGATGCTGCGCGAAGAGCTGGCGCTTCTGGGCATCGCGCCGTTCCGTCACGCTGTCGGGCCGCTCGATGAAGTGCCCGATCTCGCGGAACTGTTCGTCGAAGAACACGAAGACCGGAATCGAGCGGTACTGCCCTTCCTTGAGATACTGATCCATGATGTCGAGGTTCTTGTCGCGCAGGAAGACCCGGATATTGAACTTGCCGGTCTCCTGGGCGAGCCTGCCAAGCACCGGCAGATTGTCGATGACATCTCCGCACCAATCCTCGGCGATGACCAACACGTTGACGGTCTGGGGCAGCGACCGCAGCGCCTCCACATCCTCCGGAGCAAACTGCGCGAATCGCTCGTTGGCCTGGAAGCGCTCCTGGTTGCGCGTCATCTGCGCCTTGTACTCATCGTAGGTCATGCCTTGCTCAAACCGCTCACGCGAAACAGCCACAATGCTCCTCCTACTTCCAATGTCCACACGGACGCGTGGCGTCCGAATACTGTAGAAAGTATAGCAACTATCGGAAGGGTTACTCAACAGTCCTGCACTGCAAGCGCCATACCGCCCTGAGAAGCCAGCAACGCGCTACACAAGCAATTTGGACTAAGCCGGCCTCTGGCGGGCGAACGATATGGTACAGTGCAGGTGTTCGTCTGGTGATACGCCCAGCAGCGAACTACCTATCGGAGACCCGACCATGTTCGACGAACCACAGCTTCCTCCGCTGCCTGCTGGGGAAGGCAAGCCGCACATTTACGTGATGAACTCTGATGAGGCGTTTCTGGAGATGATCGCCGACCTGCTCAGCGACACCCGGGCGCACGTCACGCTGGAGCAACTGCGCCCAAACGTCGAGGTCAGCCTGGAGAACCTCCGGCTCGCTCGCCCCGATCTGCTGATTCTCGATGTCGTGCCAGGCCAGAAGAGCTCGGCCATCCTCCTGGACCGCATGGAGCGGGACTCTGAGCTGCGGCGCTTGCCTGTGATCGTCGCATCCACGACGGGCCGCATCGCGGAAGAACTGGCGAACGAGCATGCCGACATCGTACGGGATGTCCTTCCCAAGCCATTCGAACTTGACGCCTTCTATCGCCTGCTGAACCGGCTCGTCGTCGGCATCGTCACTCGCTGACCGGGGCCACACCACAGCCTGCACACCCGGCCAAGGTCCGTGTCCTCCCCCTCCGTCCGCACTGGCGCTGCTCTTGCGTATATCCGCGTCTTTTCAGACGAACGTTGATCGCGGCAGTCCAAGCGCGAGGCGTGAGACCGGTGAGGGGGAGGCTGGATGAGCACTGAAAGCGAGTCGGCGGACGAGTGGCGCGTACCCGGCGAGGTGACGGTGGTATTCAACGCGCACGCCCGCCTCGGTGACGCGCGTGAGATGTCGCCCGCTGTGCTACAACAGGAGCTGTTCAGTCGCGGGCTCGCCGCGCGCGTCGTGACACCTGACGGCGAGGACGCGTGCGTCGACCTGACTGAGCAGGCGTGCCAGCGGGGGGCGCACGCGGTCGTGGCGGTCGGCGGCGACGGCACGGTCCGCGCCGTCATCCGTGGCATGCTGCGCTGCGATCACCGGCCGCCACTCGGCATCGTGCCCGCGGGCACCATGAACAACATCGCCGCGACCTTCGCGCTCCCCGAGGATTTCGACGCCGCGCTGGACGTGCTGGCGGAGTGTCTCCGCGCCGAGTCCACCATCCCGTTCGACATCGGCCTGCTCGACGGCGCCCCCTTCGTGGAGGTGGCAGGCGCCGGTCTTCTGGCCGAGCTGCTGACCCTCGGCGAGCAGGCCAAAGAGACGCCCCAAAGCGCGGGTCGCGATCTGCTGGCGGCGCTGCGTGAGGTCGTCCGCGCGCGCCCGGCACCCGTCACACTCGTCCTGGACGGCGTGCGGCGCAGGACGCGCGCCCTGCAGGTGACCGTGTGCAACACGCCGACATTCGGAGCCCGCGTCGCGCTGAGCCCCAACGCCCGCGTCGACGACGGCCTACTCGACGTGCTGGCGGAGGAGCGCACCTCCGGCGCGCGGATGCTGCTCGACCTCCTGCCTCGGATAGGTGGGCGGCGCGTGGCGACCCGTACGCTCTCGCGCTTCCAGGCGCGCACCGTGCGCATCGAGCCTGCCGTCCGCTGGCGCGCGCAGGCCGACGCGACAGACGCGGGCGACTGCGGTCCGGGCACCACACGCCGCGCGCTCACCCTCTCGGTGCTGCCCGCCGCGATTCGCGTCTGCGCCCGTGAGCGGCGGCGCGCCGGAGCCGATGTCCAGGCCGAGCCACCTCTTCGCACGCTCGAGCGCCTGGTGCCCGCCGCGACGGCCGACATTCCGCACGTGGCAGCAGAGGCAGTGGCGGAGGCAGAGAGCACGCTGCGCACAGAGGTAGCACGCGCGGTCGAGCCCCCGCGGTTGGCTGCGGCGCGACTCTCGCGACTGCGCTGGCTCTACCCGCTCGCGGGAGCCATCGCGCTGGGCGCGGGCCTCGCGGTGCGGCGGTGGGAGCTGTTGCCTGGCGACCTGCGCCTGACCCTCGCGATCCAGCGCCTGCGCTCGCCCTTCTTGGACCGCGTCCTCTCAGCGGTCGCGGCGCCGGGGTTTCCGCCGCTCTCGGTGGAGCTGATCGGAGTGGGCGTCGTCGGTCTTTGGCTGGCACACTTGCGGGTCGAAGCGACATTTCTGCTCGCGGCCTCCGGTGCCAGCATCGCCGACGGCGCGCTCAAGGAGCTCGTACGGCGCAGGCGCCCGGTCGATGGACTGGTGCGCGTAGTGCGCAACATCCGCCAGCCCAGCTTCCCCAGCGGCCATGTGATGAGCTACGTCAGCGTCTTCGGGTTCCTGGCGGCAGCGACGCTCGTTCGCCTACGTCCGTCACTTCTGCGCGCAGGGCTGCTCACGGCGGATGCGGCGATGATCGCGCTGGTTGGGCTGGCACGCGTGTATCTCGGCGCGCACTGGCCAAGCGACGTCGCCGCCGGATATCTCTTCGGCGGCATCTATCTCGGCGGCGTGCTTGAGCTGTACGCCCTCGCGCTCCGACGTCAGGCCGAAGCGAGTGCGAACGGCACCACGGAGCGCGCGCGAGGCGTCTGCCGTTCACGCGCCTCCTGAACGACACCCGCCACGCACATGCGCGAGGCGACTACCCGCATGGGGAGTGTCGAGCAGGCGCAATCTGTCGTACAGTGCCTCCGTGCCGCACAAGGCCATCCTCACCAACCGTCGCAGGCCAGCCACGTGACGATACAACCGGAGCGCAGCCCAATGAACCACGCGAACGCCGCACTCGTTCCGCCCTCTGAGGCGCAGTCGCACGGCACGCTGCTCGTGCTCGGCGCCGGACCCAAAGGACTGGCCATCGCCGCCAAGCAACAGGTGCTGCGGCAGTTGGGATACGACGTGCCACAGGTCGTGCTGGTCGATGCGCGCGGCGTCGCGGCACAGTGGTCTGGCCGCTTTGGCTACACCGATGGGCGTCGCCTGCTCGGCACGCTCCCCGAGAAAGATATCGGCTTCCCCTACGATTCCACCTGCTGGGGCAGCGCCGAGCAGAACCGCGCCGTCGATCGCGCCATGCTGGCCTACGCCTGGCAGACGCATCTGGTCGAGGCGTATCGCTACTCCGAGTGGATCGACCGCGGACGCACGCGACCGACACACCGGCAATGGGCCGCGTATCTGCGCTGGGTCGCGAAGCGCGCAGAGGCGGATGTCCGCCTGCTGGAGGTCGCCCGCATCGGTCTGACCGACGACGGGCGGCGCTGGCGGCTCGTGTGCCGCGACCGTGCCACCGGCGAGGAGACATCCCTCGCCGGGGACGGCCTCGTGCTGACCGGGCCAGGAACTCCCGTCGCGCTGCCCGGACAGCCCGATGACGACCCGCGGGTGCTCGACGGCAGCACCGTCTGGCTCGCGCTGGACCGCCTGCGCGACCGACGGCTCACAGGGAAGCGGCAGACGCGCATCGGCATCATCGGCACCGGCGAGACGGCCGCGGCCACCGTCGTCGCCTTGCTCGAAACACTCGGCGAGCACGCCGACATCGAAGTGCTGAGTCCGCGTGGCGTGCTCTACTCGCGCGATGAGGGCTTCGAGGAAAATCAGCTCTTCTCCAATCCCGACCCGCACAGAGGTGAGGCTGCCGGCAAGCACGCGCCGCCCGACCCGTCCTCGCCCGAGGCACGGGAGAACCTGACCCACAGCCATGCCGTCCGTTGGCTCAGCCTGACGGAGCAAGATCGGCGCGAGTTCGTCCGTCGCGCGGACCGGGGCGTTTTCTCGGTGCTGGCCGTGCAGGAGATGACGCAGGCGTGGAACGTCCGCTCGGTGACGGGCAACGCGGTCCGCATCGACGCCCGGCCCGAGGCAGTCGTGGTCGAGTCAGTCTACGGCGGCGAGACGCGGCAGCACACCTACGATCTTGTCGTCGTCGCGCGCGGCTTCGACCCCGTCTGGTTTCTGCGGCTGTTCGATGATACGTGCCGCACCCGACTCATCGAAGCATTCGGGTCTCCCGAGGCGGCCACGCTGGAACGCGCGATCGGTACGGACCTCTCGGTCGCGGGCGTGCTGCCACGGCTACACCTGCCCATGCTCGCGGGCGTCGCGCAAGGGCCAGGCTTTCCGAATCTGAGCTGCCTGGGGCTGCTGTCTGACCGTGTACTGTCGAGCTATGTCGGCGTGCCGCTCGGCGCGGTGTCGGAGTAAACGAGCACTCTCACGCCTCAAGAACATCTATCGATCCCCTCATCACGTGACGGGAACGCCAGGTCCACTGTATCGGACGCCGATCGTTGCAGCAATCAAGCAGAGTGTGTACCGTGGGGTGAGGTTGCTCCCCGCCTTCCGACGAGCATCCGGCTCCCTCGTGAGCCATCTCGGCCCTCGCCACCCGGACCCGCCCTGAGCCGGGTGCGTGTGGCGAATTCACAGGCTACGCTCAACATGGAGTCAACGAAACTGCGTTCGGCGGTGCCGTCGGCGCGTGGTCCACCGCTGAAACGTCACAGTGCGCGGCGCCTGCTGTGCCAGGCCGTCGACTCGTGAACCGTACCGCGAGCACGCGCCGGAAAGTGAAGGTCACCGTGGATGTATGGAACGTGTTCTGGTTCATTTTCATTTTCGTCCCGCTGAGCATCCTGTGGGTGATCACGCTGCTGGACGTGTTCTGGCGCCCTGACCTGGTTGGCTGGCAGAAGGCGATCTGGGTGATGGTCATCATCTTCTTCCCCTGGATCGGCGTCTTCGCCTACCTCATTCTCCGACCGAGGGGCGCGCCATTCCCGACCTCCTCGAGAGGCTCGGCACCAGCCTCACCGGCATACACAGCGCAGTCGACACCGCAGCCAACACCGCAGCCAGCACCGACACCCGTTCCCGCGCCAGCCTCGGGTGATGCCGGACGGGCGATGCCGTGACCCGCATGTCGGCGTACGGCGCTCCCATTCGATGGCTGATGCAGGTGGTGCAGGTACTCACGTAAAGGGGTAACCGATGGGATGCTTACTCGCCTTGCTGATCGTCACCGCACCGCGCTTGGCGTTTCTGTTCATGTGGATCTTCACGCCGCTGGTTGAGCGCGCATTCAACACGTTCGTAGGGCCCTTGCTCGGCGTCGCCTTCCTGCCATTCACCTCGATCATGTACGTTGTGCTCTATCGGCCAGGGGTCGGCGTGGTGGGCTGGGAGTGGCTCTGGATTGTGCTCGCGTTTTTCGTGGACCTGGCGGGTTACGCCGGGAGCGCGGCCAGCAATCGACGACAGATCGAGGGATATCCAGGCACCACGTACGGCGCTACGTACTAGGCATGGCTCACAATACCGATGCTCTGGTGGCGACATGAGCAAGCCGCCCGATACCTATGCGCACTGAGCGCTCATCGCGCTGCCACGGCCTATCTCGCGGGCCGCAGCAGCGCGATGACCTTTTGCCACTGCCAGTACGATCCGCTATGACCATCGCGCGGCGAGCCAGTATGATTTCCCCCGACTACGTGCGCCTCTACTGGCATCCCCTCCTCCGCGAACGGTTCGGTGAGGCGCCCCAAACCTCACACGGTGGCCATGCGTACCACTGATAACGGTGGCGACAGGCGCGGCTGAGTGCCTGCCAGACGGCTTCCCCAGCGCACCGTCCCGCCGGACGCGAACCCGTTGCGTGCCCGGTTGCCCAGCGAATATGATAGCATGGGGATAGCGCCCTGCGCCCCGATGTGGCGTAGGCCGGAGAGCAGAGGAGAGACACGTGTCGCTTCGATTTGAACTGGGAGAAGCCCAGGCGCCTCGCGGCCACGCGGTCCTCTACGCGCACGTCTCTGGCGCCGGGGACCGCATCGTGGCGACCTATTGTGTCGTGTTGCCGATACAATTTTCCATCGGGAAGTATCTCCCGCCGATTCTGATGGGACAAATGCCCTTCGGCATGGCCGCGGCTGAGACGGATGTCTCGGCCGTGCCGATTCCGCCAATGCTCGAAGATATGCCCAGCGAGGAGGCCGTGCGTCAGCTTGCCGAGCGGCGTGGCGACGATCTAGTGGACCTGGGCACGCTCGTCCTCGGCGATGACAGCCACCGCATGACGTTCGCCGCGGAGGCCTGCGCCGAGTATGGTGAGCTTTACGTCGCATACCGCCAGCAGTGGCCCGAGCCGGTGTCTTCCTCGCGCGGCCAGTCCACGCCGCTCGACGACCTCGACGTCAACGAGGTCATCACGTCCATGCTGCCCGAGCGCGACCGCCTGGGCGAGATGGCGCGCAACGTCGGGCAGGCGCGCTACGCGCTGGAGGTGGGCGACACGCGGCAGATCGAGGAGGTGGAGGCCACGCTAGGGCGCATCGCACGGTCCCTGCCTGAGAAATATCGCGCCGAGCAGATCGCGGGTGCCGCGTTGCGCCGCGACCAGCTGGGTCCGCGCCTGGCGGAGCTGTACCTGAAGCGCGCGTACCGCCTGCTGGACGAAGACTATGCCGCAATTCCGCCTATTGAGCGCGAAATTCACGAGCTGGAGAGCGGCAGCGGCGGCAGTTCGACATCGGCTTCCTGATCGAGAACGTTTTGAAGGAGCGAAGACACCGATATGGTGACGCAGATCTACGCGGATACCACTCCCTTGCTGGAGGCCATCGCCGCCTCCGACCTGGATGCGATGATCCAGCAGACACTCTATCTGCTGGGCGAGCGCAATGCGCCACCCGCCAAGTTGGGCGGAAGCGCGGGCATCGCGGCGCTCTGGGGCGGCGCGTCCGGAGAGGCCACCGGCGCCTTCTCGCCGGTCGGGCGTATCGCGTTCTGGATTCGCTCCATCCCTATCGGCCCCGAGCCGGATGCCGCCGAACGGCGCCGTGTGGCTCCGGCGCTGCCGCTCATCCAGGGCTTCCGGGCGGTCGCGCCCGCGGTGCGGAGTGGCCTGGCGGGTCAGCGGCCACCCCTTCCCGAGCCGCTGCTGCCCGCCGATGTCCAGCACCCACAGGGTCCGCTCGGCGGACTGCGCGAGGCCTTCGCCAAGGGCGATGCCGAGCTGGCCGAGCGCATTCTGCTCGGCTACTACGCCACCGGCGCCGACTACCGTGAGCTGCTGACGACGCTCTACGCGACCCTCAGTGTCGACTACGCAGGCAACGGCTATGCGCTACGCGCGTTGCTGGCGGGCACGAAGGTGATGGACATGGCCGAGTGGGGCGGCAATGGCCCCGCGTTCATCTCGTGGTACGTCCCGCAGATGTTCGCTCGGCGGGGCACCTCGCTGGTCGCGGAGGCGGCCGCGCGCTATGCCCAGGCGCCCGACCACGACCTCGGCTGGATTCGCACGCGCCTCTCGATTCCCAAGGAAGAGGCGGCGGGTCCGCAGTTCCAGCGCGCCGTGATGACGGGCGATGCGAACGCCGCATGCGACGCGATTCTGGCGGCCCTGCGCGGCGGGGCGACACCCGCGGGTGTGTCGGGCGGCATCGCCCTGGCGGTCGCGCACCAGATCGCGCGCATTCCCGAGGGCGATGTCGCGGGGCTGCTCTCCGCTGGCCAGGTGCTCGTCTACGTACATGCCGTGCATCAGGCGATGTTGCAAACCCAGGTGCCAAGCGTCTGGCCGTTGCTCTACACAGCGGGTGCAGCGGCCAACACACTGAGCGAAATCGCCGGTGCCGTGACGATCGAAGCGGCGGCCTCATCAGCCTCGACGCCGTTGGGTGGCCTGATCGGTCCGTCGGTGTTGCGCTCGGTGGAGCGTGCGCTCGACGAGGGCGATGGCGCCGCCGCGCTTGCGTCCGCCCGGCGCTACGTGCAGATGGGCAATCCCGGCGAGGCGCTGGCGGGCATCATCGCGGGTGTCGCCGCCATGCACGACATCTCGCCCGACGATGACGCCTCGCTCGCGGTGCTACCCACCGTCGCCGCTGCCTGTGAAGAGTACCTGACGCTGCCCCCGGCGCTGCGACAAGGCGGCCAGAACGATCTGCTGACGGCGGCGATCCGGCTGGCGGCAGGGCTACGTGGTCCACACGCCATCGCCGACCGGGTGCGCGCCGCGATCGGCGCTGACCCATTGAGCGTCAACTAGCGCGCACAGGAACCGGAAATACTCCCATGCGACAACACCCTGGCCACGCGGTCGCCGTCGTGCTCTGCGCGGGCCAGGGCACACGCATGGGCGCGTCGGGGAACAAGGTGTTCCTGCCGCTCGGCGGTCGCCCCCTGCTGACCTACGCCCTCGACGCCTTTGAGCAAGCCGGACGGATCGACGAGATCCTTCTCGTCTCTCACCCGGCCGAGCTCGACCGCTGCCAGGCGGTGGTGGAGGAGGCTGGCATACGCAAGGTGAGCGCCGTGGTGCCGGGCGGCGAGTCGCGCCATCAGTCCGAGCAGTGTGC
The DNA here is from genome assembly GCA_964427535.1 of uncultured Ktedonobacterales bacterium. Lineage (GTDB taxonomy): Bacteria > Chloroflexota > Ktedonobacteria > Ktedonobacterales > JADMIN01 > CAYRVF01. The sequence continues at coordinate 29,392 of CAYRVF010000044.1, forward strand.
GTTGGAGACACTGCGCGCGCGCATCACGGCGGGTGAGATCGACGTCGTGCTAATTCACGACGGCGCGCGGCCGTTCATCGCCCCCCCCGAGATTGACGCGCTGGTGACGGCGGCACGCGATGGCGGCGCGGCGATGCTCGCCTCCGCGCTGCGCGAGGATGAAGTGCTGCTGCGGATTGCCCCTGACAGCACGGTCCTGGCGGGGTACTCATCGGGCGGGCTGGTGCGGGCGCAGACGCCCCAGGCGTTCGACGCGCGGGCGCTGCTCGCGGCGTACGATGCCGCGCGGGCCGTCGGGTTCGAGGGCACGGACACCGCCTCATCTCTGGAGCGTATGAACCAACCCGTGCGGATCGTCGCGGGCAGCAGCCGCAACCTCAAGGTGACGACACCCGACGACCTGCTCCGCGCCGAGGCGCTGCTGCGGCTAGGCGGCGACTGAGCCTCAGTAGCCAGTAGCCTGCTCGAATGCACGCGCAATGGCTTTGTACCCCGCCGAATTGGGATGGACATCGCTGAATGGCCAGTGGCACATCCAGGTATACGCACACACTCCTCGCGCCTGATCGCGCACCCCACCGAATGCCGCGTATACATCCACGATCGTCACATGGTACATGCTCGCATCCAGTTGTAAGTGCCAGTTGAACTGCCGCACGAGCCCGTCCGTATTGGGGCACGCCTGTTGATAGGGGTTGTAATAGTTCATGAGCGCCAGCTCACGCCACGGCGTGCTCGTGGACTGCGAGAGGGCCAAGAGCAGTTTCGGCAGAATAATGTTCGTCAGATTGTCGTCCAGATTCCGCAGGTCAGTCCGCCAGTAGGGGTCCACCGCACAGGTCCGCGGGTTGATGTCACCTAGCACGTCGTTCGCACCTATATCGAGTGAGATGGGACCAACCTGACCGGGATGCTGGGCGATGAAGGCCAGCGCGGCATTCAACTGCGAGCCTGAGTAGTAGTTGTGCTGCACCTTCGCGTTTGGGCAGCCGCCGAGGACGAACTCATCCGAGGTGATATCACTGCAACCGTAGTCCACGAGAGCGCGACTGCCGTGCCGCTGCAACTCGTACCACCACTGCTGGTCGTACCCCTGCACCCAGTTCAGATTCGGCTGGAAGCCAAACGCCAGGGAGTCGCCGAGCGCGAGATAATAGTGCTTCACCGGCGGCAGCGGGCTCGTCACGGGAGCAAGCGCCGGAACATGCGTCGGCAGCACGGTGATCGCCGCGAAGCCAGAGCAGGCGGCGGTCATGGTCAACACGAGCGACAGCATGATGGCAAGCAGCATCCGGCGAGCACGAGAGGCGGATTTTCTCGGCGCGTAGGAGGCTTCCAGGCCTCCTTGCCATGAAATGAGCGCGCTGTCTGGTGACAAGGTTTCCTTCTCCTAGGGATCAATCGTCGCGACGGGCATAGCGCACTCTGTATGGGACAGAGGAAATGCAGGCCGAGCATCCTAGCTTGGCTCGCCCTCCGCGAGTAGTGACGTGGGTTGCATCACCTCTTACGTTGGCAGTAACTATGCCCACAACGTCACTCCGCTTCGCATGAGCGAGGTGCCGCCGTCCGTGCGGGCGCGCATGCTGGCCGCGACCTATAGCAGCGAGCAAGGGACATGGTACAATAGGCCGCGACCGCACTCCCAGACCAGAAGGAGACACGAGTGAGCCAACCGCGCGCCGATATCCCCGTGCCCACGATCGCGGAGGCTGCCCGCCAGCTCCGTGCGGGGGAGACCTCGTCGTCGGAACTGGTCGAGCGGTGTCTCGCGGCGATCGAGGCCCACGAGCCGACGCTCGCCGCGTGCGTCACGGTACTCGGCGAGAAGGCACGCGCGCAGGCCAGGGAGGCCGATGAGCGGCGCGCCCAAAGCGGGCGGACGTCGTCGCCACTGCTCGGCATCCCGCTGGGCATCAAAGACCTCATCGAGACGCGCGGAATCCGCACGACCGCCGGATCGCGCGTGCTGGACGATTTCGTGCCCGATGAGGATGCGACGATCTACGCCAAACTGCGTCAGGCGGGGGCCGTCGCGGTCGCTAAAACCAACACGCACGAATTCGCGTTCGGCACCGTCACCCAGCCGACACGTAACCCATGGGACCTCTCGCGCATTCCAGGCGGCAGCAGCGGCGGCACGGCGGCGGGTCTGGCAGCAGGCGAGTTTCTCGGTGGATTGGGCACTGACACGGGCGGCTCGATACGTATTCCAGCGGCGTGGTGCGGCGTCACCGGCCTCAAGCCGACCTATGGGCTGGTCAGCCGGGCGGGCATCATCCCGCTAAGCTGGTCGCTCGACCACGCCGGGCCGATCGGCGCGAGCGTCGAGGATTGCGCGCTGCTGCTCGACGCCATCGCGGGCTATGATCCGCGCGACTCCGACAGCGTGGATGTGCCGCTGATCTCATTCACGGCGGCCCTTGCTGCGAAACGGGAGCCAGACGAGGCGGTGCGCGGCCTGCGCATCGGCGTAGTCGAGAACTATTTCTTCGACCTGATTGACGTCGAGGTTGCCGACGCGATATGGCGGACGGCATGCGACTTCGAGGCGCTCGGCACGCGCATCGAGACGATCCACATTCCCGGGATGCGCGACGACCTGCTCCGTGTGTACCGCACCATCCAGCGGCCCGAGGCGTACCTCTACCACAGCGAGAGCGGCTGGCTGGAGTCGCGCGCCGACCGCTACACCCCCGATGTGCTCGAGCTCATCCGTGGCGGCGCCGACTACTCCGCGGCCCAGTATGTGCGCGCCAAGCAAGAACAGCGGGCGTTCACCGACGAGATGCGCGCGGTGCTCAGCCAATTCGACGCGCTACTCATGCCGACGATGGCGATGCCTGCGCCGACGGTGGAGGAGGCTGAGGCGCCGCTACTGGTGAACGGGCAGGCGCTCGTCGGGGGGGCTCTGCGCTGCACGCTGCCCTTCGACCTCACCGGCCAGCCGGCGATGTCGATTCCCTGCGGCTTCACGCGCTCGGGGCTGCCCATCGGCGCACAGCTCGCGGCGGGTCACTTCTCCGAGGCGACACTGCTGCGACTCGGCCACGCCTACCAGCGTGTCACCGACTGGCATCTGCGCCGCCCGGCGCTCAGCTAGCGCGGAGGACCCAGAGGGGGAAAGAAGGAGCACGACGATGGCTGGCGACACTCATACAGAACACGGCGCGTCCATCCGCGAGGAGGTGCGCGAGGTGAGCCCCGGCATCTTCGCGTACCTGCAGCACGACGGCGGCTGGGGCCTGAACAACGCGGGCTTCCTCCCCGGCTTGGATGCCGTCACGCTGATCGACACCTGCTTCACTGAGCGGCGGACCCGTAAGCTGCGCGCGGCCATCGAGGAGCGGACGACGCAGCCAATCCACACGCTGATCAACACCCACCACCACGGCGACCACACGTACGGCAACGCCTACTTCCCCGAGGCGACGGTCGTCGGGCACGCGCTCTGCCGCGTCGAGATGGAGCACGCGCAGCTCAGCACGACCGCGCTCTTCCCCGGCGTCGAGTGGGGGAACATCAGCGTGCGCCCACCAACCGTGACGTTCGAAGACCGGCTGACGGTTTACGTCGATGCGCTGCGGCTGGAGCTGTTCCACGTCGGCCCGGCCCACACGCGCGACGACATCGCCATCTGGATTCCCGAGCGGCGCGTGCTCTTCGCCGGAGACGTCGCCTTCAAGGACTGTACGCCGTTCGTGCTCGAAGGCTCGATCGCGCACTACTTCGACGCGCTCGACCGCCTGCGTACGCTCGATGCCGAGATCGTCGTGCCAGGGCACGGCCCGGTCTGCGGGCCAGAAGTCTTCGACGAGACCGAGGCCTATCTGCGCTTCGTCCAGGAGGTCGCACGTGAAGCGTTTGCGCAGGGACTCTCGCCGCTCGACGCCGCCCTCCAGACTGACCTCGGCAGCTTCGCGGGCTGGAACGACCGCGAGCGCATCGTCGCCAACATCGCCCGCGCCTACTCTGAGCTACGCAACGAACCGTTGGGCACACGTCTCAACCTTCCCGAGATCGCCATGCAAATGCTCGCCTACAACGGCGGCCGCCCGCTCACCTGCCTGGCGTAGCGGCTGTCGGAAGGGGATAGCCTTCTGAGCAGCGATCTACGCGTCCTCGCCGCCGCCGCCGAGCAGCGCCTCGATCTCGGCGAGTGCGTCGTCGCGCTCGGTGAGCCAGCGCCGGTAGCTGACACGATGGACGCGCCACCCAGCGCGTTCGAGGATGGCCTGCCCGGCGACGCTCTCCAGCGTGATCTCGTCGGGGGCGGCGTTACGTGGCTGAGGCGAGCCGTCACAGGCAATGGCGAGCGCCTGCGATCCGCGTTGCACGACCAAGTCCACCCGCAGGCCCGCGACGGGGTAGTCGAGGTAGACGGTGTAGCCGCCGAGCGCGCGCAGCTCATCGGCAATCTCGCGCTCGAACGGCGAGCCGCCCACACTGTGGTCCTCGGGCCGGTCGCTGTCCAGGCCATCGATGGCGTAGTCGAGATATTGCCCGAGCAGGTGATCGGGCGGCAGGTGGCGCGGGTCGAGGCCCGAGAAGATCACCTGGCGACGGCGCGCACGTGTGACCGCGACGTTGAACAGATTCTCGTTGTTCATGAACGTCAGCGTGCTGCGGTGCGAGTTGGGGCTCGCGCAGAAGCTGAGCAACATCACGTCGCGCTCGTCACCCTGGAAGGTATGCGCAGTGCCGACGGTGATATCGTGGTCCTGGACGACCTTCGATTTCAGCTTCGCCGCGAGCTGACGGTCGAGGTAATTCACTTGATCGCGGTAGGGCGAGAGCACGCCGATGCTGGACTTCTCGCTAGGTGGCTTCTTCGTCTCGGCCTTGGCGATCTTGTTGATCTCGCTGATAATCGCGTCGGCCTCTTCGACGTTGTAGCCTTCTTTGCGCCGCTCGCCGTTCACTTTGCGCAGTTCCACACTGCGCACGCCGAGCGTATCGGGGCGGCGCGTCATCACTCGCAGTGCGGCGCCGTAAAAGCGACGGTTGCTGAACTCGATGATCTGCGGCAGGCTGCGGTAGTGCTCGTCCAGCAGCACCACGTCATCCTGCGAAGGCAGCGCGCCGTTGACCACGTCGAGCAGGCTGTGCGTGCGGTAGTTCCACTGCGAGCGCTGGCTGGCCGAGAGCCCGTGCTGCGAGGCGAGCGCGGCCTGCCGGTCTTCGCGCAGCCACGAGAGGTGACGGAGCTGCTTCGGGTCGCCACAGACAATCGCGCGGCGGCCGCGGAAGAGCAGCGGCAGCGCGCTCGCGACGTCGCACTGCGACGCCTCATCCACCACCACGACGTCGAACATCTCGCGCTGCAGCGGCAATACCTCCGCGGCATGCGGATTGGTCGTTGCCCAGATGGGGAATGTATTGAGCAGCGCGGTGAAGTCGAGCTCGGCGAAAATCTTGTCCTGCTCGGCGGTGCTGCGCGCCTCCAACGCCGTCTTGAAGAGCGCCAGCGTGCGCCGGTTCAGTCGCAGCGCCTCCGCCAGCGCCTCGCGCCGCCGCGCCGCCAGCAACTCGCCGACGAGCGCGCCCCGGTCCGCGCGCAACCGCGCATGCCGCGTCAGGAGGGTATTCACCTCCTCGGTCGATGCCAGCTCATGCTCGATGTCGGCCAGCTCGTGCCGCAGCGTCTCGCGCCGCACAATCTGCCCCACCGCGTCCGCCGAGACGTCCGCCAGGCGAAGCTGCCGCGAGAGGTCGGCGGCGAGCTGCTCGCGCTTGCGCCCGGCGAAGAGCTTTACCTTGCCCGATTCGAGGCGGCGCAGGTCGTCCTCAGCCACGCGCAGACCATCCGGCCCCAACACCGTCGCGGCGTCGATGTCGTACTCCGGCGCACTGGTGGCGTAGAGCGCGGCACAGACCTGCGACCAGCGAGTTTCCGTCGCGAAGATATGGCGGATCTCGCTGTCGAGCGCGGCCAGCTCGTCGTCGGCCGATTGCAGGCGCTGCTCCAGCATGTCGATCTCGCCGGGACGCGGGCGGGGCGGGGCACCGGTACCGTCGAAGAGGTTGTCGAGGAACCGCTTCAACTCCTCGCGATAGCGCCGGTCGCCGCCGCGCAGGATCACGGTAAGGCTGCCCAGATGCGGCTTCAGCTTCTCAACGACGACATCTACCGCCTTGTTCATCTTCGACGAAAGCAGCACCGTCTGGCCGCGCGCCACCGCGTCGAGGATGAGCTGCGCGATGGTGAATGACTTGCCGGTGCCCGGCGGCCCGATCACGAGCGTCAGCGGGCGATGCTCCACCTGCCGCAGCACACGCGACTGCGCGCCGCTCAGCTCGGCGCCGCAGAGTAACGGGCGCTCGCCAGGGCCGATGTGCGAGTCGATGATGCGCGTCTTCGAGCCAGGTCGCGGCTGGGCGACGTCGCCGAAGATCGCGGCCAGTGGCTGCGACATCTCGCCGCGATTGCCCATGAGCTGCAACTCAGTCAGCACGCCGCGCGCCTCCTGTGGGCGACGCACGAGGGCCATCGCCGAGGCGCAGACGAGCTGCACCGGACTTTCGAGCAGCGCCTTCACACCCGCCTCGGGCTGGAGGTCGGGGAAGGCCTGGAGGTCGTCGGTGCGCAGGTCAGGAATCAGCTCGCCGATGACGGCGGCGAACTCACGCACAGCCGCCGTGTCGAAGGGCGCGTTGGGCACCTGGTTGAGAATGGCCTCGGCGTAGGCCTGCGCCTGCTCCTCGCTGTCCGCGTCGATCAGCGAGGCCAGCAGCGGGAAGTTGATGTGCTGCTCTTCGAGGTCAATCGTCAGGTACGCTTGCGAGCGTTCCTGGTCGATGCGCGCGGGCCAGTAGAGCAGCGGCGCGCAGTAGGTCTCGCCCTTGCGCTTGGCGCCCTGCGCCTGGCCCTTGCCGACGAGGAAGATGCTGCCCCAGATGAGGAACTTTTCGCGGCGGTTCACGTCGGCGGCGTTCTGCGCGGTCACGCCG
>CAYRVF010000045.1:0-2393 GCA_964427535.1 uncultured Ktedonobacterales bacterium
ATGGACGCCAGCAACATGCTCAAGCCGGCGCTCGCGCGTGGCGAGCTGCATGTGATCGGGGCCACGACAATCGACGAGTACCGCAAGAACATCGAGAAGGACGCCGCGCTCGAGCGCCGTTTCGCGCCCATCATGGTCTCAGAGCCCTCAGTCGACGACACGATCGAGATCCTGCGCGGACTGCGCGACCGCTACGAGGCGTACCATCAGGTGCGCATCACCGATGAGGCCATTGTCGCCGCCGCCGAGCTGTCCGACCGCTACATTACGGGGCGATTCCTCCCCGACAAGGCGATCGATCTGATAGACCAGGCGAGCGCGCGCGTGCAGTTGCGCGCTACCACGGCTCCCCCGGACGAGCGCGAGCAAGAGCAGAAGCTGGCGGCCCTCAATCGTGAAAAGGACGCGGCGGTGGCCGCCGAGGACTTCCGTCGCGCCGGACAGTTGCGGAAACGGATCGAGCAGGCCGAGGCACAGCGCCAGACGACCCGCAACAAGCCCAGTGAACCGCCGGTGGTGACCTCCGAAGACATCGCCGAGGTGGTCTCCAGAGCGACCGGCATCCCGGTGTCCCAGCTCACCCAGGAAGAGCGCGAGCGGCTGCTCCGGCTCGAAGAGCAGCTCCATGCCCGCGTCGTCGGCCAGGATGAGGCCGTCGCGGCGGTGGCCGAGGCTGTGCGTCGTGCGCGCGCTGGCCTCTCCGATCCGCGCCGTCCCGTGGGCTCGTTCCTCTTCCTTGGTCCGACGGGTGTCGGCAAGACCGAGCTGGCACGCGCCCTAGCCGAGGCGCTCTTCGGTGACGAGGACCGCATGGTGCGCATCGACATGAGCGAGTTCCAGGAGCGCCATACCGTCAGCCGGCTCCTCGGAGCGCCTCCGGGATATGTTGGCTACGAAGAGGCCGGACAACTGACTGAGGCCATCCGCCGTCGCCCCTACAGTGTGCTGCTGCTCGACGAGATCGAGAAGGCTCACGGCGACGTGTTCAACATTCTGCTGCAGTTGCTAGACGACGGCCGGCTCACCGACAGTCAGGGGCACGTAGTCGATTTCAGCCACACCGTTGTCATCATGACCAGCAATATCGGCGCTGATCGCATCCTCGCGGCGACCCAGTCCGGTCAGTCGATTGACGACATTCGCGAGTGGCTGATGGCGCAACTGCGCACGCACTTCCGGCCGGAGTTCCTCAACCGGATCGACGAGATCATCATCTTCCACGGGCTGACCGAGCCACAGTTGCGGCAGATCACGCTGCTGCTGCTGGATCAGACCAAGCGCAGGCTGCGCGCCCAGGACATCACGCTCGACATCACCGAGGCGGCGGTGGACTGGCTCGCCAAACAGGGCTATCAGCCCGAATTTGGTGCCCGCCCGCTCCGGCGCACCATCCAGCGGGAAATCGACAACCGGCTCGCACGCACGCTGCTGGACGGCGAGCTCTCACCAGGACAGCAGGTGCGCGTGGACGTCCGCGGCGATCAGCTCATGTTCGATGTCACAGGGTCGCCCTCCGACAAGACGCGCGAGCGGAACGGCCACGCGACGAATGGCAACCGTAACGCGCAGACCGCGAGTGCCGCCGGCTCGCGCAGCCAGCATCGCTCGGCTCATAGCGGCAAAGACGAATCACCGCGGTCCGGCCCCACCGCATAGTTTGCCAGTTGGGAGAGAAGGAGATCGCGGTCCGAACACCCTGTTGACGAGCGAGCGCGGAGCCGCTAGAGTAGAGCCAAACGGCGCACGACTGACAGACTCCGTGCCATACGGCAGGATGCCCGCCGAGACAGAGGGACAAGGACCATGCAGCCGAGGCAGGCTCCCGGCCGGAGCGATCTCCTCTCTACCAGCCAGCCCTATGAAGGTGGTGACGCGCTAGGCTTTCGCGCGCAGATGCTGCTCCAACGCATTGTCGAGCTCGATCAGGCAGTGACCGCCGAGGAGTGGTGGCTGCTCGGACGAGTATTGCCAGAGGCCCGGCTCCTCGCCGAGATCAGCAGCCTGCTCGCGGTGGCGCGTGGCGAGCTCGAGTACTTCCTCTCCCAGTTCTTCGGCCAGCCCATCCAGCGCGCCGACACCGACGCCGGCATCTCGACCCTCTCGTCAGCCGGCGCCCTGCCAGATGCCGCAACGGCACGCGCCCACCGCGAGCAGGCGCTTCATTTGCTGCGCGTGACCGCGTCGAGCCTGCCGACGATGCGGCAATATGCCACGATGCTCAAGGCGAGCGCAGAGCGACTCGGGCTGGCGATGGCGGCCATCGACGCCCTGAACGTCGTGGCGGACCGCCTGGGCGAAGCGTACGAGGCGCTGCGGCAGCCACCCGTGTGAGATGTGGTGCCGGGGCATTCCTGAAAACGTGGGCTGGTCAGACCTGTGAGCGCTGACGTGTG
>CAYRVF010000045.1:2493-36169 GCA_964427535.1 uncultured Ktedonobacterales bacterium
GGGCTTCCCTGCCCTACGCCCACAGTCGCCCTATCGTAAGGTGCGCGTCCTTACACCCCCGCCGACATGCCCTGGCGTGTCCCTACTTCTTCCGGCATGCCGTCACGATAATCGCCAAGCTCACTGCACGCGAGCGGCTCTCCTCGCTCCTAGCGAGCAAGAGTGCCACTATGTGGACCCGTGCCGCCGCTCGCCCTAAGCTTGTGCAATATCCATGCCAGGGAGGATTTCCACCGCCGGACGCCTTCCCGCCGGGCCGGGCGCCCAGCAGTCAGCATGAGGGTCGAAGCCAGGCAACCCTAGGGCCGCCATCCGCTCCATCGCCTCCACCAGATCGTCGGCGGCGATACGGTCGCGCGGCGCCGCGTTCGGCGGCTTCACATCCACGACGTATTCTTCCTCAGAATCCGGTTCTTCGCGCCCGAGCACGCGCTGCACCAGCACGAGCGTGCCATCCGGCAGACGGCAGACAGCGTCCTCGTTCTCGCTGGCGCGCATCGCTTCCACCAACATTGCCATGTTCCCCTCATCCTTTCTGACACCACCCGTCTGACACCACCCGCGCACGGGTGCGAACCCGAGCTAGTCCGTCAGATCGTCGGGCTGTATGGTCGCGAGTGGACTCTCGTCTGCCCAGAATGCGTCGGCCAACGCGTCTTCGCTGACCCTCGCGCCAGCCATATCCACGCCAGTCAGATCGGCGCCGCGCAGGTGGGCGCCGTGCAGATCAGCGCCGACGAGCTGCGCCTGCGCAAGCGAGGCATGTTCGAGAATGGCGTCTTGCAGGCACGCCTCACCGAGGTCCGCACTGCTGAGATCAGCGCCCTCCATGTCCGCGCCGGCGAGCGTCGCGTCCGTCAAAATCGTGCCTCGCAGATTGGCGTATGCGAGGGTCGCCCCAGTCAGCGCGGCGTTGCTCAGATCGGCCAGCGCGAGGTCCGCGCCCGAGAGGATCGCATCGCGTAGGTCGCATCCCCGGAGGTTCGCACTCCGCACCGTCGCGCCGCGCAGGTCGATACCATGCAGGTCGGCGCCCGCCAACGTCGCGCCCGACAGATTACAATGATAAAAGTCGCGCTGTCCGTCAGCGTACGCTGCGATCAGCGATTCACCCGACATCGTGTACATGCGTTGTGTGCCTTGCTCTCTATAGCTCTCTACGGCTTCATACGCCGAGTGAGTCCACTCCGAAAGACTCCAGCGGCTCTTTCGCAAAGGTCATGCCTGTCTCCCGCTACGCCCGTTTCGATCGGCATACAGAGGCATACAGAGGCATACAGAGATGTATCAGCGGCGTAACCAACAAGCGCCTGCCCTGAAAAATCGGTTGCCTTGCTCGAACCGCTGTGGTATCCTAGCGCGGACACCAAATGAGAACAGCATGAGAACAGCGAGAGTCGCAACGGGGGCCGGCAAGCTATGGCCGGGAGCCTGAAGAGCGCGCCGACCGAGGATGGGTGCCGGTAGACGCAGAGAGTCTTTGACGACAATCGGTTGTGTTCATCTCCACCGTCGTCGGTCGTGCGCGGATGCACAGCACAGAGCGAGGAACGGCCATGCCACCGGCAACGCCACAGCCTCCGCATTCCAGCGGGGGGCCACAGCGAAGAAGCAACGCCGAGCATGCCACCGGTGCACCTGCCGCGTCGGTGGCGCGCGCGGCGGTACCGCGCGCCGAATCCTCCCTCTCTAGCGCGCAGCTCTTTGCCGAGGCGCTCGACGGCGCCATCTCGCTCCTGCATGCGGATGGTGGCGAGCTCGCGACGCTCGATAACGCGCGTCAGATGTTGGTGTTGCGCGCCCGCAGCAATCGCCCCCGCACCAGCCTGCCGCACGGCATGGGGCTGCCCTCGCGACCGTCGCAGCCCTTCGCATCCAGCGCCCGCGTAGCCTACCCGCCATACGCTTCGGGGATGCGGAGCGGGCTCGCGCCAAGCGACGCACTCGAAGAGCAATCGACGGTGCTCCTGCCCGCGGCACCGACCATGCGCACATTCCGCCCAGGCGAAGGGCTGATCGGGCTGGCCTGGCTGCAAGGCGAGCCCGTGGTGCTGCGCGGTGAGGAGTACCGCGCCCGTGTCCGCGGCCCGATGCCGACCGGCATCGACGCGCCGTGGCACCTCGCCGTCCCGATCTTCCGGCCCGGATCGCTCACCAGCCTGCGACCCAGCACCGAGGTTATGGGCGTGCTGGCCATCTTCATTCGCGACCCGATGTGGTCCTTCACCGCGCGCGACGTGGAGCTGCTGACGCTGCACGCCGATCGCATCGCGCGGGCGATGAACGCCGCCGAGCTGGCTCGGCAGTCGCGCGGCCAGTCCGAGATGCTCGACATCCTGCAGGCCGCCGCGGGTGTCCAGCCCGATCCGCAGGCGCTCTATCCGCGTCTGCGCGACCTCATCCGCCGGTTGATCGACGCCCCCTCGCTCGCCATCACGACGTACGCGCCGCAGACCGAGGAGGTCACGTTTCAGTTGGCCGAGCGCGACAAGCGCGCACTCAGCGCGAGCCGGGTGCCGACGGCGGCGCTGCCGCCCTGGTGGGGGGCCGTGCGCCGGGGGCAGGTGGTCTGCGTCTCGACGGTTGAGGAGCGTGCGGCGCATCCAGAGTATTGTCTGCTTGGCTGGGGCGAGACAACGCCGGTGATGTCGGTGCTGGCCGCGCCGATGATCAGTGGCAACAAGCTGCTCGGCGCGATCGTCGCGGGCAGTCCCGTTCCCGACGCCTATACCCCGCAGGACACCTCGCTCTTCGAGGCGATCGCACGTTCGGCGGCCATCGTGCTCGATCACGCGCGCATGACGAGCGAGACCACCGTCTCGCTGGGCCAGAGCAACACGCAGCGACTCCACCTGGCCGCACTGAACAACGCGGTGCTGACCCTCAACGACTCGCTCGATCTCGACGCGACGCTGCAATCGCTCGCCGATCATGCGGCGTTGCTCACCCGCGCCACACGCAGCGCGGTCTTTCTGCTCGACGACGCCGACGCTCCGCTACGGTTCCGCGCTGTGGGCACGCGCAGAGATGACCCACGGCCAGCAATTGAGGAGTTCATCCTGCCGCGCACGTGGCAGCGCATCGACGAGTTGCTCACCAGCGGCCAGTTTCACATCCTCGACCACCTCGACAGCGACTGGCTCGACGAGGAAGAGCCGGGGCCGTTTCTCGCGTCGCAGCAGATTCGCACGTGTCTGACCGTGCCTATTCTGCTGAACGACCCGAAAGACCCCGACCGGTGGATACCCGAAGGCATCCTCATGGTCTACACGCCAGGACAGCACCTGCTCAAGCTGAACCCTGAGGAGATTGGGTCGCTGCAAGGTCTGGTGAGCCACGCGGGAGTCTCCATCCGCAACGCGAAGCTCGTGGAGTCACTGAACAAGACCAACGACGAGTTGAAGGACGCCCTCGAGAAACTGAAGGAGCTCGTGCGCGTGAAGGACGACTTCCTCCTGACGGTCTCGCACGAGTTCCGCACCCCGCTCACCACGATTGAGGGCTACGTGACGCTCATCAGCAGGCATGGGCAGAAGTTGGACGAGGCGAAGCTGTTGCAGTTCGCGGCCGAGATTCGGCAGTCATTCTCGCAGCTCACCGGAATGCTCGACACCATCTCCGACGCCTATCGAGCGGACAATGAACCACTGCGTGTCGCACGCGCACCGGTGAATGCGCGTGCCGCTGCCGAGCGCGCCATCGCTGGTCTTCCACCCGAGGCGAAAGCGCGCGTAATGCTTGAAGTCCCTGAGAATCTTTGGGTTGTCGCCGACGCGGAGCGATTGACGAGGATGTTCACGAACCTGATCAGCAACGCCGTCAAGTACAGTCCCGCATCCAGCCCGTGCCGTATCACCGCGCGGCGCGCGACTCATGCGGCCCTCTCAGAGGCTGGCCGGTTACCTGGAGATACAGGCAATCTGGCGGAGGAGTGGCTGGTTGTTGGCGTGCAGGACTTCGGCCCCGGCATCTCCCCAGAGGATCAGACGAAGCTGTTCCAGAAGTTCGTCCGCCTCTCGCACTCGCTGACGACCTCTGTTCGCGGCACCGGGCTCGGTCTGTGGATCTGCCAGCACTACGTCGAGGCGATGGGCGGCGCGATCTGGGTTGAGAGCGCTCTTGGCCAGGGATCACACTTCCAGTTTTGCCTGCCGGTCTCTCCGGCTCCGGCGGGCGCAGAGAACAGCGTATCACCGGCTCCCTAAACAGATGTGGAGACACGGTATGTGGGAGAATTGAGCGGAAGCGGATGCATACGAGGAAGGGAAGTGGTATGGGCAACACGGGGACAGTTTTGATCGTGGACGACGATCCCTCGATTCGCACCATGGTGGTTGAGATGCTCTCGCTCGAAGGATACTCCGTCGAGAAAGCGGCGAATGGTCAGGAGGCGCTTGACCGCCTGGCGCACGCACCTTTTCCCCGAGTCGTGCTGCTTGACCTGCTGATGCCCGTGCTCGACGGCCGCGGCTTTATGGACGCGTTGCGCGCCGAGCCAGAGAAGCGCGCGCAGCTCAAGATCATTCTCGTCTCGGCGTGGAGCAACCTCGAAGCCGCACGTGACCTCGACCCCGACGGCGTGCTGCCCAAGCCGTTCACCCTGACGCAGTTGACTAGCGTCCTTGAGCCGCTGATGGCCTCGGTGTAGCGGGGAGAGGAAACCGAGCTCTCGGGTGGAAAAGAGTCGCCGCGGCTCGCAGTGCAACACGTGCAGCGCACGCGACGTCTGTCGGTAGCCTTCTCAGCAGACGCGTCCAACGGAGGTGATGTTGGAGGAACGGGGGAGGATGCTAAAGCCGCACGTGCTCACTCGTCGCCAGCGTCGGAAGAGACGGCGTGTGTCTCGGCGATGGTGGAGGCGACACCGCTGCTAGCGGGCGGCTCGATGGGCGCAGTGGCGGCAGGGGAAGTGAGCACTGGCGCGGCGGGCACGCTCGCTGGCTGGCCGAGCGACACGCGGCGGAGCACGAGCCGGGCGAGCGCCGCACGGGCGCCCATGCCGCCCATTCCCGCTCCGAGCACCACGCATAGCACGCCGAAGACCAGCCGCGACGCCAGGAAGGACAGAATCGGCTGCCGGTCCTGAGGGGCGAGCAACACCCAGAGATAGAGTGAGGTGATGAACCAGTAGGCGAAGAGCGCGATGCCGCCCGCGAACACCGCGTCGAGCCGATTGGCGCTCGCCTCGATGTTCTGCGGCGCGGCACCGTCGCGCGACTCCGCCAGCGCGAGCGCCGCGCGCCAGCCACCGTAGTAGGCGAGCGCGAGGGCGATGCCGAGCGAGAGCAGCACGAGGATGCCCCGCACAAAATAGGCGGTGGCGACTGCGGTGGCGTCGGCGAAGCGAGTGGAGGGCTCGAACATCTGGCCAATGAGCAACGCCAGCACCCCCAGCGCCGTCCCGGCGGCTCCCATGCCCAATCCCCAACGCACGCTCATCTCACGCATGCCGCGCTCCTACCCCGCACGTGCTATCCCACCGCCACACAGCTGTTGTGCCGCACCGTCCAGCTAGTCCGCATCCACGATCATCGGATTGCGGATGATGCTCGACTTACCTGTCCGCTGCGAAACTGGCTGCTGCGGGCTGAATCCGCTCAGGCGCGCCGCGTCCGCAACATCCTCGTTTTCAAGGGCCACGAGGTGCGAGCGAAGCTTATCGAGGTCGCGCATGAAGCATGCTACCGCACTCGCGGCCGAGCCCTTTTGCTGCGAGTTCTCGAAGCGCCGCTGCATCGGGTCTTGCGCGCTCACGGCGTTCTCATCATCAGATGCAAACGAGTCGGCGTAGATTTCTTCCCAGCCGTTCCACCGGCCGCGCAGGGGCTTCCAGCCGAGCTGGCTATCGCTGACCGCACGCCACTTCTCTTCAGTGAATGCCATCCAGTCGGCAATGAGGCGCGAGTAGTTGGTGAGCAGCTCCTGCAGCTCTTCGGTGTGTTCGTCCAGGCGAATGCTGGGGCGCGGCTCACGGCCGAGCTCGCCGTAGTCCTGATAGCCGTCACCGGCGTCGGGATAGGGCTGGCCGAAGCGCCCGCTGAGCAACCCGCCAGCACGCCCAGCGCCAAGACCGGCATAGGCGAGATCGCCCTCGTGCAGCGAGCCGTCTTCGGTCGTGAACATATCCGGCCGCAGACCGCCGATAATGATCTCTTCGGTGCCGAGCGCGTCGAGCAGGCGCCAGGCGAGGCGTGGGTGCTTCGAGACCCACACGCTCTTGCGGATGAGATAGACGAACGAGAAGGCGAAGTTGACGAGCAGCCAGATGAAGGCTTTGACGGCCATCCAGAACAGCAGGCCGTAGCCGATCCAGGCAGCGGGGTTGTGCGAGCCGCCCTCAAAAATCACGGTAAGAATGATGGCGACGAGCAGACTTGGGTCGCGGACTGGATTGATCAATCCGAAGATAGTCCCGAAGACTCCCCGCTTCCCTGTGCGCTCACCTTGTGCCATGTATGTTCCTCCGCTCCCGCTGCTTCGAGCTTGCCCTCCGGGGCAACGTGTCGGATCGACATCCGACAGGGGCCGCGTATCTGCCCACAGGCGATCGAGCGCCCCGTGCGTGACGGAGCGGCGGCCGGCACATCTTCAGCGATTCCTCGCGGCACACCCATGCCGCTTGCCGCCAGGGCAGAATTGTACCAGAACGGAGTCCTTGCTACAATCGCAGGCGCCTCGATCAGCGCTCCTCCGTCCGCCCGTCCAGAAATCTGGTGTTCATGCTGCCTCGCAAATGCCTCCGCGTGTACGATCTTAGGAAGAAAGTACCTGAAAGCAGGCGAGGCGAGATCGAGCGCTTCACCGTGGTGCCGCTCCGTCCAGGAACAGCGAGACGAGCGTCTGCGCCGTGGCCTGGTGCTCGTCGTCGGTGCGGGCCGTGTGCCCACCGGGATCAGTGAAGGCATCGAGCAGCGCCAGAAACGCGTCGGCCAGCGGACGCGGCGACATCTCGCGCACGTCGCCTGTCCGCATGCCGTCGAGGAGCAACAGCTTAATCGGGCACAACAGGTTCTCCTCATACGCGAGGCGCACCTCATCGGCCCGTTGCGTGCCCAAGAGCTCGTTGGTATCGCGCAGCATGGGCTCCATCGTCGCGTCGGCATGCAGGAAATATCCGGTGGCGAGGTCGATCAGGCGCTGCCGCACGCTTACCGCTTGCTGCTCGGTCACCGACCGCACGTAATGCCCGATCCGCTCCATCAGGTCAATCAGCACCGCTGCATACAGGCCCTCTTTGTCACCGAAGTGATAGTACAGCGTCGGCTTGGTCACGCCGACGGCCTCCGCGACGTCGCCGACCGCGACATCCGCGAATCCGCGTCGCAAAAAGAGGCGCCGCGCGTGCAGCAGGATGAGATCACGTGTCTCTAGCTCACCCACGGGATCACTCGCGGTTGGACGACCCGGTCGCCGGCGCGGCCGCGCCCGGCGCACAGTATCGTCATCCGATTGCGACGATATCGACAGCGTTCTCAGAGGAACCCCGGTCTCGAACTCCGTCCCGCGGTCCGTCTCGCAGAGAGTCTTGCCCACACAAGCCGCCATTCTCGCACTGGTCAGGTCTCGCGCTCCGCACCGCTGGCTGGTGCCTCCGCCGCATATTGCCAGTTGCCATCTTCCAGTATACGCTTCACGCACAGCGGAGTCGGCAAATTTCCCATACTGACTCCGCATGGCAACGTTGCAACAGAGCGCGCATCCACTGGAGAGGCTGACCCAGCCTGAGGAGCAGATCGTGGAACCCATCAACGTCTTCGACTACGAGCCGCTTGCCCGCGAGCGCATGGACCCCGGCGCCTGGGATTACTTCCGCAGCGGGAGCGAAGACGAGGTCAGCCTGCGAGAGAATCGCGCGGCGTTCGAGCGCATCCGTCTGCGGCCACGCCTGCTGGTGGATGTCAGCGCCATACACGTGCGGACGAGCGTGCTCGGCACGCCCGTGAGCATGCCGATCCTCGTCGCGCCCACCGCCTACCAGCGTCTCGCGCACGACGATGGCGAGCGTGCCACTGCGCGCGGCGCGGCGGCGGCGGGTACCCTCATGACCGCCAGCACCGACGCGACGACCTCGCTGGAGGAGATCGCGGAGGCGGGCGGTCCGCTCTGGTTTCAGCTCTACGTCTACCGCAACCGTGCGGCGTCGGAATCGCTCGTCCGGCGGGCCGAGAAGGCGGGCTACCGCGCGCTCGTGCTGACGGTGGATACACCACGCCTGGGCCGCCGCGAGCGCGACATCCGCAACGGCTTCGGCCTGCCTTCGCATCTGCGGCTGGCGAATTTTGGCGAGGGGCTGACCGTCGAGCCGACACACAGCGCCTCCGCCTCGGGCATCGCCGCGCACGCTCTGTCGCGCTTCGACCCCTCGCTCACCTGGGAAGCGGTCGACTGGCTGCGCTCGATCACGCGCATGCCGGTGCTGCTCAAAGGCATCCTCACGGCCGAGGATGCGGCGCTCGCCGTCGCGCACGGTGTCGATGGCATCATCGTCTCCAATCATGGCGGCAGGCAGCTCGACGGCGTGCCCGCGACGATCGAGGCGCTGCCCGAGGTGGTGGAGGCTGCGGGCGGGCGCTGCGAGGTCTATCTGGACGGCGGCGTGCGGCGTGGCACGGACGTGCTGAAGGCGCTAGCGCTCGGCGCGCGCGCGGTGCTGGTAGGCAGGCCAGTGCTTTGGGGGCTGGCGGTGAACGGCGAGCACGGCGTGCGTCACGTGCTCGACCTGCTGCGCGACGAGCTCGAAACGGCAATGGTCCTCTCCGGTCGCCCCACGCTCGACTCCATCGACCGCACACTGCTGCGGATGCCCTGAGCGAGAGCCCAGATGCCCAGCCAGCGAGAGGCCGCCCAGAGGCAAATGTGAGTGATTACTGTGAGCGATTACCCAGTACGTCGGGGGAGTTACGTGACCCCGCATGGTACACTGCTGCTGGGCTAAGCGCAATCGGGCGGCGCTACTGAGGCCTCATCCCCCACCTCCTTCCTCTTGTCAGCGGAAGGGGGGGAGCAGGCGGCCAGACACGCAACGGGGGAACAGGGGAGGACATCACCATGCCATTCAACGTCGCGAATGTCTCGCCGGGTAGTCCGCTCAGCGCGCAGGCGGTGTTGGTGCTGCTGGCCGCGCTCGGTCTCAGCGCGGCTACGGGGTTGCGGGCATATCTACCGCTCGTCGCCGTCGGCATCGCGGCGAATGTGCCCGCGCTCGACGGCACGCAGGCCTTGCCGCTGCAAGCCCCGTTCACGCCGTTGAGTAACCCTGGTGTCATCGCGCTCTTCGGCGTCCTGGCGATTCTTGAGCTGATTCTGGACAAGATTCCCGTCGTCGACCACCTCAACGATCTCGTCCATACGGTCATTCGGCCGCTCGTCGGAGCGGTCATCCTGGCGGGCACGACAAACTCACTGAGCCTGGTCAGTCCGTGGGTGGCAGCGGCGTTGGGCGCGGTGCTGGCGCTGGTGGTGCATGGGGCGAAAGCGGGCACCCGGCATGCGGTCTCGGCGACGACCATCGGCATGGGCAACCCCATCGTCAGCCTAGTCGAAGACGTGCTGGTGATTCTGAGCGTGGTTCTACTGGTCTCATTCCCTATCGTCGGCTTCATCCTGATGGTGCTGGTGCTCTTGCTGCTCTGGCGCGTCTTCCGCTGGCTGCTGCGCAGTGTCGGACGCATCTTTGGCGGCGGCAAGCGAGCGCCACGCGGCGTGGCCAGAGCCGGTCGGCAGGCTGCGCTGGTTCCGGCGGGCGGGCCACCGGCGGCGAACGCACAGGCCGCTGGCGCACGGGCGGCGAAGGGCGGTAAGCGGGTACGCGCCAACAAGAAGGTGGCTCCTGGCCTTGGCGCCGCCGCGATCGTTCCGGCGCTGCCTCTGCCGCGCGTCCCTAGCGCCAAGGGCGGCCCTGGCGCGGCGGGTGGTGGTGCCGCACCAGCGGGCGCGGTGCCTGTCCCTGGCGCCGTCGGTCCCATCCCGGCGGCCGTGCCGATGACGCCGACCACGCCGACGACACCGACGACACCGACCATGCCCACCACGCCCGATGCTGACGCGCCAGGCTTCCTGACGGCTGGCCAGCCAGGGCAGTCGCCAATCCTCCCGCCAGCGCACACGATTCAGCCGCCGATGCGCACAGCGCCATTGCCCAACACCCCCGCCGCGCCGTACCCTGAGGATGCCAAGACACTTCCGGCGTCGTACCGGCAGAATGCGAACAACGCGAAGACCGAGCGCTACTAATCGATCACGAGGCTCCATCCGATATGCGAGAGCGTCCATCCGCGCAGGCGAATCCTCCATCCCCCTCCGCCGTCATCCGGCACGCGACATGGCCCTGGGCGGTCGGATCGGTGCTGGCTGTCGTAGTGCTGCTCGGCGGCACATTCGCCGCGCACACGCTCGTCTCGCACGCGCGCAAGGCCGCGCTCTCGGTCAGCGCCCCCGCCGTGCCGCCGATGGCCGTCGCAGCCGTCGCTCGACCCGAGGCGGGTGCGACGCTGCTCGCCGATGACGCCGCCGCCGGACACCTCGTCACGCTCGCGGTTCCCTCCACGGCGGTGTGTCCGCCCGTGGGAAGCTGCCCCACCGCCGCCGCGCCGGATGCGCTGGTGGTGCTGGATGGCGCGACGGGCGCGACGCTCGCCCGCACGCCACTCACCGGAGACGCCGCCGCCGCGACGGCCTCTAACGTGCTGCTGATCGATGCGTCGCGCCATCTCGCCTACGCCGTTGGGCCGCGCGCGGTAACGCTCTTCTCGACGGAGACCGGGGCATATGTGGGCGGCTACGCGCTCCTGCTGGACTCGACGTGGAGCCGCATCACCGGCGCCGCGCTCGATACACACGGGCAGCACCTCCTGCTTCTGGGCGGCGACCAGCTGATCGCGCTCGACGCACCGACGGGCACCATCCTGGCCCAGCAGACGATTGCGGGGATCGGCGCGCGCTCCGCCGTGGATGGTCCGGTGCTCGATGGACAGCAGGGCGGCGTCTTCGTGCTCGTCGCTCAGACGGACGGCGCTCCCTCGACGCTTCAGCGCTTCACCCTGGCGAGTGGGGCACAGGCATTCGCCCCAGGCGGGAGCTTCACGGCCGCGACGGGCACCCGACTCGGCCCGATCGATTCGGCGGGGCAGCGTCTCTATCTCTTCGAGAAGGGCGCTGCGGTCGCGTCCGTGGCGCTAGCCGATCTTGCCGCCAGCTCCGCGACACCACAGCTCGCGCAGATCGAGACGCCTGAGCCAGCGTTGCGGGGTGCGGTTGCGCTCGGGTGGGACGGGACATCATCTGGCTCCATACTTGTCGCCGGACCGCACGATGTGACGCTGCGCGATGCGCACAGGGGCACGTCGCGCGCGATGGTGCCGCTGCCGGACGTGCAGACGCCGTTCGCGCCGGTCCCAGGGGATAGCGCCAGCGGCATGGCCTATCTGCTCTCGACAGGCGGCGAGATCGTGCTCGTCCGTCCCGCGACGGCTGGCCTGCGCCAGAGTATGACGCCCGCGACGGGGCTCGTGCTGGCGCACGCCGCGATGGGCAGGTTCCTGCCGCCCACGAACCAGAATCCGCCCTTCATCTCGCCCGCGATATTCCCGCTCGTTCCGGGCACGGTATCTCACGCATACTACATCCACTTCTCCGACCTGGGCTGGCAGGGGCCATTTCGTGGCAGCGCGAGCAGTGACGTCACGGCTGCGACGACGCCGGGCGCGGCGTACACCGCCACCTTCCGCATCGGCTGGACGGAGATCTTCGCGCGCACCCACACGTGGATCTGCGACGTCTTCCCTGACGGCTCCGTCCATCTGCGGACAGACACCGGCGACGCGCTGCCCTAGCACGCCCGGGCAGGAGAGTAGACTCCCTCTCTGGAGCGAGTCTACTCTCCGGGCATGTGGCATACTTCCCCGAGACAGCAGGCGAGAACGCGTTTCGGATGGTGCGCCAAGGAGGATACGATGCCGCGTGTTGATGGCCGGGCCAACGATCAGCTTCGCCCGGTGCGGGTGACGCCAGACTATCTCAAGCATGCCGAAGGGTCGGTGCTGATTGAATTTGGCGACACGCGGGTATTGTGTGTCGCGACGATAGAAGACCGGGTGCCCCACTTCCTGGAGGGCCGCAACCAGGGGTGGATTACCGCCGAGTACGCGATGTTGCCGCGCGCGGGCTCCTCGCGGTCCGCGCGCGAATCGGTGACTGGGCGTGTCGGCGGCCGCACGCACGAGATCCAGCGGCTCATCGGGCGCTCACTCCGTGCGGCGGTGGATATGCGCGCCCTGGGCGAGCGCACCATCACCCTCGACTGCGATGTGTTGCAGGCCGATGGCGGCACCCGCACCGCCTCGATCACAGGCGCTTGGATCGCGCTGAAGCGCGCGTGTCTGCGCCTCCACGCACTGGGCGTGCTGCCCGTCGATCCGGTGCGGGTGGAGGTGGCCGCCGTGAGCGTCGGCGTCGTGCACGGCGAGACGCTGCTCGACCTGGCGTATGTCGAAGACTCTCGCGCAGAGGTCGACGCGAACGTCGTGATGACCGGGCGCGGCGAGTATATCGAGGTGCAGGGTACGGCGGAGGGCAAACCCTTCCCGCGCGCCCGTCTGGATGAGATGCTCGCGCTCGCCGAGCACGGCATCGACGAGCTGCTCACTGTGCAACGCCAATACGCCAGCGTCTGAAACAGAACCTCACCCCCACCCCTTCCCCGCAAGGGAAGGGGCAGCGCGGCATGCCTCGCCCCACAATACCGTGTCGGCCCATAGGGCGCCACGAACTCTGCGATTCAGCCGGTACGCCCGCCTCACTGCCCTTCCCCTGCAAAGGGAGGGGGTTGGGGGAGAGAAGCTGCCCAGGAAAATAATCTTCGCCGCCTGCCCGTTTTTGGCACGCAATCTGCTTGCTCTTCCCCCCTCTCGGGAGCGCCGCCCGGTCGTCAATGCGGAGCGCACTTGCGCGCCGGGCCGTTTTCCCGTAGGATGCACGCGGCACCGTTCGCTTCTTTGCTGCGGAGGGTGCCGCATGGCGCGAGGCATGGAGCATCGTGCCATCGTGATCTCTGGGCGGTCACACGAAGGAGGAACCAGGCATGTTTGCGAGTCTGGCAGCGGCTACTCCCACCAACCAGGTCGTCTTCATCCCAACCACTGGCATTCTCGACCAGCTCTTCCACAAGACAGCGATCAGTCTCCAGGTGCTCGGCTATCCCAACCCGCCGTATTCCATCACTCTGATTGGCATTATCATCGTCCTGCTCGTCGCGCTCGCGGCGAACTCCATCACCGAGCGACTCACATCGCGCAAGGTGAGTCTCTTTGCGGCTGTCGTCATCACCATTCTGGGCTCGTTCATCTTCTCCGCGTATGTGATACTGCCATTCGAGATCGTCATCGAGGGCGTGCGGCTCGTCGCGGCGCTCGTCGGCGCGATCGTCATTGCGGTCTTCTACACGCTGCTCACCGGCAAGTCGAGCGGGAAGAAGGGCTAGCATCCTCGCGCTCGCCAGGCAGATGCCGAGGGGCACATTTACCGGGAGCATCGCGCGGGAGCCAGAGCAACACCCTGGCCCACCGTCGCGATGCTTCCGCCTGTGATTGCGAGGCAGACGATGGATGAGCGTGCAGCGACATCTCCCCACTCCCCTACCTGGCTGGACCTCTACGACTACCGTGAGCGGGTGTCAGCGCTTTACCGCGAGCGCGCGGCGCACCTGCGGCACGGCGATGATCCCGCCGACGTCGCACGGCACTTCCGTACGGGCAAAGACGCGCTCTTCGCCCGGCATCCCCAGTCCGCGCTGGACGAACAGCGGCGCCGCACGTTTTCCGGCTTGTCCTACTTCCCGTACGATCCGGCGTTCGCCGTCCCCGCTATCCTCACGCCCATCGCCGACGACACAGACCAGACGTTGGAGGCCAGCGGCGCGCACAGCATGCGCTTCCGGCTCGCCGGGCGTATGCGCTTCACGCTGGACCAGTCAGAGCACGAGCTCGCGGTGTACTGGATCGACGTCTACGGCGGCGGTCTGTTTCTGCCCTTCCGCGACGCAACCAGCGGACAGGAGACGTACGGCGGCGGGCGGTATCTGTTCGACACAGTGAAGGGCAGCGACTTTCTGCGCCTGGATGCGGAGGGCGCTCTCGAAGACGTCTCGTCGGGAATGGGCTACGCAGGCGGGCGTATCCTGCTCGACTTCAACTACGCGTACAATCCGTCCTGCGCGTATGATGCGCGCTGGGTCTGCCCGCTGGCGCCATCCGAGAACCGGCTTCCCGTCGCCGTGCGCGCGGGAGAGCGAAGCTATCACCTGTAGATGTCGTTAAATGCCATTGGATGCCGTCACCGTATTGTTCCTGCCGGCGTATACTCCAGAGAAGAGGGGACGTCAGTCAGCAGACGTACACTTGGCGCCCCAACACGATGAAGGCAGACACCTACGGCAGCCACTGAACGAGAACGCACGCCGCCATCTGGCAGCGCGACCGCGACGCCCGACTACTACGCGGCGCTCGGTCTGACACCCGACGCCAGCGCGGATGAGGTGCATCGCGCGTACCGGACGCTGGCCAAGCTGTGGCATCCCGACCGCTACCTCTCGGCGCCAGACGCGCTGCGCGGCCGTGCGGAGCGCCGCATGCGGGCGCTGAACCGCGCCTACGACGTGCTGCGGACCCCAGCATCGCGCCGGGCGTACGATCGCTCGCGCGGACTCTCTCCGTTAGAGCACGCCTACGACGATATGCCGTCGCAGGCGTCCTACGCCTACGAGTCCGCGTATGCCTCTGAGGATGCGCGGCCGCGTGCCACGAATGGGGCAGGCACCTTCGTTGGTATCATGTGCAGCGTGATCGCGGTGGCGCTGACAGGGCGTCTCTTGCTGGGCGGCGATTCGGGATGGAGTTTCTTTCTCGTCATGACGGTGCTTTTCGCGGCGCTCGCGGGCGCGGCCCTGGCATTCGACGCCAACTCGCCGCTGGCACGCGCGGCCAACTCCTGGGCGCATGGCGAGCCTCATGACATGCACGAGGCGGGTATTGACGTGAACCGGTCCTTCTCGGGCGCACACGTTCACGACGCCGCGATGCCGGGCATGCAGGGCAGCGACGATGAGCCTTCGGAAAGCGACGTCTCTGAAGAGGAATTTCAGGTGCTCGTGGACGAAGCCGTCGCGCTCCTGCCAGAGCGGTTCCGCCGCGAGATGCCCAATGTCCACGTGCGCGTCGTCGACGAGCCTGACGTCGAGACGCTCAGGACCGCGGGCGTGCCAGAGGGACATACGCTCCTCGGCCTATTCACGGGCGTGCCGCTTACCCGGCAGCATGCGGCGGGCGCGATGCCAGAAGTCATCACGGTCTATCGGGGACCCATCACCCGCCTATGCGGTGACGACCCAGACCGCATCCGCGAGCAGGTGCAGCGTGTAGTGGTCCACGAGGTCGCGCACCACTTCGGCATCGACCACGACGACATGCCCGAGTGGGTCAAATAATCAGCCACCCGACTGGTCACTGACGGCGACTGTAGGTTGCTCCACGGTCGTGGTCCGCGGCATCCAGGAGGCGGGGGAAGTCCAGTTGTAGGCGAGCAGCGTGGGCCGCATACGTGGGCTCGGTTGATAGGCGAGCACCGTGAGTGACGCGTTGTCGCTGTTGATCAATGGAATGCCCTCAGCAGGAATGCTCAGGTAATGCGCGACGAGCAGCTTCACCAGATCGCCATGCGTCACCAGCGCCACCCATTCGCCCACGTTGGGCGCGCGACGCCAGCGCTCCGCCGCGCGTACCGCCCGCCGCTGCACCTGAACGAAGCTCTCTACTCCGTTTGGCGCGCGTGTAGGATCGTCGGTGTAGCGACGCCAGACGCGGCTCTTTGCGTCCAGCTCCTCCCAGTTCTGTCCGCTGTACGGTCCGTAATCGGTGTCGAGCAGGTCATCGTCGAAGCGGACGAGCAGGTTGCGCCCCTGATTGAGATAGGCAGCGGTTTCGAGCGTGCGCTGCAAGGGCGAGGCAACGATGGAGGTCAGTGGCAGATCCCGAATGGCCTCGGCCAGCGCCTGAGCCTCGGCTTTCCCTCGTTCGTTGAGCGCCACACCAGGGAGCTGGCCTGGCAGCAGACGCCTGACGTCGTAGTCCGTCTCGCCATGCCGCACGAGCACGAGCTTACGCCAGCCCGCGAAGTCGTCGAGCTGAAGGTCGCGCCCGAATGCGCGTCGCTTGGTCACCAGTCGCAACACCATCGTCTCGCGGCCGTCCATGTCTCGCTGCTCCTTGTGCAAATCGGTGCCTGCCAGCTTCGCGGCCATTGTAGCAGAGGAAGGGAACGTAGACAATAGTTGCGCTCAGGCCGAGTCTCCCCCTACCCGCCTCCCCGGGAATCGAGAGGCACGGTGGCGCGAGTACACACGGAGAGGTTGTGGTCTCGTCCGGGTGAGCAGACTTCGTGGTCACGGCGTCCACGCGCAGATTCACCCGCCCGTCGTCTTTTCACATCGCGAAATACGGCTGGCGCTTTCCCTTGACAGGCAAAGTCGGAGACGTATACTGAGCGCAAATCTTGTGTATGCACAGGCGGGCGATTCCCTCTGCCTATCGGTTGAGTGTCCTGGTTTGACCTCTCGTTCACTATGACGCAGCCAGTCCCGCGATGCCGTCTGTGGCCCGCAGACAGACAAACATACACGGCGGTGAAGCGGTCCGCACCAGCGCATCGGCTCTATCCGATGAGGAGCGGCCAGTCGCTAGTGTCAGCGCGAGGGCGGGCGCTGGTCACTAGAGCACGGCTCCGGACCCGCACTGAGAGCCTGTCGCCCACATGTCTCCGAGGGTGTGGTGTCGTTCGTGAGCAACATCCGCGTCATCGTTCTGAAAGGAGTTCCGCATGGCGCACTATCTCGTACAGCTCGCCTACACTCCTGAGGCATGGGCGGCCCAGATATCCAACCCGCAGGATCGCACTCAGGTTGTCCGGCCGTTACTCGAGAAGATGGGCGCACGCTTTGAGGCAGCCTATCTGGCATTCGGCAAATATGACGCCATCTATATCATGGAAGCGCCCGACAACGTGAGCGCCGCGGCGGTGTCACTGGCTATCAGCGCTGGTGGCGGAGTGAAAACGATGGAGACGACGGTGCTCTTGACAGTCGAAGAGGGACTCCAGGCGTCGCGCCGGGCAGGCGCGGCCGCCTCGGTCTATACTCCACCGAGGCGCTGAGCCAACGGCAGACAAGGGCAGCGCCATCGACGCTATAGCAGTGTAGGTCCGGCAGCGCCTCGTGTGTGAGCGTGTCAGGCGTCCGCTTCATCCGACGCGGCAGCAGTCGGGCCGAAGAAGTCGTCTTCCCAGTAAAAGTGGCCGATACCCGCGTTGCGGGCGAAGAGCCGGTCAGCCTCGCTGTCGCCGACCATGATCGAGGAGCGTAGATCAAGGCCGTAGCGGTCGCGCGCCTCATACGCCATGCCTGGGCTGGGCTTGCGGCAGGGAGCGCCGCGCCGGTATGCCGCGACGGTGCCGTACGGATGGTACGGACAGTAGAGGATGAGGTCGAAGAGGCCGGGAGCCAGCTCAGTCCGCAGGTGGTCGTTGATCGCCCGCACGTCATCTTCGCTGAGAGTGCCGAACGCGACGCCGCCCTGGTTCGTCGCACCGATGATGTGGTAGCCGCGCGCCCGGTATTCCGCCAGCCGATCGGCGACATTGGGCCGCAGGCGCTGGTCCCACGGCTCAACCGGATGCACGCGCCCCGAGAGGGTTTCGCGCACGGTTCCATCCAGGTCCACGAACAAGGCACGGGGCCGTCTTCCGTCGTCCACGCTGTCTCCCACCGAGCCGCGTAGCCGTCACCCACCGGGCACAGCGCACCCAGCCTTCCGTGACGGCACGGTCTATTTCTCCCCGCATTGTACACGGACACGGCGCGGTCGCGCACCCCCTGAAGACAGCGCCTGCCCTGCCCTTGGCCCGTCCTTTCGTCTCACGACCCCTCCTCTGAGAGGGGAGGGGGTAGGGGGAGAGGTCGGCCCGTCGCCCCAAGATGACCGCCCATCGCGTCACAGGCAGGTGCAAACGGGGTTCCGCGCCTGTCACAGCACGAGCCAGGACCACCGCTCCCGTTCTGCGATGGCCCTGGCTCGCACGCGAACTCTCCGCGACGGAGAGCGCTTAGGGCTGCGCGTAGGTCGTGCTGCCGGAAGACGCCGACGTGGGGGACTGGCTTCCCAGATTCCCGTTGGACGCGCTGTCGCGCATCTCCTGCACCCGCTGCTGGCCCTGCTGCATGAGGCCCTGCCCTTGCTGCATCAGGCCCTGGAACTGCTCCATGAACTGCGCGCGGCGCTCCTCGCCATTCTCTGGATCCCAGTAGTACGCGAGCGCGGCGCCAATCGCCAACGTGAACAGTGTCCTTCGTAGACCACGGAACATAGTTGCTCTCCTTCTCTCCCTCTGCCGAAACTGGCGCGCGAACACTCCGCGCACGCGCCGCATCTACACGTTCGGCGCGCGTGTATGTCCGCTTCCCTACTTAGGACGAATCATCCACGCGGCCCGCTACGGTGTCACCGATGAATCATCCGCTCGATCGAGACGCTCCGGATTCGTGACACCGCGCAATCTGTTCCAGAGCAGGTAATCGACCGACGATTTGGCGACGTATGCATGCCCTGGCTGGGCTTCGATATCGCCACGCGATTTGAACTCACCGCGCTCAGGATAGAGCAGATCGATGTATGTGGCGCCCTCTTCGAGCAGGCTCCCGTCCGGCACAATCGGAATCGCCTTCAAGTCGGCGGCCGTGAATCCCCGCGCTTTCAGCAGATTGTGCAGGTATTTCTCATTGTCCGCCGTGAAGATCGGCTCCTTCTCCGGATGTGGGCCGTTCGCCCCGGAGTTCTGCCCCTCCAGCCAGTCTGGATTCAGATCGGCGGTCCAGCGGTCGGGCAGTTGCGAGGGCGGGCGGTTCGTCGTCTCGGGCTGTTGTTGCTCCGGCATCTAGTGCCCCCTCGTCTCCGTACTCTCGTTCGAGTCGCTGCCCGTGCGCTCCTTGCGATCCAGCGCACGCGCCGCGGAGTTCGCCTCGTGCGTCACGTAGTGGCGCGTATCGGGGTCCCACTCATTCTTGGCAACGGGCGGCTTCTTCCCCGGATCCTCGTGAAGCGCCGCCTGCTTCTTGTACGTCTCCCGCTTCTTCGGCGTCCCAGTGGTGATCGGCGTGCTCTTCTCGTGTTTGTTGTGCCCCGGCGAGATGCGTGGGTCGTGGTCGTCGTGCTTGTGCTGCCCTTGCTTTGCCATGCGCTGTTCTCCTTCCAGCGTGTGGGTGTGGTCCCCCTGTCTTCCCGGCTCTTCGTCTCTGGCCGCACGTCGTGGGCCAGTGAGTGAGATAATGGAAGATAGAGCGACTGGAAAGAGAACGTCCGCATAACACGGACCGCGACTGCCGAAATACCCTGGTCGCTTGCGTGAGTTCGTTCCCATCACCGGCAACTTTTATGCCAGCCCGTGACAGCCGAAGTCGTGCGGTGGCGCACTGCCCGCCAGGCATCCTGGCATGCGTGTTGCACGCTTTCGACCTAGATACATGTCACGAGTGGGCGCAGACGTGGGGAGTTCCGCCGTCCTGCCCCAGGGGCAGCATGCGCGGACTACCAGAATGGGAGGACAGGCATGCAACGGGATTTCGATACAGGGGCGCAGACACCTCTCGCCGAGGAGATCGTGCGCCAGTTGCACGATCAGCGAGGCGTGGAAATTGCCGCCGCCGAGAACGACAAAGAGATCTTCTTGAGCGGGAGGGTGCCCACTCAACGCGACAAGGCTGAGGCGCACGCGCTCGCCGCACGCCTCGCCCACGGCAAAAAAGTCGTCGATACGCTGCTGGTCGAGGAAATCCTGCCAGACGACTATACCGAGGAATCTGTGGAGGACCTCGCCGACGCGGACAGGCCCGAAAACGTGCTCGGCGTGGACACGAACGACGACCCCGACGCGTACTTGAACGACCAAGGGCTCAATACGGACGAGCTTCAATCCGCCGATTCGGGCGCGGCGGAAGATCTCAACAACCCAGGCGATATCTTCGAGTCCCAGGATGACGACGGGACGTTCTTCCCGCCCACAGACCCCGTCATCGGCGTCGATGAGGACGGCAACACCACGGTCGTCAACGGCTTCGCTCCCACGTCTGAGTCCGACCAGGAAGTCGAGCCGTCCTATGAGGACGCGCAGCCCGGTGACGAAGCGCTGGTCGATGCGGTGCTGCGCGAGCTGCGCGAGGACGCGACTACGACCGACCTGCGCATCCGGGTGGCCGCCAATCAGGGCGTGGTGTATCTGCGCGGCACCGTGCCGACAGTCGAGGATAGCGACAACGCCGAGTCGGTGGCCTCCAACGTTCCTGGCGTGCGTGAGGTCATCGAGCAATTGACCGTGTCGGACGAGTGATCGCCACCAGCGCCAGCCACTCGCCTCAGCCAGTCCAGGCGGGTCCGCGTGAACGTTCGGACGACCGTATTCCAGCGGATTTCTGCCTGGCCTGGCACGGCGACGGATGATACAATACGGCAAAGATTTCAGAGGCACGGACGTGGTGGAGAGAGACAGAGCCCGTTGCCGCTGACAGGGCGGCGAGCGAGCACCATCCATCACACATGCAGGAGGAAAGCCTACGTCCAGGCAGAATCGCCTTATCGACTCCAGCGCGGAGCAGCGGCCCGAGCGTGCCTTCCTCGTGGCCGTCGACACCCAGAGCGAGGATGCCCTCTTTAGCGCCGAGGATTCACTCGACGAGTTGGCTGCGCTGGCTCGCACGGCTGGCGCCGACGTCACGGGTCGCCTCATTCAACGGCTGCGCTCACCCACCTCTACCTACTATCTCGGCAAAGGGCGCGTCGAGGAGCTTGCCGAGCGTGCGCGTGACGGGCAATTCGACCTGGTGCTCGTGGATGACGAGCTCAGCCCGACCCAACAGCGCAACCTCGAGCGCGCGATTGGCACGCGTGTCATTGACCGCACCGCGCTGATCTTGGACATCTTCGCGATGCACGCGCACACCCGCGAGGGCCAGGTGCAGGTCGAGCTGGCGCTGCTCGAATACCGGCTGCCGCGTCTGGCGGGCAGCGGCCGTGGTGCTCTCTCGCGCGTCGGTGGCGGCTCGCGCGGCTCAGGCGGTGGCGGAGTCGGCGGCGCGATCGGCGTCCGCGGCCCTGGTGAGACGAAGCTGGAGATCGACCGCAGGCGCATCCGCTCGCGCATCGCCGAGCTACGCCGCGAGCTAGAGCAGATTCGCCGCCAGCGCACGCTGCAGCGTCGCCAGCGCAGCGCGGAGGGCATCCCCGTCGTCGCGGTCGTCGGCTATACCAACGCGGGCAAGTCGACGCTCTTCAATGCGCTCACGTCCTCGGGCGTGCTGGCCGAGAACAAGCTCTTCGCGACGCTCGACCCCACCACGCGCCAGGTCGTGCTGCCCACCCACCAAAAGGTGCTCTTCACCGACACCGTTGGGTTCATCCAGAAACTGCCGACAGACCTCGTCGCAGCCTTCCGGGCGACGCTGGAGGAGGTCGTCGAGGCCGACGTGCTGCTCGAAGTGGTGGACGCCACGCACGAGAACGCCATCGAGCAGAACCAGACGGTCGACGACGTGCTCGCCGAGCTGGGCGCGTCCGAGAAGCCGCGTGTGACGGCGCTCAACAAGATCGATCTGCTGACTGATCCCTCCGTGGTGGATACCTCGCTCTTCCCCAACGCCGTTGCGGTCTCGGCGCTCACCGGCCAGAACCTTGACGCGCTGATGACGCGCGTCGGAGAGGTGCTGGCACGTGCGATGGTGCCGATGCGGGTGCTGCTGCCCTACGATCGCGGCGACCTGCTCGAAGCCTTCCACCGCCGCGGCAGAGTGCGGCGACAATCCAGCGAAGAGAACGGTACGCTGGTCGAGGGGTCGGTGCCGGAGTCGGTCGCGGCGGTGTTCGCGCCGTTCCAGCTCGATCTGGCGCCCAGGGGACGCGCGCACCGGGCAACGCGTACGGCCCGTGATGGGCGTGCCCCCACCCGCGAGCGCGCCCCCCGCAGCGGCACAGAGAACCCGGAGCTCGCGGCAGCGGAAGCCGAATAGCGAGACGCACGGCCGAGCGGAAGGGAACGTGACGTGTGGCAGAAGGGACACCGCGACGTGCGCTACCTGTTCATGGCTTTCCACTACCCCAAGCCCGAGTATAGAGACGACCTGCTGCGATGGATTGCGCGTGTCAGTGAGGCGCTTCGAGCCCAGTCAGGGCTCCAGGAGCTCGGGGACTTCGACGACGTGGCGAACGGGCGCATCATCGCCGTCTCGATCTGGGAGAGCGAAGACAGCTTTCGCGCGGGCTGGAAACGCGCGATGGATTCCCTCGGTGAGGAAGCTCCCTACGATCTCTGGGAAACACGTCTCCCACTCGAAATCTACGGGGCGAAAGAACTCGTGGACACCGGTGAATCGTCGTAGGCGGGTAGACCAGCGACAATGGCGTGCGGAGCTTGCCACGCGGCTCTTGAGCAGGGAGTGTGTGCCAGGTGGGGGGCGGTGGTTCTATGCGACGTACCGGATGGCTACTGCTGCTGCCAGTCGCGGCGCTTCTAGGTGTCACGGCCTGCGTCAGCCACGTCGCGATGACTCACTTTCCCCTCATGCTCGATTGTCGCCGGTTCGCCGTTGGGCTGTCGTACGTCGCACCTGACGGCTCCGCGCCCCAGCGGCCAACCGGGCCAGGCTGGCTGCGCGCGCTCCAATCCACGCTCGCGCGGCAGGCACGCGACACCCGGCAGCGCTACGCCTCGGGGAGGTCACTCCGGCTCCCTGGCGACATCGCGATCGAGATCCGCTGGTAGATGTGACGGCAGACCAAACACCAACAGGCGCCTCTGTTGAGGCGCCTCTTCATGTTCAGATTGAGACGAGTGACGGCGATGGAGCCGCCTGATTACCAGGTAAGCGTCTGGAGCAGGTTGAGCAGCACAGCCAGTCCGACGAGCACGTTGCAGATAATCAGCGTCCCCATCGCCACGCGGCGGTAGGAGCGCGACAGCTTCGTCACGCCGGCGCTAACGGCGACCACCACGGCCACCTTGTAGGCGATCAGCGCGGAGAATCCGTACGTCGCCAGCAGGCGGCTCATCAGCGGGTTGCCCTCGTGCAGTCCGGTGTGCAAGCCGATCCATGTGCTGAGCACATCGCCCACGTTGAGCAGCACGTAGAGCACGATCCCAATCACCATCGTCAGCGGCAGCGCGACACGGCGGGAGTGACGGGCGGTTGCGTGTACACTCGCGTCGTCTGCCCGCGACACACTCGGAGCCGGTGTGGTCCGCACGACGGTCAGCGGCTGGGTCATCTGGGTCTCCCACCAGTGCAGCGCGTCGCGCGCGTGTGAGTCGCTCCGTGACTGTCCAAGAATCGTGCTCATCTGTCCGTACCTCGCCTTTTCCTTCTGGCGGGGAGACCGTCGCGCCACCCTGTCTCCGCCCCGCGATCAGCTCCACACATCCCACTAGCGCGTTCTGTGCCACATCCCATACAAGGGGCGTGCCACGGGACCGCGATATCGCGCCGTGTGACTCAACACTTCGTTGCGAGACATGCGTTGTGTGGCTGTCGGTGTGGGAATGGCGGCGTAGACGCACGCGCTGGACAGAGCGATATAATGGAGGGCAACGGCAGAAAGGGGACGCGCGGCGATGTCAGAGCCCGCGGGGCAGATGCCTGATTTCGATACACAATACAGACCGCTGATGAAAGACGTCTTCGCGGAGATCGTTGCCAAGGCGGTGCGGGAGGGCGCGGACCCCGTCACGGAGGCGCGCACCTACGCGGAGCGTGGCAAGCCGGACTTCGTGCTCGCCTATCTCATCGTCAGCGGACTGCCAGACGCCGAGAAGCGCGAGATCTTCGCGCACGCGCACGAACGACGAGCCACGCATATCGAACAGCGCGCGCAACAGTTCAATTCAGAGTTTCACCGCCCATTTCCGTTGCTGCGCACCGAGGCGGCGAAGGATCGCATCGCGGCCCGCAACGTGCGCGCGGGGCGGGCGATTCAGCCGGGCGCGGGCAAGCACATCCCGCTGATGTAGCGTGCCTGTGCCGCCTTCCGCGAGTAGAACAGGAGAGCAAGACCCGTGCAGCACGACGGCATCACCACTCCCGAGCAGCAGGCGCAGTGGAAGCTCCAGGCCGCCCGCGCGGCGGTGGAGGCGATCCCCTCGGGCGCGGTGATCGGGCTGGGCAGCGGCAGCACCGCCGAGCTGATGGTGCGGGCACTGGCCGAGCGCGTGCACGACGGGCTGCGCGTGACCGGCGTGCCGACCTCCGAGCGCACCAAAGCGCTCGCCTCCTCGTTGGGCATTCCGCTGGCCGAGCTTGACGACGTCGCCTCACTCGATCTGAGTATCGACGGCGCGGATGAGGTGACGCTGCCGGATCTCGATCTCGTCAAAGGGCGGGGCGGGGCGCTGCTGCGCGAGAAACTGATCGCCAGCGCGAGCCGCTTTCGCATCATCATCGTGGATGAGTCGAAGATTGTGCCGGTGCTTGGCGGGCACTACCCCATCCCCATCGAAATTGAGCCGTTTGGCTGGCGACATACCACCGCGCGGGTGGAAGCGCTGGGCGGGCAGGCGGTGCTGCGCCCGGCCGTCGTCGTCGCCGTCAACGCCGCGTCAGAAGCCGTCGTGCGGACGCCCTACGTCACGGACGGTGGCCATTACCTGCTCGACACCACGTTCGGAGCGGTGCGCCAGCCCGCCGAACTCGACGCACGCATCAAAGCGCTGCGCGGTGTCGTGGACCACGGCCTCTTCATCGACATGACGGAGCGTGTTTACATCGCGGGCAGCGGCGGCGTGCGGATGATCGAGAAGCCGCGTCCCTGAAGCGTGCGGGTGGCCCCTCCCCCGCCTAACAGTGAGAGAGGGGAGCCAGACTCGCACGCGGCGCGCAGAGTGCGGTCGCGTCCCTATTCCCCCGCTCTCGGCGTCAGGCGTGGGAGGGGGTCAGGGGGAGGGGCCGCCTCGGCAAAAAAAGACCGTGAGGACCGCCCACCAGCGATAGGTCCTCACGGAGAGAGGGGGAACCTCACGAACGCTCTGATGCGCAAAATGTATGCCGGACCCAGCGGGCAGAGATAATCGACGGAGCGGATCAGGCCTGCGCGGCGAGGGAGGCGCTCGCCGGCTCCGTCGCATCGAGGCCCGGCAGCACGTCGTCGCTC
The DNA here is from genome assembly GCA_964427535.1 of uncultured Ktedonobacterales bacterium. GTDB lineage: Bacteria > Chloroflexota > Ktedonobacteria > Ktedonobacterales > JADMIN01 > CAYRVF01. Next base: position 27,720 of record CAYRVF010000045.1, read on the forward strand.
GTCACCCAAGGCACACGAATGCTGACTGTCGTGCCTGCTCCCGGCTCAGAGTGGACGGAGAGCGTGCCGCCCACCAGCGCCATCAGCGCGCCATGCGTGAGCAAGCCAGTGCGCGTGCCAGGCCGCATGTTGACACCACTGATGTCGCCCGCGGCCTCGCGGAGGCTCTCGTCACGGTCAGACGTGGGCAACGACTGCAGCCCCACACCGTCGTCGGCCACCGTGACGGTGACGTAGCGCTCGTCGGCTTCAAGGCGCACCCGCAGGCTGAGATGGCGGTGCATATCACCCCCGCGCGCATGCCGCCCCGCGTTACGCACCGCCTCCAGCGTCGCGCCCAACAGCAAATCGGCGAGGATCACCGGCAGGCGGTTAGCCCGCGCGCAGGCATCCTCCGTGGCCTCCCAGTCGAGCTCGTCGAAGGTGCCGCGGAACTCGCCGTCGAGCGCCGAGCGGATCGCGTTCACGATGCCGTGCTCCAGGTGACGCGGATTGGCCGTGGGCATCGAGCGCATGAGCGCCGCCAGGTCGTGATGCACCTTCCCCAGCTCGCGGACGACCGAGCCAAGGTCTCCGGTGGTCGTCTCACCCTCACCCGCGGTTGCCACGGCACTTACCGTGGGAACCTCTCCATCCGGCGCACTCGGCGTGCCGGCTATGATCGCGGCGACCGGCGTGCGGGCGCGTAGCGCTTCGAGCTTGAGCATCGCCAGGTGCAGGCGAGGCAAAATGTCGTCATGCAGCACCCGCCGCGGCAGCGCGGCGCTGAGTTCTGACTCCAGCCCGCGTTGGCGGGCGAGCGAGGCAACCGCCTGGGCCGCCGCGAACTCACCCACCGCGTCGAGCATACGCTGCCCGCAGGCCCGCGCGATCTCCAGGTCCGCCGAGGTGTAGCCCGCGCCGTCGGTCCGTGGCCCGAGCACCAGCCGCGCCACGACGCCGCGCTCGTCACTCACGGGCAGCGACCACTCGCGCGCGTCATGGACGGCTCTGGGCGCCTTGGGGTCGACGTAGCTCAGCGTCTTGTGCAGACGCCCCGCACTCAGCCAGAGCCGTGCGTGAGACGCGCCGAGCACGTCGCGGCAGAGGCTGGTGAAGAGTGCTTCGATCGCACGCTCGACCTCCGTTGGGTCCGTCGCCAGCCAGCCGGAATGGCCGCCACCGAGGCTCCCCACAAACGGACGGAGCTGCGCGAGTAGCCGGTCGTGCCCGACATACGACTGCCAGGTGAAGAGCGCGTAGGCCGCCGACGCCAGCGCCACCAGCAAGAGCAGATCGGGGAGCGCCTCGGACTCCACCCCTGCCATCGCCGCCACCACCGTCGCCAGTACGCCCGCCAGCAAGGCGGTGCCGCGCCAGTGACTGAAGTAGCCGCGCTGGGGCAGCCGCCGCTCCACCAGCACACCCTGCCGCACGACCGCCCAGCCGATTGAGAGGCCCAGCCCTGCCAGCGCGAGCTGCACGATGAGATCGGCGAAGACCAGCGGCAGCGGCATATGGCCGGGGAGAGTCCCCGGTACGGGGAGATCGAGCGTGGGCGGCACCGAGCCGAGGGCGCTGCGATGCCGCGCGAAGAGCACCAGCACGCCGATGATGGCCACGACCGCCCCGGCGACCATCATGCACAGCGAGGCCACCAGCAACGCCGGGCGGGCGCGGCTCCAGGCGTCGCCGGCATCCCAGAGCAGGCTTGCCTCCCCTGTGCGCGAGCGACCCCGTGCGGCGGACGACGGCAACAACCTGCGCGCGACCAGTGACGCCCAGGGCAGACAGGCGCACGCCGAGATATAGAGCACGAATGCCAGCCCCAACGCGGGGAGCCGCGGCGAGATGGCGGCGAGCGCCTGCTGCCCGCCGCGCAGTCGTAGCGCAGTGTTGAGCAGGCGGATAAAGTCCCCATAGTCCGCGATGGCCGACCAGCAATAGATGGCGAGCAGGGCAGTCACCACGCCCGCGCCGCCGACGAGCAACAGGGCGGGCTTACGCAGACGCCGCCACGCCCCCGCCAGCCCGGCGTAGTGGACACCCATCGCCGCCCACAACGCGGGTGCGACAAATGCAGGCAACCACGAGAGCCGCCACCAGAAATCCGTCGCCGATGCCGCATTCGGCACCCCTGCGCCGACGAGCGCGCCATGGCAGAGAAAGAAGAGTCCGCCGCTGAGCAGGCCGAGTCCACCTACCCACGTCATGTTGCTGCGCCGGTTGCCAAGCAGCAGCACGCTCAACCCCAGCCACGAGTAGGTGATAAGGCTGAAGACGGAGAGCGCGATGGCGGCCAGGGCCAGCGCCGTCTGCACGAGGGTCTGCATCGTCGTCCCTACCGCCCTTCAGCGTCGTCCTCGGGGAATAGAGGCGACCACTCGCCCCGCCGATCGGGCACCAGCGCGTTGCCGTTCTCATCCCACGTGATAGGGCGGTCGTAGAGGTAGATCAGCGCGGCGCGTGCCCGAGCCACCTTCTCATCGGTCGTGCTCTCGCTGAGGCGCCAGGCGTCATAGATGCGGCCGTTGGTGCGGCTGACGGCGCGGGCGTCGCGGAGATTGAGCCGCGCGGCAATCTGCTCGTTGGTCAACCCCTGCGCCAGCAGCTCGGCCACACGCAGCTCGTTCGGTTCCAGCAGCATGCGCGGCGAGGCTTCATCGCGCTCGCGCACCTCATCCACGCGATCCTCGATCTCGGGATCGATGAGGCTGCGCCCGGCGATGGCATCACGTAGCAGCGGAATCAGCATCGACGGGAGCAGGTAATTGCTCTTGCGGACGTAGGCGTAGTGGCTCAGGATGCCCGCCGAGCGGAACTCGCGGAAGTAGGCGTCGTCGTCCTGGTTGGAGTAGAACACCACCGGGAAGCGCGGCCGCTCGCGCCGGATGGCGACCGCCGCGCCGACACCACTTGCCGACGCCGCGCCGAGCTCTGGGTCGCGCAACTCGATATCCATCAGCGCGACCTCAGCCTCGGGATGCGCCTCCACCTCGGCAATCGCCTGGCGCGCTGTTGCTGCCTGCGCCACCACTCGCACCTCGCCGGTGGCCTCCAGCCCTTCGCGCAGCGCCTGCCGCACCGATGTATGATCTTCGACCAGCACAATTCGTATCATTAGCGCCGCGCTCCCACTCGCACGCACTCTTCTGGCCCACGGTACATCTCTGGCTGTTCGGGCTCTCCCCGTCTGCCTCTCCGAAGTCCTGGCGAGGCGGCAGCCATGGACTCCCGCGCACGATGAACAGCGCGGGAATCCGCACCTCTCAACGTGGCACAATTGCTGCATTATGTCAAAACTTGGGTTCTACACCTGTTGCATGTGATGGTAGTGTAGACTAGACGGCGCGTGCGCGTCTCACACGTACGTGACGGCCTGTGGTAGTCTAAGTGCAAGCCGTTCGGTGGTTATTCGGCGTACAGTCGCGACAGATGGACGCGGTGCGCGGATACCACCGTCCCCATGCGTTCGTCCTAGACCTACGGAGGCATACAAGGGCATGGATCAAGTCGTACCGGTCATCATCGTCGTCGCTTTTTGGGCAGTCGTCTTCTGTTTCTGTTTCTGGTTCTTCACGCGCTCCCTGCGCGCACCCACCGAGGGCGAGCACGACGCTGAGCTCGAGTCGCAGCATGAGGCCGAGACCAGCGCCGTCGGTGGCGACGAGCACCCCACGCCGCACGCAGCGCACTAGCTGCTCACCCCACAACCTTTGCGTGTTGGTGTGCGACCGCCCCTGTTCATACATCGCATTACACTATATACTGGGCTGAAGATATCCAGTGGTGGGGACACGCTCCTCCATGAGAGTGAGCATTCCGCCGCGTCGTGCCGATGTTGAACAGTGGAGACATATTCCCCCTGCACGCGGGGGAGCGCAGACGACTCACTGGCGCCGCTTACCAGTATGTGTTGTGCGTAGCGGGCTGGTTGTGATCGCGCGCTTGCGAAGGAGCATCTGATGACCGGTCGCACGGAGCCGACTCCACACGCGTCTGCCACCGTTGAAACGCCCGCGGCACCAGCACTGCTGAATAAGTCTGAGTATGAGCGCCTGGCGAATCTCCGCTATGCGCTCCGGCGGTTCTCGCGCCAGACCGAGCTTGAAGCGCGTCGCGTGGGCCTGACGCCACAGCAATATTTCCTGCTGCTCGCCATCAAGGGCTTCCCAGGGCGCGACTGGGCCAACATCACCGAGCTGGCCGAACGGCTCCAGATTCGCCACAACGCCGTCATCGGGCTTGTCAACCGGGCGGAGGAGCGCAAGCTCGTGAAACGCGAGCATGAGCAGGATTCCACCGACCGGCGTATCGTGCGGGTGCGCCTGACGCCGAGCGGCGACGCCGTCTTGCAGGTGCTCGCGGCGTCGCTTCGCTCTGAGCGTGAGCGCGTGCGGCTGGCAGTGGAAGCCGCCTCGCGCGAATGAGCCAGGGGCATTAGCGCCGCACCGGCTGCGATTCTTGCTCGCCATCCACGGGCGTGGCCGTCGCCATCCGTCGCTGGCGGACGCGCCGCAATCGCAGCACCACATCTACCCCCAGCACCAGCACCACGCATCCGACGCGTAGGGCGTTGACGAACGGGCTCCCCGCCGGGATGTGCGCCGAGACGATGGCGTCCTCGCTGATCAGATTTGCCGCCGTAATCGCGAGGACGATCGCGGCGAGGTCGAGGAGCCAGGTGAGGGTTTCGATCAGCCGCGCAATCACCGCGCTCGCCACGAAGAGCAGCGCCATACTCAAGATCAGGCCGCCGACCAGTAGTGAGATGTTGCCATGCGCCAGCCCGCCGACCGCGATGATATTGTCGAGGCTCATCGTCACGTCGGCCAGCAAGATCGTCATCACCGCTGGGAGCAACCGCTCTGAGGCCCGGCGCTCGCGCTGCGCCACGTCGCCCTCGGGCAGCAGCAGACGTATCGCGATACCGATGAGCAGCACGCCGCCAATCGCCTGTAGAAACGGTAAACGGAGGAGTTCTGTCGCCGCGACCGCCAGCGCGATCCGAAAGACGATCGCGCCGAGCGCTCCCCAGAAGATGGCCAGCATCCGCAGTCCGCGAGGGAGCTTACTCGCCGCTGCTCCGATGACCAGCGCATTGTCACCACTCAAGACGACATCAACCAAAACGATGCCCACCGCCGCTACAATCCATGCCCCCACGCGCCCACGCCCTTTCGTTCGCGCGGGCATCCATGCCCACTTCTCATCTGGTTCCAAGGCTCGTGTGTATTATCGTCCATAGGGAGAAGCGCGTCACTACGAGCATCTACCGACACCAGACGAACAGGCGACATGGTGCCGCTATTGCCCCCATACGCTAGAATGCGGTCAAAACGCGCAGCGCTTGCCTATCACTCTCGTGTCCAGAAGCACGGTGCGATAGCTGACAGCGGGCATCAGCGCACGTGCCGTGTCGCCTCGAAGCAACTGGGCATTCTGGCACACGTGTTGCGGTAGGTCTTACCAGCCGCTCGGGATGCCGTAGCGGCAGATAGCTATCCTCTCTGGAGGATATGCGGAGTAAACGCGTGAGATCTGGGGGAGGAGGAGGAGAGGCATGGCGGAGGCCCCGCAATTCAGACAATCAGCGCTGCTAGAGCCGCCGCCAACGCCTGAGCAAGCTCCGCGCAAAGTCGCGATCTGGCGCGCCATCCTCTCGGGAATCGCTGCCCTTTGCCTCTTTGTCGGCCCCCTGATCACGCTGCACGTCTGGCCGTCGGCGCTGCGGGGAGGGCGCCAGTCATCCGCCGCGCCGACACCGACCACGCAATATTCGACCATTTGGTGGGGAGACAAACTCACCCACGCGCCGCAACAGAGTAACGCCGCCTTCGGAACCCAGCAGGCATCCGTCGACAGCGTCTTCCAGGGGTACTACTCGGCGCACGGGGGCGCCACAGTCCTCGGCTCCGCGCTCACGCCGGGTTTTCCGACCTCCGCCGGAGAAGTGCAGTTCTTCCAGGATGGCGCGCTGCTCCTGCCATCGAGCACCGCGGCACAACAGGCGAGCGCCCCGCATATATCCGACTCGACCGCGCTCGACCCTGAGCTCATCCGCGATGCCGTGCGGCTCAGCGGGACGCCGATTCTCCGCCTGCCACTCTTGCATACGCTGCTCTCGCTGGGCAGCCAGGTGCGCATCGGCGGCGCGGATAGCACCCTGACCTACGCCGACGTGCGTGCCGCGACGCTCCCCAGCGCACTCGTCACGATCCCGCCCCAGCAGGTGACCCTGCGGAATCGCGCTTCGCAAGACGTCTTCGTGCAGGAAGGCACACAAGGCGACCTGCTCGTCGGCCATTCGGTGCCACTGAGCATCTGGAACTACGTCAACGACGACACCAACACACCGAACGGCTCGAAGAACGATTTCGGGCGCCCCTTGACTGAGGCGCTGCACGCGACCGTAACGGTCAACGGGACACAGCACCGGCTGCTCGTGCAAGCCTTCTGGTACGCGCTCGTCGTGCTCGATCAGGATGCCCAGACAGCCGACGGTCAGCCCGCTGTCGGTCGCGCCACTACCGGCGCGGACTATTTGCTGACCGTCGGGCCACCCCACGTCACCGTCCCGAGCAACAAGCTCGTCTGGAGCACGGCGATGAACGTTCCGGTGCTCTCAGCGCCCTCTACGGGGCAGCCGTTGGTGCATATCGGGCAGAACTTCCCGGTGGAGCTCGCGGGCGATACTCGTTGGGTGCAAGGCGCCCTGTGGTACTCAGTGCGGTGGGGAAGCCAGCAGCAGACCGGGTGGGTGCAAGCGGACGCGCTCACGTTCTCCGATCCGGGGAAAGGTGCGACGAGCTGGGCGTCGTTCGATGTGCTCTCGCCCGATCTAGCCAGTTATCTCGCCAGTCTGGGCGGCAATACCGGCGTCGCGGTCTACGACGTGACGCGCAACCGGTACTATACCTACAACGAGCAGAGCAATTATATCGCCGCCAGCTCGATGAAAGTGCCGATTATGCTGGCGTTTCTGTCCAGTGTGGAAGCACAGGGCCGCGACGTGACGTCCGACGAGATGAATCTGCTGACCGCCATGATCGAAAACTCCGATAATGACGCCGCCCAAACGCTCTACGACGCAGAGGGAGGCCCGGCAGCCATCGGTGGCTATCTGCAAAGCCTGGGGATCGGCGGCTACGCGCCCAACAACGACGCCTGGGGCTGGAGCACCCTCACGCCGCTTGCGATGACGCAACTGCTGACCGATCTGCAAGAGGGCAAGACCCTCTCCCAACAGCACCAGGCGCTGGCGCTCAGCCTCATGCAGAACATCGAGTCGGACCAGATCAGCGGCGTCGGCGACACCGCGCCCTCGGGCGCGTCCTACGCCATGAAGGATGGTTGGGTCAACGGACCCGACGGCGCATGGGCGATCAACTCGTCTGGCATCATCACCAAGGGGAACGAAACCTACGTCATCTCCGTCTATAGCCAGGAGCTCGGCACGGAAGACAGTGGATGGGATATCGCCCGGCATGTGTGCCAGGCAGTTGCTCAAGCGCTGACGTAAGCCGGCCCGGCGCGACCCGAGCCGAGTGCGTGCCGATGTTTAGTGACAGTATCGGCTAACGGCACCGCCATCCGCGGGAAAACAGACCGGGCCGTTCCGTGTGGTATGGAACGGCCCGGTCTGTTGTTCTGGACGGAGGCGCTATTCGCCTGTGTCACGCTCGCCTGAGTCGTGGTCGGCACTCGCATCCTCCGCGCCCGACTGTGAGATGTCGACGTGGAAGAGATCGGCGAGCGCCTCGCGGATGCGATCGACGCCGCCGCTACGAATCAGATAGACGGGCTTACCCGCCGCCTGCGCGGCATCAACCCGGTCAGGCATCTTGCGGTACATGTTCTTGAGCACGAAGACCGCATCGGCATCGTTCTCGTCGCGGCTGAGCACCGCTGGCAAGCGCAGGTCCTTGATGGCCTGCTCCAGCCGTCCACGATTGACGCCCATCGAGTAGATGCGCCGCTTGCGGAAGACCGGCTCTTCACCGGTGGACATGCTTTCGTGAGCGTCGTCGTACGTGCGGGCGAGGGCGGCGCTACGTGCCAACTCGGGGTCGAGCCAGCGCATGTCGGCGGCTTCCTCTGGCGCCGCGCCGTCGCGGCCACCGCGACTCTGCTCCCACCAGGGGGTGCGGGTCGGGTGCCCGGCGAGAGCGCCGCCACGACCGCTCCGGCCACGAGGCTCTATGTCGCCGCGCAGTCGCTGTCGTGGCTGTGGCTGTGGAGCGAGCTCGCGAGTCGGCAGCCCAACGGAATCAGCACGTGCGGCGCGGGGTGCGTACTCCGTGCGGCGGCGGATTGTGCCATTCGGCTCGCGCTCGCGGATCTCGCGCTCGGGCGCATCACCGCGCAGCAGCGCATCGACGGCGGCGGCGACCTCTTTGTAGATGACGACCTCGCGCCAGCTCTGCTGCTCCACCAACACCTCAAACGTCGGCGGCGCCTTGCGCTCCAAG
>CAYRVF010000046.1:0-35156 GCA_964427535.1 uncultured Ktedonobacterales bacterium
GAGATCAAGAACATGAACTCGTTCCGCTCCGTCGAACGGGCGCTAGCCTACGAGGCAGCGCGTCAGATCGAGGAGCTGCGCGCCGGGCGCACTATCCAGCAACAGACACGTGGCTGGGACGAGGCGAGAGGCGTCACCACCCTGCAGCGCGTGAAGGAAGAAGCCAACGACTACCGCTACTTCCCCGAGCCGGACCTGCCGCCGCTCGTCATCTCGCGCGAGCGTGTGGAGGAGATCCGTGCGCAGACGCCCGAGCTGCCTGACGCCCGTCGCGCCCGCTACCTGGAGCAGTACGGCCTCTCTGAGTACGATGCCGAGCAACTGGCGAGCGAACGTCCAATCGCCGAATACTTCGAGCAGGCGGTCGCCGCTGGCATGCCAAAGGACCGGACGGCGCGCGCGAAGGCGGTCGCGAACTGGGTGCTCGGCGACCTGCGTCGCCTGCTCAACGCGGAGGACCGCGACATCAGCGCGAGCCCGGTGTCCCCGGCGAGCCTGGCCGAGTTGCTCGATTTGCTCGACGCGGGCACGATCAACGGCAGGCAAGCCAAAGAGGTGCTCGAAAAGGCGTTCACCTCAGGCAAGACGCCGGGCGAGATCGTCAAGAGCGAAGGCATCGCGCAGATGAGCGACACAGGTGAGTTGGAGCAGATCGTCACGTCGGTCATCGCCGAAAACCCGAAGGCCGTCGAGGACTACCGCTCGGGTAAGACGAGCGCCGTTCAGTTCCTGGTCGGTCAGGTGATGAAGCGTACGCGTGGACGCGCCAAGCCCGATGCCGTCAATCCGATTATCGTTCGTCAGCTCGATCAGGGGTAGGGTTTCCCACACCCGTGTAAGGAGTGTTCTCCGTATGTAAGGCGCTGTCTAAATGCTCCGTCCCTGCGGCCTGTTCGCACCACTGGCCGGCTGCTGAGGACGGCGCTGGTCCACAGGAGGGATTCATTCATGCCCGGCGAGACACAACCCAATGCCCAGCCCTCGCTCCAGGAGATCGCGCTGATCCAGTTCGAGACTGCCGCCGACCGCTTGAATCTCTCTGAGGATATGCGCCAGGTGCTGCGCGTGCCCAAGCGCGAGTTGATCGTCCACTTCCCGGTGCGCACCGACGATGGACCAGTGAAGATGTTCACCGGCTACCGCGTCCAGCACAACATCAATCGCGGGCCAGCAAAGGGTGGCATCCGCTACTCGCCGGACCTCACGCTTGAGGACGTCCGTGCCTTCGCAATGTGGATGACCTGGAAATGCGCCCTCGTTGACATTCCCTTTGGCGGTGCGCAAGGCGGCGTGGTCTTCGATCCAAAGAACATGAGCGAGACCGAGATCGAGCGTCTCACGCGCCGCTACACCACCGAAATCTCAGTGCTCATGGGTCCCAACAGCGACATTCCGGGACCAGACCTGAACACCAACGCCACGATCATGGCGTGGATGATGGACACCTACTCGATGCAGATCGGGTACTCCGTCCCGGCGGTCGTGACGGGCAAGCCGCTCGTCATCGGCGGCAGCGAGGGTCGTGTGGGCGCGGCCGCCACCGGCGCGACAGCCGTGCTGCATATGGCGGCTGAGGACCTGAAGATGCAGCCGCGCGATCTGCGTGTCTCGATCCAGGGGTTCGGCACGGTCGGCGCCATCACGGCCCAGCAATATCACGAGCAGGGCATCCGTGTCGTCGCGTTGAGCGACAGTGGAGGCGGCATCTACAGCGAGCACGGACTCGATATCCCTGCCGTGCTGCGCTACGAGGAGGAGACCGGCAGTGTGGTGGGCTTCCCTGGAGCAAAGTCGATGAGCAGCAGCAACGTGCTGGAAGTGCCGTGCGACGTGCTTGTGCCCGCCGCGCGCGAGTGCCAACTCACCGCAGAGAACGCCGGGCGGGTGCAGGCACGGCTCATCATCGAGGCGGCGAATGGTCCGACGACTCCCGAGGCCGACCGCATCTTCATGCAGCGTGGCATCCGCGTCGTTCCGGACATCCTCGCCAACGCGGCAGGTGTGACGGTGAGCTACTTCGAGTGGGTGCAAGACTTGCAGAGCTTCTTCTGGTCCGCCGAGGAGATCCAGGACAAGCTGCTGGAGCTCATCGGACGCGCCTACGATGCCGTCTCACGGCTCGCCGCCGATCAGGGCTGCGATATGCGCACTGCCGCGCAGATGATCGCCATCGAGCGCGTCGCGCAGTCCACCGAAGACCGGGGAATCTATCCCTAGACCCTGGCTTCCGTACATCAACACGGCAAGACCCGTAGCTCCCATGTGTTCTCTACGCACAGTAGGAAGGTCAGCGCATGAGCTCCTCACGCGAGAACAACGGGCACCCAGGGACATCGGAAACAGGCTCGCGCCGATATACCGTGGGCGTGACCGGCCACCGCACACTCGGCACCGCACCCGAGAACGAGCGTATTCAAGCGGAGTGCCGCCGCATCCTGCGTGACATCGCCGCGCGCCATCCTTCCGTCGAGCTCTACTCGATGCTTGCCACTGGCGCGGACTCGCTTGTAGCCGAGGCCGCGCAGTCGTTTGGCATCCCAATTCGCGCGGTGGTGCCCTTCGACGGCTACGACGCCGACTTCGAGACTGACGAAGACCGTGAGCGGCACGCGCGGCTACTTGCCTCCGCCGTTAGCGTCGAGCGCCTGCCGGCCACCGAACGCAGCGACGAAGCCTATCTTGCGGGCGGCCAGTGGATCGCCGACCACGCCGACCTGATGATCGCCGTCTGGGACGGCAAGCCCGCCGCTGGCCTGGGCGGCACCGGCGATATCGTTGCCCACTGCCGCGAGAACGACATCCCCCTGCGCATCATCCGCATTGATCGCACCGCGAGCTAACAGTCCCGCCGCACGCAGCCACACGCGTAGAGCCGATGGCGGATTCCTCCAACTCAGTGCCCCTTCCCTCGGAGGGAAAGGGGTAGGGGGTTAGGTTCCGCTCTTCGCCTGATACCGCTTCCGCACATCCTCCGCCTTCTTGCTGATGCGCGGATAGCGCCGCTTCTCCCAGCGCAGATACGCATCGTACAGGAGGTACATGCCGGGGTACGGAGCGTGTCCGCTCGTTGAAAACTTCGCAAAGAGCGGCGGAATGCGCCCGAGCACGTCCCAGCGGTCGGCCATCCCTTCCCCAACGAGCTGCAATGTGAAGTCGCGGTCGAGTAGGCCATTGTCAAGCAGCATTCCGAGCTCATTGAAGTAGTTCATGAGATTGTGCAGGTCTTGCTCGGTCTTTCGCAGCACTGCGATCGCACCCTTGTCAGGACCTTCAGGGTCTTCGCCGAGGCGAAAATACAGACGATATTGATCGTAGGTATGAACAGCCTTCCAGTTCGCATCGTTCAGAACCCTCCGCGCCGCCTGTCGCGCACGCTCCATGTCAGGGTCCGTGTAGTGCTTGAAGGTTTCCCATGAGTTGCTGTTTTTGCGGGCACGCTGCGTCTCGCGGTAGCTGAAGATGAAGACGAGAATCGAGAGGCAGATGCTAATGATGCTGATCACGACCCCCGGCTGAAAGGGAATGTTGTCCAGGAATGACTGCACCGATTGAACGTCCAATGGCTCGCCCCCCCTTCCTCACGCGCGCCGCCTCGGTCAGTCGCATCACGTTCCAGGCGACCTGTCTCATGCGCCGCGATTGTAGCAGAAGAAGCGGGCAGTGTCACGCGGGCTCGGCTCACGGTCGAACAAGGCCCTCCACCGCGCCTTGACATCCACTGGAGCCGCATGCTACCAATGTTCAACGTATAGAAGCTAAGAATAGTGGCCCGCGACGACCGAGAGAAGTAGGCGGCTGACGGCCTGACAGCGACCTGGGGCAGAGTGGAAGCTCAGGAGAGGCCCACACCGCGCGAACGCACTCGCGAGCGGCTGGCGGAAGAACCTGGCGCAGCACATCTACGCGCCGGAAAGTACGCCGGATGACCGTCCACATGCCCTACTGGACGCTATGAGAGGCCATCCTGTCGTCACTTGACGAATGTGATGGCAAGTCAGGGTGGTACCGCGAGGGTCCAACAGCCCCCGTCCCTGCGCTACGGAAGCAGCGCGGAGACGGGGGCTTTCCCGTCTGTGCGCCAACAGTCGCCGCGACTGAGTCCAAGCGGGAGGCAGTATGACTGGCACATCCGACAAGCTCTGGGCGAAGGGCTACGATATCGAGGCGACGGTCGAGCGCTACGAGGCAGCGCGCAACGCGGCCCTCGATGCCCAGCTCGTCCGCCACGACATCTGGGGGTCGCTGGCCCACGCGCATATGCTCTGCGACATCGGTCTGCTCACTGACGACGAGCGGTACGCCATCGTCGCGGCGCTCAGGGACCTGCTTGCCGAAGCCGAGAGCGGCACCCTCCGTCCCACGACCAGCCAGGAGGACATCCATACACTGATCGAGCACGAGCTTGTCCGGCGCGCGGGTGAAGGTGGCAAGAAGATACACACCGGCCGCTCACGAAACGACCAGGTGCTCGTCGATCTGCGCCTCTATGCCAAGGAAGCCCTGCTCGACATCGCCGACGCGCTCTTCGAGACCGCCGAACACCTCACCACGCTCGCCCGCGCCTATGAGTGGACGCCGATGCCGGGCTACACACACATGCAGCGCGCGATGCTCTCGTCCGTTGGGCTGTGGGCCAGCGCGTACGCCGCGTCACTACTCGACGACCTGCCCTCGCTCGCCGCGGCATACGAGATGAACAACCGTTCTCCGCTCGGCTCAGCCGCCGCGTATGGCGTGCCGCTGCCACTCGACCGCGAGGCTGTCGCGCGCACGTTGGGCTTCTCCGGCCCCCACTCCAACGTGTTGACGTCGGCGAACGCGCGGGGCAAGGGCGAGGCGGCGGCAGTGCAGGCGCTCGCTCTGCTGATGCTCGACCTCAGCAAGTGGGCGCAGGACGTCCTGCTCTTCACGACGAGCGAGTACGGTTTCTTCACCGTTCCCAAAGAGTTGGGCGCCGGGAGCAGCATCATGCCCCAGAAGCACAACCTCGACGCGCTTGAGCTCGTCCGCGCCCGCGCGCAGACGGTGATCGCGATGCAGGGGCAGATGCTCTCCACACTAGCCGGTCTGCCCTCCGGCTACAACATGGACTATCAGGAGACGAAAGCGCCGCTGATCGAGTCCGTCGCGCTCTGCCGCGAGAGCCTGGGCATCGTCGCCCTCTACGCCAAGCACCTCACGCCCGTGGAAGACAGGCTCCGCGCCGCATGCGATTCGGAACTCTTCGCCACCGACCGCGCATATGAGCTGGTGCGGCAGGGCGTGCCATTCCGCGATGCTTATCGACAGGTCGCCGAGGACCCGACGGCGCAGGAGCCAGGCGACCTCACAGAGCGCCTTCGCGCACGGTCATCTCTCGGGGCGCCGGGCAATCTCGCGCTCGACGCCCTTGCCGCTCGCACCGTGGCGGAGCGTGCCGCCTGGCAGGACCGACGCGCGCGGTTCGAGAACGCGATCGCGACGCTGCTCACCCGCTAGAACGCCGCACCTCGCGGCACACCCGTCGTCGACGCCGGGAAACGCACACGGACGCAGATTGAACGACATTCTCTCGACGCATCTCATCGTCAGAACAAAGGAGCAGACACATGGCGGGAAAGGTTGTGCTGGCCTATTCCGGTGGACTCGACACCTCGGTAGCCATTCACTGGCTGCGCGAGACCTACGGGCTCGACACCATCACGCTGACCATCGACGTCGGCAACGAGAAGGACATCGGCGCCGTCGCCGAACGCGCACGCCAGATCGGGGCGCTCGAAGCGCTTACGGTGGATGCGCGGCGTGAATTCCTGGAGTATTTCGTCTGGCCCGCGCTCCAGGCAAACGCCGTCTACGAGGGCGAGTATCCCCTGGCTACCGCGCTCGCTCGCCCGCTCATCGCCAAGCTGCTGGTGGATGTCGCGCGCGAGCAGGGGGCAACGGCCGTCGCGCATGGCTGCACCGGCAAGGGCAACGATCAGGTGCGGTTCGACGTCTCGATCATGTCGCTCGCGCCTGACCTCAAGATCATCGCGCCGGTGCGCGAGTGGAGCATGACGCGCGACGCCGAGATCGAGTTCGCCCGCGAGCACAACATTCCTGTTGCCGCGACCGCCGCCAGCCCATACAGTGTCGACGCGAACCTGTGGGGTCGCAGCATCGAGGCTGGTGTCCTCGAAGACCCGTGGAGTGAGCCGCCCGCTGACGTGTGGCAATGGACGGCCGACCCCGCGACCACCACGAAAGCGCCAGTAGAGATGACGATCACCTTCGAGCAGGGCGTGCCGGTCGCGCTGGACGGCGAGGCGCTCGACGCCGTGACACTGGTGCAGCGGCTCAACACGCTAGCGGGCGAGCAAGGTGTCGGGCGCATCGATCACGTCGAGAACCGGCTAGTGGGCATCAAGTCGCGCGAGGTGTACGAGGCTCCGGCAGCGGTCACGCTGCTCACCGCGCATCGCGCCGTCGAGGGGATGACGCTCAGCCGTGACCAGTCGCGCCTGAAGGAACTGCTCGCGGGCGAGTACGCGCGCATGATTTACAATGGGCAGTGGTACAGCGCGGCGCATGCCGACCTGATGGCGTTCGTCCGCAGCTCACAGCGCTACGTGTCTGGCGAGGTTCGGCTGAAGCTCGGTCACGGCGTGTGCTCAGTGGTTGGGCGGCGCTCGCAATACTCGCTCTACGAGCACTCGCTCGCGACGTACGACCGGGGAGACGCCTTCGACCACAACGCCGCGCTCGGCTTCATCGCGCTGTGGGGCCTGCCACTCAAGACCCAGGCGCAGACGCAGCTTCTCTCGGGCAACGGTGGCGCTGAGCTCGACATGCCGGGTATTCCCGCACGGCTGCCGCAGCCTGAGTCCGTATCAGGTGCAGCGCCGGAGGGTGAGTAGGGCGGAACCCTCTCCCCCTGCCCCCTCCCCTTCAAGGGGAGGGGCCTTATGGCGGGCGTTGTCGCTGTTGTCGTACGGTTGAACACGCCGCGAAAGTGGCGCAGTAGGTAAGCGCGAGGCATGCCTCGCCCGCCCGTCCTCCAGCGACAAAGAAAGGACCGTCGACGATGGCCGAGCCGAATGACGACATCTGTGACGTACCCGGTATCCTTGTCGGCCACGACACCAACCTGGACGCCGCGACGGGCTGCACGGTCATCCTCTGCAAGCGGCCAGCGGTGGGCGCGGTTGACGTGCGCGGCGGCGCGCCGGGAACGCGTGAGACAGATTTACTCGACCCCATGTGCATGATGCATGAAGTGCATGCCGTGCTGCTCACCGGCGGCAGCGCCTTCGGCCTCGATGCGGCAGGCGGCGTGATGCGCGTGCTGGAGGAGCGCGGTATTGGCTTCGACGCCGGTCCCGCGCGCGTGCCGATCGTGCCCGCCGCCGTGCTTTTCGACCTCAGCATTGGACGGGCCGACATCCGCCCGGATGCCGCCTCGGGCGCGCGAGCCATCTCGGCGGCGAGTGGTGGACCCATTCCGCAGGGCACGATAGGCGCGGGCACTGGCGCGACTATCGGAAAAGCCGCGGGGCCAGCGTTCGCGGTGAAGGGCGGCATCGGCAGCAGCAGCGAACGGCTGCCCGATGGTCATGTGGTCGGCGCCCTCGTCGCGGTCAACGCCCTTGGCGATGTCTACGACGATTCGGGGCGCGTTCTGGCGGGCGCGCGCAATCCAAGCGGCCACGGCTGGCTCGCCGACGCGCTCCGTCCTCCACTTGACGCCGCGCCCACTAAGCCCCCATTTCCCGGCGCGCAGACGACCCTTGCGGTCATCGCGACCGACGCCGCTTGGAGCAAGGCCGACCTGAAGAAAATCGCGCAGATGGCCCACGACGGTCTCGCCCGAGCGATCCGGCCCGTCCACACGCCGTTCGACGGCGACACGGTCTTCACGCTCTCGACAGCGCACCATGGTGGCACACCCGCACACGGCGAGATGCTGAGCCTGGCACTCGCCGGAGATGCCGCCGCGCGGACGCTCGCTCGCGCAGTGACGAAAGCCGTCCGGGCGGCGACAGGGCTCGCCGGTGTCCCCGCGCTGCGGGATCTGTTGCCGCAGGCGTAACGCTCCTCAGGATGCGATAAGTCCTCTGCGGCGATTCGAAAATTGTGCGCATCTGCCAGGCATGCTATACTCCACCCAAGTGCCCGCGCGAGGACGCTCGCGCCTGCCAGCAGTCCGCGGTCGTGGTCCCTGTTGGACGTTGGAGGCGCTGGCGAACCACGGCGCGATGCTTCACAGCTCTGTGGCGTCACGATCCGTAACCCGGACGGATGGACAGTCGTCTTTGCTCTGGAGGGCCGCTCTGGCCGGCCGTCGCCCCGTAGACCCAGAAGGGGACACCCTGTGTCGCTTCCGCTCTATTTCTCTATCCTGACACTCACGCCCGCGCTCGTCGCGCTGGTGCTGTGCGCGCTGGGCTTCACGCGACGGCTTACGTCCGCCCTGGCGATTGGCCTGTCCGCGCTCGGTGCGATCATCCCGCTCATCTGCCTGGCGATTCTTGGACCAGACATCAGCGGCACGACGCCGTTGGAGCTGCAGCTTGCGGGACCGTCGCCTGCCAGCGTGCCGTGGCTCGCGCCGGTGTATCGCCTCGATCCCCTCGGCGTCGCCGTCGCGATTGGCGTGAGCGTGATCGTCGTGCCGCTGCTGCTCTGGCTCGCCTGGCGCGGAGCTCCGACAGGCATCGTGACCGCGAGCAACGACTCTGAGACCTCCGCTGAGAGCGAAGACGCCGACGAGGTGCAGGCGAGCGAGGACGACGCAACCGCGCCCACAACAGACGAGATGTCGCCATCACTCACACGCCCGGCGCGCTGGGGCGGCATGGCGCTCGTGCTCGGGCTTGAGTCCGCCGCGCTGATGCTCTGCTTCGCGGACAACATCGTCTGGCTGGGGCTCGTATGGGTGGTCGTCGCGCTGCTGGCGTGGGGCCTCGGCGAGCTTGGCAACGATACGTCCATCCTCGACCGCCCGGGTCTGGTGGCGTCGCTGCTCGGCCCCGTCGCGTGGGTCGTCGCGATGATGCTGGTCGCCGCGCCCGCTCATGCGTTCCGCCTGCTCGACCTGACGGGCACGAACAACGCGACCGCTGGAAATGTCGTGCTCATCGCCGTCGTGCTCGCGCTTGCGGCCGGCGCGTATCCATTCATCACCTGGGTGCTCCGGCGCAGCGCGTTCGCGATGCCTGCTGGCTTCGGCGCGCTCCTGCTAGTGCTCATGCCAGCGACGCTCTTTATCGGGCTGCGAACGTTCAGCGCCCTCTCGACCGACGTCGGTCTCTGGCCGACGATCGGCACGACCACCCCGCCGGTGACCGCTGGTGTTGCGTTCGTCGTGCTCGGCGTGCTGACCCTTGGCGTGACTGGTCTGCTAGCACTGACACGCCGCGACGCGCGCACGCTGCTGACGCTGCTGGCCGTCGCTCAGATCGGCTGGGGCTTCCTCGGCCTCGGCATTGGCCAGCCCGGAAGCATCACGGCAGTGATCGTGCTGCTCGCCGTGATGGTGCTCGCACTGGGAGCGCTACTGGCTTCCTCCGTCTATGGTGGCACCATCGCCGCCGACGTTGAGACCGATGGTGCGGGTCCCCGAGCGTTTGGCGCCCACATGCGCCCACTCGTGGTCGCGGCATGGCTCATCGGCGCGCTCAGTCTGCTTGGCGCACCGCTCTTCGCCGGATTTGTCCCCCAGCAGATGATCTCCGAGTCGGCGCTCGCCGGCATGCGCATCGGCATTCCGCTGGTGGGCCTCGCGTGGGTGGGCGACATCTTGCTGGCGCTCGCGATCGTCCGCGCGCTCGCCCCCGCCTTCGCTCGGAACGCGGCCGATGAGGCAGCCGATGCGGCGCAGAGCGACTCGATCGAAGAGCACATCACCACGGTCTCAGAGTCCGATGAGACCGCAGACGACTCCGCAGTCTTCGACGCGGAGACGCTTGCCACGGGCGGTGTGACGTTCGACTGGCACCAGGCCCCTGCCGTGCTCCTTGCCGCGCTGGCCGTCGTCATCGGCGTGGCGCCGCAGGCGCTCCTTACACACGGCGCGGTGGACGCGGCGGCGAGTGTGCTCCCACCGAACGCGCTCGTCGGCGTACTGCAGACCTCCAGCGGCGGCTATACTATCAACGCCGCGCAGTGGTATCCGACGCTCGCGTGGTGCGTCGTGCTCGTCGGGGCGGCGGTCATGTTGCTGGTGCGTGCTCTCGTGCGGCGGCCCCAGACGGCGATAGTCGTGGCGGGTGAGGACGTCGAGACCGAGTCCATCGAGTCGGCCGAGGCAGTGACGGCGCAGGCGGAGCCAGCCGACGCACCCGCAGCTGTGCCGGCAATACCTGTGGAGCCAGTGACCGCGTGGTCCGATCTCGTGCCCGCGGCGCGCTCTGAGGTCCTGCTGCCAGGGAGCACCTGGCTCCTCGCGGGCACCGACGACACGGACGGCGCTTCCGACGCCAGTGAGGCGGGCGCCGAAAACGCGCCCGGCGACTCACACGAGCACGACAGCGTTGACGAGACACCTTCTGATGGTTCAGATACGGTTCCAACCCGTAGCTCGACACGCGGCAAGGCACGATAGTCAGGAGTGGCAGACGTATGATTGGCGGCTTTTTCCTTGCCGTACTGATTTATCCGGGCATCCTGGTGGCGTGTCTCGCGGCGCTGGTGCTCACCTGGGTGCGCGAATACACCGCGGCGGGCACCGGCGGGCATGTCTCCGCGACGTCTCCGCTCGCGTTGCTCACCGACACGAGCACGCTTCTGCGCTCCGATTCAGCGGAACGCCGGCACATCTCGGGAACAGCGCTCGCGCTCGTCACCGGTGTCGTCGCGCTGGCGCCGCTCGTCGCGCTCGTGCTGCTGCCCGTGCCGGGCAACCCGCTCGTCCGCGCGGTCGGCCTGACGGGTGACCTCACCGCCGAGGGCGCGCTGCTCGTCTGCGGCCCGCTCGCACGCCTCCTCGTCGGCTGGGCCTCACCACGTGCTGAGAGCCGAGCCGCTGCCGATCGTGGCGCGCGCCTGTTCGCGGGCGCAGCGCTTCCCTTCGTGCTCGCGCTGACAGTCTCCGCACAGGCGCTCGACACGCTTGTCCTCGACGTCCGCCCGACGCCTCCGGCCAACGCGATCGCCGTGGTCGTACGTGTGCTGGCGGCGGCGACGTTCCTCTGCGTGCTGCCAGTGCTCGTCCGAGTCGCGCCACTACGTGACGCGTCTGACGAGGGGGAGACGCCCGACGAGCTGGCCGGCCAGAGCGGCGAAATCCTCGCCGGATTCCGCGTTGGTAGCGCGATTCAGCTCGTCGCCGTGCTGGCGTTCTTCCTGGCGGAGTTTGTACGTCCTGCGGTTCCTGCCTTCTCCTCTGGTGGCGCGACCGTCGCGATGTGGATCATCGGCCTGCCGGTGTTGGCTGCCGCCCTGGGCTTCTGGGAAGGCAAGCGCGGCTTCCGCCTGCGCGCCGAAGAGCGCCCGCCAGTGAGCTGGTGGATGGGCATCCCGACGCTACTGGGCTTGGCCGCGCTGGTCGCGGTCGCCTGGGCGACGCGCGGCGCCTGATCGCAAGCCTGGCGGGGAGCCGCACACTCCGTCAGGCCACCTCGTCGAGCTCGCCGGCGAGAAGCTGCCGGATGATCGCCGCGACGCCCTCTTCGTCGTGCGAGGGCGCGATCAGCTTCGCGGCGGCACGGACGGTGGGAGATGCGTTCCACATGGCTATCGGAAGACCCACTTCTGAGAACAGCGGCAAGTCGTTCTCGCCGTCGCCCATCGCGATCGCTTCGGCCTTCGCGACGCCTAATGTCTCCCGTAGCGCCGACAGCGCCTGCCCTTTTCCCGCCTGAGGATCAAAGAACTCCAGGAAGTCTGGCGTGGTCGTGGTGATATTCACGCGGTCTTCGAGCACTGGCGTGACATGCGCGCGCAAGGCGGCGAGCCGCGCATGCGTGCCGGTGAGCAGAATCTTCGCCGTGGGCGGCAGGTCAGGCGAAAGCAGGTCCGGCACGAACTCAGGCTCACGCTCGCCATACTCACGGAATATCCCCTCGTAGGGATGATGCCGGTCAAGATAGATACCGTCGAGGCCGAAGCGCGAGATGAGCACCTCAGGGTCACGCGCGCGCACCTCCGCGATGATGGCTGCGAGATCGCTCGCCTTTAGCGGGCAGAAGCGCAGTGGTTCACCGGTCGTAGACTGCTGCGTCGCCGCGCCATTGAGCGTGATCTGTGGCCCAGTGAGCTTCATCTCGTCGAGAAGCGGACGCACCGACCACAACAGTTTTCCGGTCGCGAGCGCGACAGTGATGCCAGCTTCCCGCGCCGCGCGCACCGCGCCAGCCACACGCGGCGGCAGCCTATGACGCGAGTCAAGCAACGTACCATCCACATCCAGGACGAGAAGGCGAAAGCGGGTAGTCATGACGCAGGCTGCTCCAATTCGGCGGAGTCCTTCCGCACACCGGGGAGGTCCCGGAGCGATCTCCAACACACAAAGCGGCGCCCAGCCCGAGGGCCAGGCGCCGCATACAATGGGACCACAAGGCAAGCCATCGACGAGACGGCTCTGACCACGCAGTCCGACGGTTCGCTACCAGTTGGACGAGTAGCCGCCGCCCGAGGTCGTGCGCGCGCCGCTGCCCATCTGCTGATAGCATTCGCTGCAATAGACGGGCTTGTCGCCGCGCGGCTGGAAGGGCACGCGAGCCTCACGCCCACAGGAGGAGCACGTCGCGGTGTAGAACTGGCGCTGTGGCCGCTCACCGGAGTACCCACCAGACATAGACGCCTTACGCGCCGAGCGGCACTCGGGGCACCGTGCTGGCTGGTGCATGAGGCCGCGGCTCGCGTAGAACTCCTGCTCGCCAACCGTGAACAGGAATTCACGACCGCAGTCACGGCAGGTCAGAGTCAGATCGGTGGCCAAGATGAAACCTCTCTTCCGGTCGGAGCACACCTCCAGCGCGCCGACCAAACAAACGCTCCCGCGCCGAGCACGGGCCTTACCCATTCCGGGGAATAACGCTGTGGGGAAAGCTGAGGGAGGTATCGCCCCTTCGGCGGGGCGGACGTCTAACCCTTGCAGGCCACCATCGAGCGTCTCAAAACCGCGCGTACGTTCCCCTGCCGCACGCGATATGCAAACGCTAGTACCAAAGGGGTACCACGGCGGCAAGTATACCATGACCCTCTGTGCTATACAACCCCCCGCATGAATTCGCGAATGGGCTTGAATTCAGGATTACTAGAACAACTGAACTATATTGACAGTCGCGGTCAGACCAATTAGACTATAATACACTTGACAAACAGGCAGTTTTCGTCTTCCTCAAGGAATAGGACAGGGAAACATGCTCGCCACCTCCACCGTCACACAGGACCTCGTCTCCGTCTTCCGTCAACTCTCGGACCTCGAGCGCCATGCGACCACTCAAGAGTGGTGGATGTATGGCAGAACGCTCCCCGAGGCTCGCCGCATCGCCGAGATTACCAGCCTGCTCGCGGCAGCGCGCGCCGATCTCGGACGCCTCCTCGACACCCTAGGACATCCGCAGTCCGTCAGCATCTCGGGGCCAGGCACCAGCGAGCTGCATTTCGCGCAGAGCTTCGCCGGTGACAGGGGCTGGGCACTCGCCCATCGAGATGAAGCCGTCAGCATTCTCCGGCTGACCGCGCAGGCTGTCCCGTCGATACTCACGGCCATGTCGCGTATCCGGCTGACCCACGGCGCCAACTCGGTCGCGTTGGCCGCGCGCTCCCAGCTTGAGCGCGTCGGTTCGCGTCTGCTGGAGATTCGCCCTCTGGTCTCTGGCTACTAGTCGAGCATGGCCTCTGCCCCGCCACCGTCTGGCCGAAGTCGCATCACCGCGCTCCGGCCAGACGGCAGCACCTCATGATGTACCATTACAGGTGTAGTTGAACACACGACCGCACTGATGCTGGCATTCCGGGAAATGCTCCATTGATTCCGTAACATGGCAGCGGAGATGTCACTATGGAACGACAACACTTCAGCTCTGGCGCGCCGTGGGAGTCTATCGTTGGCTACTCGCGCGCCGTGCGAGTGGGTCAGCACATCCTCGTGGCGGGCACGACCGCGACCGACGCGTCTGGCGCTGTCGTGGGCGAAGGCGACGCGTACGCGCAGACGGTGCAAGCATTGCGCAACATTGAGGCGGCGCTCATCGCGGTAGGTGCCGAGCTGCGGCATGTCGTGCGCACCCGCATCTTCGTGACGGACATCAGCCAGTGGGCGGAAGTTGGACGTGCCCACGGCACCTTCTTCGAGACGATCCGTCCAACCGCGACAATGGTGGAGGTCCGCCGCCTCATAGATCCCGCGATGCTCGTCGAGATCGAAGCCGATGCGATCATCGAGAACTCCTAACAGTCTGCGGATTCGTGCCGGTTCTCCTCGCATCTAGTTGTCTTCACGCGGTACACTCTCGGTGTGCGGCAGAAATCTGCGTCTCTCCCACATACACGGGCGCCCGCTCTAGCGCAGGCATGGAATGCCGATGTCCGCATCACTCCGAACAATCGCCGAGCAGACAGACGAGAACATCGGGTTCTTTGGTCCGACGAGCATCACCTGGCGACTCGCCTCGGAGGCCGCTTTGCTGCTGGGAGGCGGCCGGGCGGTGCTGATGCAGATCGCGCATCCACTCGTTGCCGCCGGCGTCGCACAATACAGCAGCTACCGCAGCGATCCATGGAAGCGGACGAACCAGACGGTCGAGCTCGTCTCGGCCATGACGTTCGGTACGCGTAGCGAGGCGCTCGCGGCGGCCCAGCGCATCAACCGGCTGCACACGTCCGTCTCGGGCGAGCTCTCTGCCGCTGCCGGGCGCTTTGACGCGGGCGCCGCTTTTAGCGCGAAGTCTCCGGACCTGCTGCGCTGGGTGCATGCGACGCTCGTCGATACGATGCTCGTAATCTATCCACTACTCGTCCGCCCACTGACGACCCAGGAGCAAGAGGCGTACTATCAAGAGTCAAAGCGCTTCGTCGCCTTGCTGGGCCTTCCCGAATCGCGTCTGCCGCCGACGCTCGCCAGCTTTCACATGTACATGCGCCAGATGCTCGCGAGCGATGGTCTCGCACTTCTGCCTGAAGCGCGGGAGGTCGCGGCCCAGGTGTTGCACATGCCGGTGCCGCGCGCGGTGCGCCCGGCGTTCGCCCTCGCGGAGCAAGCCACGATTGGACTTCTTCCCCCGCGACTGCGCGACGCATACGGCTTCACCTGGGACACCCGCAGGCAGCGTCTGCTCGATGTCGGCTGTGCATCGGTGCGGGCTGCCTTGCCGCTCATGCCGTCCAGTGTGCGCTACGTCCCTTGGGCGCGAGCGGCCTATCGGCGCACCGCAAGCACGCTTCCGTAACACGAGTGTACCTACCTGCGTACTATGTGTAAGTGTCGGCCCCAGTCGTGCGTAGTCTGTGCAGAGGGGCGCCACACCTCCTTGCTCGTGCCGCATTCGGTCATGCGGCTCAACTCCGCCGTATGCACCACCGGGAAGGTATGAGACAGCGTGGATACCGCGACACTCTTACACCTCGTCTCGGCGTACGGGTATCCGGTACTCTTCGTCTTCGTCCTCGTCGCGTCGGCGGGCGCCCCCCTACCCGTGAGTGTGCTGTTCATCGCGCTGGGCGCAGTTAGCGCGCGGGCGGGCGGACCAGACTTCGCGTTCGTCGCGGCGCTCGGCGTGCTCGCCTCGGTGGCGGGCGACCTCCTCGACTACGGGCTGGGCAGAGCGGGCGCCTCCACATTCACGCGCTGGCTGCCGTGGCTCCGCAGGCTCGGCAGCACCAACTCGCATTCGCGGGCACTGCGCATGTGGCACGGACGCGGCCCCGGCATCATGGTGCTGATTACGCGCTGCCTGGTGACGCCCCTCGCCACGCCAGTCAGCCTTATCGCGGGCGCCTCGCGCGTCCGGCTGGTGACATTCCTCATCTGGGACATCCTTGGCGAGTCGCTCTATATTCTCGGCAACCTGGGCCTGGGACGCTTCTTCGGCGCCCAAGTAGATGACGAGAACGCGCTCGTCTTCACCATCGCCGGCGTGTGTATTCTCCTGCTCGCGGTGCCGCTGGCGCTACCGTTCGCACGCCGCGCCGCCACTCGAATATTCGCACGTGACCCCCATCATCCCGAGCACGCGGATTACGTTGACGCGCCCGTTGAGGTGGGCGCCGCGCCGCAGAGCATCGCCGTGGCCGCGTCCGACGACAGCGAGAACGATCTTCAGCATACGTTCAGGTAACGGCCTGCGAGTCTTCAGTGCCGCCGACTATGCTGAATGTACTAGGGCATTCGCTGCCCCGCGCACGTTGACGCATCCACACTCCGGAGGCTGGGACCGCAATGGACGACGACGATACCTCATGGTTTGACACGCCCCCCATCCAACACGACCAACGTAGGGCTCGTTTCAGCACACGCAAGGGCAAGTTGGTGGCAGGCGCCATGGCGGCCGCGCTGCTTGCCCTCGGTGGAACGGGGGCAGCGGTGGTGGCTCACGCGCAGGCGAACAACTCGCCAAACGGCTCCCTCGCCGCGGTGTTCGGCTGGCAGCAGGATAACACGACGCAGCCCGGCACACATTCCGCTGGCGCACACGACCGGCGGGGGCACGGTCCGCTCAGCGTCACCGCCGTGACCGACAGCACGATCTCCGCGAAGGCACCCGATGGCACAGCCGTGACGATTCACACCTCAAGTAGCACGACGTACGGCAAAGCGGGCCAGACGGTCAGTCGCGGCGCGATTACCACCGGCGAGACGATCAACGTGCGTGGCACGCGCAACACCGATGGGAGCATCGCGGCCACGCACGTCGAGATCGTCATGCCGAGCTACCGAGGTCAGGTCACGGCCGTCAGCGGCAACACGATCACCGTGCGGGGTCAGGGCAACGCGACACATACCATCACAGTCACGTCGAGCACCAGCTACAAGCGCGATGGTCAGTCCGCATCGCTGAGTGACGTCAAGACAGGCGACGAGATCGACGCGGAAGGCACGCTGGCGAGCAACGGAGTGCTGACGGCGCAGGCGGTCCAAATCGAGCTGCCACGCGCGGGCGGCCGGATCACGAAGATCGCGGGCAACACGATCACGGTGCAGGGGCGTAATGGCACCCTGGTCATCACTGTGACCGGCAGCACGACGTTTACACAGGAGCCGGGGCATACGAGCACCTCGCTCAGTGCACTGAAGTCCGGCGACGTCATCCAGGCAGAAGGCAGCAAGAACAGCGACGGATCGCTGACCGCCGTGGCCGTACACGTGATGCAGCCGCGCACGGGCGCATCGGCACCACATGGACGGCCGGGAGACGATGCACCAGCCCAGTCTGGCAATCAACAGCTCCCGACGACGCAGAACGCGGCTGGTCTCTAAACACGCTTCCTGCAACAGCCGCGAGCATAGCGTACACTATAGTAAGAAGAGCGTAGTAGCCGTATTCCGCGGCCGTACCGGCGTCCTGCTGAGAGGGCGGGGCGCCAGTGCCCGCATGGGAGGCATGCAGAGAGGAACACATTCATGGGCGGACCGAATAACAACGCATCAGCGCAGGATCAACAACTCACCGTGCTGATCGTGGATGACGAGCCGCACATCGTCGAGTTCCTCCGCATGGGCTTCGAGTATGAAGGCTTCCGTGTCTTCGTGGCGCGCGATGGTGGTGAAGCGCTGCGAGTCGCCACGGACGAGCACCCCGACGTCGTCATTCTCGACGTCATGCTGCCAGGCATCAGTGGGTTAGAGGTAGCGCGTGAGCTGCGCCGGGTGGTAGATGCGGCGATTCTGATGCTGACAGCCCGCGACTCCGTGGACGACCGTGTGGAAGGGCTGGAGACTGGTGCCGACGACTACATCGTCAAGCCCTTCGCCTTCAAAGAGCTGATTGCCCGCGTGCGCGCCGTGCTGCGCCGCCAGGGCAAGAACCGCGACCGCGTGCTTACCTACGGCGATATCAGCCTCGACCGCGAGACGCGCGTCATCCGTCGGGGAGATCGCAAGATCGAGCTGACGCCGCGCGAATTCGAGCTGCTCGAAATGTTTTTGATGCATCCGCGCCAGGTGCTGACCCGCGACGCCATTCTCGCGCGCATCTGGGGCTACGATTATCCGGGCGACGACAACGTGATTGAGGTCTTCGTCCGTCATCTGCGCGAAAAGCTGGGCGACAACCCGCCGCGTCTCATCCAGACCGTGCGCGGCGTCGGATATGCGCTCCGCGGGTAGCAGAGCCAGAGGACTTCATGTTTGTGTTCCATCGATTACGAAATGCGTTCGATCATATACCGCTGCGTTGGCGGCTGGCCCTCGTCTCCTTCGGCCTGCTCGCCGTGCTGCTCGCCGCACTCGGCGTCGTCATTTCCGTCGAGGTCGAGCGTGAGCTGCTGCTCAACCAGGCCAACTCGCTGACCAGCTCCGCGATGGTCGCCATCAAGCCCTTCACACACGGTGGCGCCAACCAGTACCAGGCATCTGATCCGCAGCAGGTCGCCTATACCCTGGTCAACGAGCTGCAGGGTCCGGATCTCGCGTCGGCGACCTACTCGACCTCTGGCCAGCTCATGTATGCCAGCCCCCAGCACGACTTTGGCCCCAGCCCTGTCACGCTCTCGCAGAGCCAGATTCAATCATATCTCGCCAACCCACATCCCGCGCCGTACCTCCTCGTCCAGGGTCCCTATGGAGAACGTCAGCTCGTGGTGCTGCTGGAGATTCGCTACGACCCAAGCCAGCAGGTCGTCGAGCTACTGCAGGTCAACTCCCCCACAGAAGCGATAGACGCGGCGGTCTCGCAACTGCGACTGCTGGTCGGTATCGGCATCGCCGTCGCGCTGGGTCTGGCGGCCGCGCTCACCGTGCCGCTGATGAATACCGTGCTCCGTCCGCTGGTGACGATGGAACGCACGAGCAGGCGCATCGCCGAGGGGGACTTGAGTCTGCGCCTGCGCCCGCCAGCCGCGGACGACGAGGTTGGCAGACTCGCGCGCTCGTTCAACAACATGGTCGCGCATCTGGAATCGGCGTTCAACCGCCAGAAGCGCTTCGTCTCGGATGTCTCGCACGAGTTGCGCACGCCCATCACCGCGCTCAACGGCGGCATCGAGATGCTGCTGCTCGGCGCCGACGCGGGCGACCCCGAGGCGTCGCGACGTCTGCTGCGCGGAATGTATGCCGAGACCGACCGCATGCGGCACCTCGTCGAGGATCTACTCACCCTCACGCGTGTGGACGAAGGCCACCTGGACCTGCGGAAACAGCCCATCGACATGGCTCAGTTGCTGCGCGATGTCGGCGAGAGCGGCGAGCGGCTGACACGCGACCACATCATCACGTACGACGTGCGGCCTGATGTCCCACCGGTCCTCGGCGATCCCGAACGCCTCAAACAGGTCTTGCTCAACCTGCTCGAAAACGCCGCGAAATATACGCCGCCCGGAGGGCGCATCACGCTAGCTGCGCGGCCCGACGGCCCCAACCGTGTCGCACTGGACGTCCGCGACACCGGCTCCGGGATTCCGGCGGATGCGCTGCCACACGTCTTCGAGCGGTTCTATCGCGCCGACCCGTCGCGCACTCGCAACCCCAATAAGGCGGGCGGCAGCGGCCTCGGCCTCGCGATCGCCAAGAGCCTGATCGAGGCGCAGGGCGGCGCCATCAGCATCGCCAGCACGGTCGGCGAGGGCACCACCGTGACGGTGCATGTGCCCGCTGCACCGCCCGCCAGTGCACCCGCGCGCCCACAACCGGCACCAACTCCAACCGGCGAGGCGAAGACGCCAGTGTAGCGGGGCCTCATCCCCCAGCCCCCTACCCCGTGCGAGGGGAAATGGGAGCCACAACCCTTGCCTTCCGCCATGAATGCTGATGCAGCAGCCCCCCCTTCCCTCCAGGGAAGGGGGTTGGGGGTGAGGTCCTGCCAAAAAGCCCCTCTCCCCGCAGGGAGAGGGGTTGGGGTGAGGCCCCTCCATCCGTCACCTACCACAAGGCGTCACTTTAGATGGCGTCGCCCCTCCGGTGGCCCCACGTCCGACAGACGCGAGCCGTCACTCACCGTCTACCGCATCAACTAGCGGCGCGGTCCGTTTGGAGTAGAGGAGAGCGGCGACGCGCCGTTCTGGGTCGACGGCTCAGACTGTGCGGCCACCACCGGCGAAGTCTCGCCAGAGTCGCGCGTCTGCCCGTCGCCCCGCGAGGAGGGCTGGCCTGACTCCACGGCGGCAGCGGTGCCATCGGCCGCCTCGATACCCGGCACGCGGCTCATCAGGTCCGACATCTTCGTGCCGGTGAGCGCTTCCAGGATGGCAGGCACCTGTGCCAACATGTTCACCACATCGCCTGTGACGCGGCTCGCGCCAAGATTGCTGCCGTTTGCCCCGCCGGTCGAGACGATGCTGATCTTGTCCACTTTGGCGAGCGGCTCGGCAATTGCCCGCACGACCTCTGGCAGATTGGTGATGACCTTGTCGAGCACAGCCGCCTGGTTGTACTCGTGGTACGCTGCCGCCTTCGTGCGCATCGCATCCGCTTCGGCCTCGCCTTTCGCGCGGATGACTTCCGCCTCGGCGAGACCTCGCAGTCGCGCCGCCTCGGCGTCTGCGGCGCCGCGAATCTTCGCCGCCTCAGCCTCTGCCGCGGCCTGCGCCCGGAGCGCAGCCGCACGGCCTTCGGCTTCGAGCGAGATGCGTTGCCGCTCGGCGTCGGCAGCCGTCTCGATGCGTTGCCGGTCCGCCTCCGCCGCCTTGATGACGGTCGCCGAGAGCTCCATTTCGCGGCGATGCGTCTCGGCCTCTTGCACCTTCACCTGCGCGGTCTTCTCAATCTCCTGCGCGCGGGCAGCCTCGGCGACGATCTGCTGCTGCATGATCTGCCCTTGCAGGTCGCTGGCCTTCTCGGCGATCACCTGCTGCTTCTTGACCTCGGCATCGTACGATGCGCGCTTGAGGGCGAGGTCGCGCTGGAACTCGGCCTGCTTCGCCTGCGACGCCGCCTCAGCCTCCACACGCGCCTGATCGGCTGCCGCTCGCGCAACCGCCGCCTCGCGTGAGGCGCCCGCCTGCTGAATCTGGGTGTCTCTGGCGGCAGCGGCGGCGGCGATATTCGCCTCTTTTTTGATGCGCTCGATCTCCGGGCGGCCCATGTTGGCGATATACTCGTTCTCGTCGCGGACCTCTTTGATCGTGAACGAGACGACTTCAAGCCCCATCTTCGCCAGGTCCGCCGAGCTGATGGACCGCATCTTCTCGCTGACCATCTCAGGCTCTTTCACCAGTTGCTCGACGGTGAGCTGCCCGACGATGCCGCGCAGGTGACCCTCCATCACCAGGCGAATCAGGTCCTGTCGCTCCTCCTCATCCTTGCTCAAAAACTGCCCTGCCGCGGTGAGGATGCTCTCGGTGTCGCTGCGCACCTTGAGCTGTGTCACCGCCTCGACATTCACTGCTACGCCCTGGTTGGTGTAGAGGTTCTGCCGGGGCGCGACATCGAACGACATCAGCTCGAGCGAGAACTCCTGTCCACGCCGGAACGGTGGAACGACGAGCGTGCCGCCACCGGTCACCACCTTCGTTCCGCCGCCGCCGTAGACGATCAGCGCCTGGTTCGGGCCAACCTTGCGATACCACGACGCGAGGATGTTGACGAATGCGAGTATGACGACCAGCACGACGACGACAATCACAACGAGCACCAGTAACGGATTCATACGGACCCTCGGTCCCTTCCCCGGCACGCGGCCGGTACGCATCCCCAGCACGACCGCTCAGGCTGCAGAGCGCTCGTTTCACGCTCTCGGCGCGACACCCTGTGCCTCTCGCTCCGCCGCGTTCTTCAGCCGGCGAAGACTATCATCAACAGACTTTTCCATCGAGCGACTCAGCGCTCGCTCCAACAGTCGGCCCCACCGTCCAGGGGGGAAGGTGAAGTCTCAGCCAAATGCCAGTCGCGACGTCGACGGGGTAAGCGCCGATGCGGTCAGCACGTTCTGCGAGACGATGCCCAGCGGCAGATGCACCGTGAGCGCGATCTGTCGCCGCTCGGGATCGACGCGCTCAACCTCCAGCAGTATCCTCCAGCGCCTGCCCAGGCCCACTGCCGACGCGTGGATCTGCTGGCCCGGCCGCGCGGAACCAGGTGGCTCGATGGCCTCCGTGCGGGCATCCCACCACTCGGCATAGCGGTCTGGGTCACGCAGCAAGCTCCATAGGCTCTCGACGGGTGCCGAAACCTCCGCGGCGGGACAAACGCTTACGCCCATTGTGTCGCCTCCCACTTCTGCCTACGGCTCAGGCGTGTTCTCTGAGGGCGACGTCGCGGGCATCTCGCTCCGGGCGGCATCCACATGGCGGAGACTCGCCGCCAGACGGTCCCAGGGCTGCACACTCGCGATGCCATCCGAATAGTCGAGGATAAGGACTTCCTCTCCCGTCGCGATGCCCTCGCCATCCGTGCTGCGCGCACCGACACTCTGTCTGCCAGCGCCCGCGTCGGTGAAGAGAATCTCGCCGACGCCGCCTGGGCGAATGGCGAGCGAGACGGTGGCTCGCCGTCCAATGAGCTGGCTGCTCGACGGGTCGAGCACGGTCTCCGGGAAGAGGCGATCGAGGAACAGCCCTGCTGCGACGGCCCCGCCAACGCCGACGAGCGCCGGCACGACAAGCGAAACCGCGACGCCAAGCGGCGTAAGGTTGTGAAACGCGTAGCCCAGCACGCCGAAGAGCAGAAGGAAGCTCAACACGCCGAAGAGATTCACCGCGCCGAGAAGCGCGGCCACGAATCCCTGCAAGGCCGGTTGGGCTCCGGCGGCATCGGCATGCGCGCTAGTTGTCGCTGGCTGCGGATGCGCGGCGTGAGCCGTCGCATGCGTGGGGGGCGAAATACTATGGCTGGTCGCCGCAGGGCCGAGGTGCGCGGAATGCAGCGGTGCCCCTAGATGCCCACCGTGCGCGCCAATGTGTGTACCGAGATGCGCGCCGTGGCCGATTCCAGAGACACTTGCGATCACGAGAAAGAGGAGTGAGAACAGGATACACCCGAGAAACACCAGAGACAGCGGATCTGTGGCAAACATGCCAACCGCCTCCAACTCTGAGCGAACACGGACGCTATCCACCCGGTGCCATGCGAGTCGTGCCGAGCGGGAGCGAGTCACGTGTCGTCGCTGGCTCCCGTTGGCGCAGACTTATTGCTGATCAGCCGGAGGAAGCCCGCGTTGCTGCTGAGCGGCCACGAGGTCTTGCACCCGACGTGTGAGAGCCGCGGCGTTCACGCCCCAGCCGATGCCGACGGCGTGGGGCGTCAGGATCTCGTCGCTCTCAGGATTCCAGTACTCGGCGGCAATATCGCGCCACTCAGGCACATTGAAATTGTACGGCACGCCCGCGACGGTTCCCTTCCACGTGCGCTGTTCTGGGGGCTGCCGGAGCTGCTGGTCCACCGCGGCGGCACTCAGGCCAGCAATGACGCCCAGCGCGAACCAACTGAGTTTGCCCATCGTATCCTCACTTCCGTCTCATCGTTCATCGACCGTGTCTTTTCATACGGTAGTACCTATCTAGCATACGTCTCACTCGATACCCTGGTTACGTGTCGCGCGAAACGTCGCCGTGTTCCTGCCGCCGACGACGCAGTTGGGCAGAGCGCAGGCCAACGGCGCCCGAAACGCCTGTGCGGGTGCCATACTGCGAATACGGATGGGCGTGCGTGCCAAACAAGATGCGTGGAAGGGAACCCGAGATGACCGGTAGTCCAGAGAGCAATGTGTCCGCGCCATCAGTAGCGCCTGAGAACCGAGAGCACGCGCGCCCCCTCGCGGGGCAGATCGCCATCGTCACCGGCGCCAGCTCGGGCATTGGTGCGGCCACAGCGCGCGAGCTGGCCCGACGCGGAGCCTCCGTCGTCCTCGCCGCGCGGCGGAGCAACGAGTTGGAGACAGAGGCCGCACGCATCCGCGACGAAGGCGGCTCGGCGACCGTGCTCCAGGCCGATGTCAGCGACACCGCGCAGGGCGAGATGCTCATCCGCCAGACCCTCATCCAGTTCGGCAAAATCGACATTCTGGTGAACAACGCCGGCGTCGGCGATTCCAAGCCATTTCTGGACATGTCAGAAGAGGAGATCGAGGCGCGCGTCGATGTGAACCTGCGCGCGCCTATCCTGCTGACACGGGAGGCGCTGCCCGGCATGATCGCGCGGCGCCGCGGTGTGGTGATCTTCGTCGCATCCGTCGCGGGACACGTCGCCGTCAAACCCATCTATTCGGCCACCAAGTTCGGCTTGCGCGGCTTCGCGCGTGCGCTCCGCCGCCAACTCGCGGGAAGTGGCGTCGCCGTCTCGGTGGTCTCGCCGGGCTACATCCGGACGCAGTTAACTCGGAGAAGAACGATCCCCATGCCAGGCCCAGAGCTGATCGCCCAAGAGATCGCCCGGCTCGCGGAGCGACCCCGCCGCGAGGTCGTGCGACCGCGCTACTACTGGCTGCCCATCTGGTTCGAGCGCGTCCTGCCCGGCGCGGTGGACCTTGCGCTACGTCCGCGGCGCAAGCGCACGCCTCCCGCACCACCTGCGTCGCCATCTACCGCGTCAGATACGGATCACTGAAGTGCAGTTGGCCCAGCAGATCAGCAGATGCCCCGAGCGCGTCGAGCACCGCCGGCAGCAAACGTGGAATGTCGTTGAGCAGCGAATCCTGCTGGGCCACGCGCAGTAGCTCAACGTCGAACTGCGCCAGCGACTTCTGCTGACCCGGCAGCCCGCGTAGCACCGTGCCGCGCATGTGTGCGTCCGCCTCATACAGCACGCGCAAGAACTCGCGCGCGACATATGCATAGCCGGAATTCGTCAGGTGCATCGAGTCGAGGCTGACGGACCCACCCTGCAGGATGCGCCCGTTGTCCCCCGCGGCGAGAAACTCGCCCGTCAGCCGGTACGTCTCGCCTGAGGCGAGGCGCACGACGAACGCATCGACGTCCGGAGCGCCCGGCCGCGCCGTAAAGGCCTCGTTCGCGAGTGTCGCGCCCGACCTGTCCGGTGGCAGCGCTGCAATCTCCGTGAAGGACCGCCCAGCGAGCTGCGCGTCGATGTCCAGCGCGTGGCGGATGGTGTGGAGGTTGCCAGCGCGCGCCGCTCCCAGCGCCGCCTCCGCTCCACGCATCGTCAGGTGCCCCGCGCGCACCGCATGTACCACCACACGCCGCGTCGCCTCGGCGTTCGACCGTGTGCCGCGCTGCATCCGCTCCTGCAGCGCATGTACGTCCACCACCCAGACCCGACCCGGACGCTCCGCCGCAAGCTGGCGGATCGACTCGTTGTATTGCCCGACTATGGCCTCCAGTTCCAGCAGTTGACCGTCGAGCAGAAATGCCGCGGATGGCAGCATCGACTTCCAGTGACCGAGCCGGCTGCGCTGCAGGTTTGGGCTTGCCGTCGGGCTGGGCAGCGTGGCTACGAACATGCAGGGGCGCGACTCAAAGGCGAGAATCGCGTCGATGAGCGCCGCCATCCGGTCGTGAAAGACGTCGGCGGGTGTGTAGAGCGGCCTGTCGCCGTCCCAGATGTGCGCGTTCGTCATCGTCGAGAGCACGTCGTTGTTGCCGATCCAGAGCGTCACGATGCGGGGCTGCTGGGCACGTGCCGTCTCGAGCGCGGTCCGATGCCCCCTGCCCAGCACATAGCCAACACGTTCCGCGTTGAGGCGCGCGCCGAAGTCGTTGCCGACGGCGGTCAGCAGCGAGAGGCTCAGCGCTTCGAGCACGCTCGGATGCGCGTTCCCCCCAACCGCGAGAGCAGGGGCCGCACCCTCGATCACATGGCGCGCGATCCGGGCGATCTGCCCGCGAAACGACGGGCGCATTCCGGCAGTGGCCTGCACGTAGCTGGTGGTGGAAATGTCCTGCACATTAAAGCCGAAGACGCCGAGATTCTGATACATTCCGCTCGCCGGCGGCGCCTCGACCAGCAGGTCGGCGGGGGTCGCATCTTCCACCGCGCGGATGTAATCCGTGATGGCCTCGCGCAGCGCGGCGACGACGCCCTCGACCTCGTCGTGCAGCTCGCGCCACGACCCTGGATCAGGCGCGGGTTTCCCCGATGCACCGCTGACCGAGAGTTCGGCGCGCCGCAGCACAAGCTCCATATTGGGCGGGCTTCCCACCCATGTGCCAGGCTGGCCCTGCGACGCCTGCTTTGGCAGCCAGCCCTTCAGCATCGGCTGAGCGAACGGCCGCGCGCCTAAGAAATCGGCGACCAGCTTGGGATAGGAGTAATTCTGCGAGTGCCAGGCGATCCCCCCGGACTGCATGCCGTGGGTCAGGCTGTCGCCAAGCGCGACATACGGGGCAGGGAGGACAACAGGCACGCGATGCTCCTTCCATGCGATCAGTCAACCATGCATGTCAGCAAGCGTAGCATCCTATCGTCTATTCCACAATCACCAAATACGGTTACTCCTGTCGCATCTTTGCTATCCCCGCTGTGTTGGCCACGGAATCACCACTCTCCCGCGTTTATAGAGGCGAGGCATGCCTCGCCCGCCCGCCAGCCGAGCACACACGCACACCAAAAAGCCCCCTTCCCAGGCTAAGGAGAAGGGGGCCAGTGCGTGACGATGTGCGCTAGGGGTTCCGAAGCGCACGCGCAAAATACACGGCCAGCAGCACCGGTGAGAGAATGACCAGCACGATCCCTATGACGACACGCACCGCCGCCGGCTTCCCGGCGTACGAGAGCAGGCCGCGCAGCGTAAAGAATCCACTGGCATCGACATAGAGAACCGCGACCAACATCAAAAAGAGCAGATACGTGCCCGCCGAGATGACCGTTCCACCCGCGATACCCGCGACGGTGGCGAAGATCGCGATCACATAGCCCAGCGCCAGCACCACGTAGGCAATCAGCCGGTGTATCCGGGATGTCGACGGACCACGCTGAGGCGGCGCGGCAGGCCTGGCAGCGGATTTGCCAGCAGACTTGGCAGCAGGCTTGGCATTCGTTGGCATGGTCGCCTCCCTCTTCTCTCTCTG
Source organism: uncultured Ktedonobacterales bacterium (assembly GCA_964427535.1). Lineage (GTDB taxonomy): Bacteria > Chloroflexota > Ktedonobacteria > Ktedonobacterales > JADMIN01 > CAYRVF01. The sequence goes on from CAYRVF010000046.1 coordinate 27,019, forward strand.
CCGCAAGACTGACGCGAGATACCAGATGGCCGCAATTGGCGCCCTCTCGCTAGGGCGTCGCGGGCTCGCGATCGTCCAGACCAATGCGCTGGGCAAGCGTCGCCGCCGCCGAGTAGGGATCGGACCGGCGCTCGACCACCTCGTCGATGAGGCGGTCCCATTCTTCCGCGCCGATGGTAGCCTCGATGCGCGCGATGAGGGCCTGCTGCAACAAGGCCAGCATCTCACTGCGCACCTGTCGCTCGCTTCGGCTGGCAAGTTGCCCCGACGTTCGCAGCGCCGCAATGTGCTCGGCCAGTCTGTCGGCGAGCGTCGCCACACCCTCGCCATTCATCGCGTTGGTCTTCACGATCGGCACCCGCCAGGCGCGCTCGCCGCGGTGCTCATCCAGGCTCAGCAGCATACGCAGCTCCGAGGCCGTCTGGTCCGCGCCGGGCCGGTCCGCTTTGTTGACGACGAAGACATCCGCGATCTCCAGAATGCCCGCCTTGATCGCCTGGATGTCGTCGCCCATGCCGGGCACTGTCACGACGACCACCGACTGCGCGGCGCGTACGATCTCGACTTCGGCCTGCCCCGCACCCACCGTCTCGATAATGACCGTGTCGAAGCCCGCCGCGTCGAGCGCGCGCACGACATCACGCGTCGATGCCGCCAGCCCGCCAAGGCTGCCCCTACTCGCCATGCTCCGAATGAAGACGTTGGGGTCACCCGCCAGCTCCTGCATGCGAATGCGGTCGCCGAGGATCGCGCCGCCGGTGAACGGGCTGCTTGGGTCTACCGCCAGAATCGCGACACGCTGGTCGCGCCGCCGCAACTCACGCGCAAGCTGCATGACGAGCGTGCTCTTGCCCGCACCCGGAGAGCCCGTGAAGCCGACGATGTGAGCATGCCCGCCATGCGCGTGCAGTCGCGCCAGAATGGTCCGGGCGTCGGGCGAGCCGTTCTCGATGAGCGTCACGATGCGGGCGAGCGCGCGTCGGTCTCCGGCGATCAAACGCTCCACGATGTCTTGTGTCGGCATATGCGCGTTACGCCTCCGCCGGGGCGCCCTGCGCGGGAGCCTGGTCGACCGGCACACCCGGCTGGGCGATCGGCGCGAGGTCGTGCGAGAGGCGCTCGGGACGCACATTCTGGCGCACGAAGTCGATGATCGAACTCAGCGGTGTCCCCGGCCCGAAGTTGCCCTTGATGCCCAGCCGCTCGATTTCCGGAATATCCTCATCGGGCAGGATGCCGCCCGCCATGACGAGTACATCGTCGACGCCATTGTCGCGGAGCGAATCCATCACCTTGGGGAAGATGGCCATATGCGCCCCTGAGAGAATGCTCATCAGAATCGCGTCCACGTCTTCCTGAATCGCCGCCTCGACGATCATCTGTGGCGTCTGGCGGATGCCAGTGTAGATGACTTCCATGCCAGCGTCCCTGAGCGCTCGTGCGATCACTTTCGCGCCGCGATCGTGGCCATCGAGCCCCGGTTTCGCCACCAGCACACGAATCTTGCGTTCTTCCGCCATAGACCTCTCGGAGCCCGCGCCCATTCGCCTGCTCCGATTTCCTCCTTCTGCTTCGGTTCGCCGCACCGCGCTAGAGGCGCTCTACCCCGTTGACAAGCGCCTTACCCGCGATTGTACACGCACACCCACAGTGTCGCAAGCGAGCGAGTCTGCCAATGACACAGTTGCTACGATAGCGTGCGAACACCCAAGCACACACCGGGACGGCAGCACATCGCGCAACACTGGTAACGGCAGCGACCCCTCCCCTGCGAGGGGAGGGGGTTGGGGAGAGGTCCATTAGTGCATGCTGATGCCGCCGTCCACGGCGATGGTCTGCCCAGTGATGAAGCCCGCCTCAGGCAGGCACAGGAAACTGATCGCCGCGGCGACCTCGTCGGGCGTGCCAAAACGACCAAGAGGTGTCATGTTGAGATAATAATTCCGGAAGTCCTCGCCCACGGTCGACGTCAGCTCGGTGGGGATGAAGCCCGGCGCCACCGCGTTAGCCGTGATGCCCCGGCTGCCCACCTCACGGGCGGTCGATTTGGTCAGCGCGATCAGGCCGGCCTTCGACGCCGAGTAGTTGGCCTGGCCGGTCTGGCCGAGCAACCCCGAGATCGAGGCGACGTTGACGATGCGGCCCCAGCGCTCGCGCAGCATCGTGCGCAGTGCGGCGCGCGTGCAAAGGAACGCCGAGACGAGGTTCGCTTGCAGCACGCCCTCGAAATCTTCGAGCTTCATGCGCAAAATCAGCGTGTCGTTGGTCGTGCCCGCGTTGTTGACGAGTATCGCGACATTGCCGAGCGCATTCTGCACCTCGGCGAACATCTGATTGACGTCGTCTTCTTTGCTCACGTCGGCTCGCACGGTAATCGTCCGGCGGCCCATCGCCTCGATCGCGGCGCGGGTCTCGGCCGCGCCACTGTCATCGCTGCGATAATTCACCGCCACATCCGCGCCGAGGCGCGCCAGATGAAGTGCGGTCGCCTTCCCGATGCCGCGGCTGCTGCCAGTAACCAATGCGACCCGGCCGGCCAGCGGCAATGTCTCCCGCTGCTGCCCATCCACGATATTTCCTCCTCACTGCTCTCCGTCGCCGCGGCTCGGCGATGCTCGCGTACCTTTAGCTAGTATGCCCGTTGCGGGGCGGCTCGTCCAGATTCAGCGTCCGCAGAAAGGCGCGTACACCTGGAGCGAGATCGGGCCGCTTGAGCGCGAAGGCAAGCGAGGTTGTCAGCAGCCCCACCGGGTCCCCGGTATCGTACCGTGTACCCTCGAACTCATAGGCGTACACTGGCTCGCCGCGTTGCAGCAGCGCACTGAGCGCGTCGGTGAGCTGGATCTCCCCGCCTGCACCGGGCTGTGTCTGTTCGAGCGCGGCGAAGATGCTCGGCGAGAGCACATAGCGCCCAATGATCGCCAGATCAGAGGGCGACTCCTCGACGGCTGGCTTCTCGACGAGCGCGCGTACACGGTGCGTACGGCTATCCAGCGACCCATCGGGCTCCAGTGCGACGATGCCGTAGCGCGAGATCTGTTCGCGTGGCACACGCATGACCGCGAGCACACAACCGCCATGACGCTCGGCAACGTCGATGAGCTGGCCGAGGCCCGGGCGACCGGGATTATCTACCACGTCGTCGCCAAGCAGCACGCCAAACGGCTCGTCGCCGACGGCGGGCTTCGCCATAAGCACCGCGTGGCCAAGACCCTTCGGCTCTTGCTGGCGCGTGTAGACAAACTGCGCCATCGTGTCGATATGTCGGAGGGCGTCGAGCTTCGTCGTATCGCCCTTGCGCTCCAGAATGGCTTGCAACTCGGGCGTCTCGTCAAAGAAATCTTCGATCGCGCGTTTCGTGCGGCTCGTCACGATGACGACCTGCTCGATGCCCGACGCCACAGCCTCTTCCACGATATACTGGATGGTTGGCCTATCGGCAAGAGGCAGCATCTCTTTTGGGATCGACTTCGTCGCGGGAAGCACCCGCGTGCCCAGCCCAGCGGCCGGAATGACAGCCTTCCGAATGCTCATACCGCGTTTCCCCCATGAAACGAAGAGGCCGTGGCTGGCGAGCAGGTGTACGTCGCCAGGCGCGAAAGCCATTGCATGCGATTCGTCGCCGTCTTCCTAGCCACACCCGGCACACTGTACGTGGCAGGTGCGTGCGTGTCAAGGCGCATCGACGCGGACGTTGGGTCCGGTACGCACGAGCCACGCACGACCGGCCCAGGTAGGTTTCCAGCGGTATCTATGCCAGCCGCGCACGCGTCCTCCGCAGACTCGCTCAGGAATACCTCTCGCCACTGGCGCTGACCCCAATTTGCGAGGCACAATGACCGTATGCTTCGATGCGGAAGCCCGACTCCGCGGTGTATCGCGCGACCCACTGTCCCGATGCGAGATATTCCCGGCGGGGTGGCATGTGATGTGCTCCGAATGCTCAGCCTGATAGCGATGGGCTATTCGAGGCCAGCAACGCGTCCCATGCGTCTTCACGTATGAGGAAGGGGTGAGGACTGATGAAGCAACTGAATCGACTTGAGAGCCTCGGCTCGGCGAAGACAAACTGGTTTCGCACTGGCGTCATCTCTGCGGCCGCGGTCGCCCCGCTGATCGCCCGCTGGCGTGATCTGCGACTCACTGCACAGGCCCGTGCGCAGCGCGAGCGGGCGGAGGCCTCGCTGCAGGGCATTCGGGCACGGTTTGTCCGCCCGCCACAGCAGCCGCCCCAGGCGCCCGTGCCACAGCGCGCCAGTGCGGACGCCATCCGGACCGGCCTCTGGGTCTCGGGTGTCGTGGTGGGGCTCGTCGCCGCTGGCGCGACCGCGTACTTTATCGTGCGTCGCCAGATGGCCGCCCAGGAGGAACCGCTGGTCGAGCTGCCGCTGACGCCAGATCGAGGGACGGACGGGCAGGGCCGCGCCGCGACGAACCACAACGGACCTCACGCACTGTCTACAACCGCCTCCACAGCCAGAGATGCCGCCTCGGCAGACACGGCCGCATCTCTCTCAGGCGGCGCGCTCACGACTAGTGTCGGTGCCGACGAACCGACAGTACCCAACGTCACATCATTCGGCCCCGCCGAGGTAGTCGAGCCAGGGATGCCAGAGCCGGGAGCCGTCCCTGCCGCCGAAGCGGCGCCTCCTGGCGCCACTGAGAGCGCGAACGCACCAGTCGCAACCGATCTCGATTCGCTCCCGCTCATCGACACGCCCGAGGAAGCCGAGGCGGCCCCCTTCGTCGGCAATGTCCACACGATGGTCTATCATGACGCCTCCGACACCGACCATCTGCCCGAGGAGGAGAACCGGATCTACTTCGCGAGCGAGGACGAAGCGATCGCCGCTGGATTCCGGCGTGACCGCCAGGAGGTCGTGCCTCCGGACACCTCGATCACCGGCACGCAGCCAGGGTAGCTCTACCGCACCGAGCGAGAACGGGACCTCATCCATGTGGATGAGGTCCCGTCATGTTCAGAGCGAGTATGCGAGAAAAGCGACCCTGAACGGTCTAATCGGGCGTTTATGAACGCGGCTCTGCGGCATAGATGGTCACGAAATCGAGCACTGTGTCCAGGTCAAATGGCTTTTCGAGGAAGGGGACATCTCCAAAGGCATTCCCGCGCGGACGTGCGCTGCTCATCAGAATGATGGGGATGTCGCGTGTGCCCGGCTCCGACCGCAGCACTTCGAGCAAGCCTACGCCGTCCAGATCGGGCATCATACAGTCGGTCAGCACCAGTTCAGGATGCACGGCGTGCACGATGGTCAGCGCGTTGCGGCCATTGCTCGCGGTGAGCGCTCGATACCCGGCGCCCTCCAAAAACTCGGCGAGCAGGCCCGCGATGCTCGGCTCGTCGTCGACGACGAGCACCGTAGGGCGATCTAGATCAGGAGCGACGCCTCGCATGTAGCCGTCACCACTCGTGTGACGCTCGTACTCGCCGACCTCGGACAGTCTCGAGGGAGTATCGTCGAACATGTGAATGTGCCACTTCTCTGGCCTGGAGTGCGGGGTCTCGGTCTGTGTTTGGTGCGCAGCGCTCATGTGTCTCTCATGCTTTCAAACAGAACAGGCCGACACGCGGCACCAATCGCTTGACCGAAGCACCACCCAGGTGCCCATAGCCGTATACTCTTTGGCATACTCCGTGCCAGACTCACGGCGCGTGTGCAGAAATTCGCTCCCATCACGATACATTTTTCTCCGCATCGCCGCGCCATGCTGTGGGCCGCTTCCTCGGTATGCTGCCCGACAGAAGGGCGGCCGCGGCCCATCCAAGCGAGCTTAGCACTCTCTTGACACGACTGCTAGCGGATGCTACAGTGCTCATGTTAGCAGTCGGGTATCACGAGTGCTAACAGTGGGTGCTCAAATGGAGTGGAAGGCGGTCAGGCGAGCGATGCAGCCCAAGGCCGAGCTCAGTGCCCGTCAGGAGGCGATTCTGCGGGCGCTGGTAGAGGAGTATGTGCGCACCGGCGAGCCCGTGGCGTCCAAACACCTCTCCGACACGCTCGCCGCAGTACATGGTGCAGGCTACGGCGCGGCCACCGTGCGTAACGAGCTCGCCGACCTGGAAGCGCTTGGCCTGATCCTGCAGCCGCACATCTCGGCTGGACGCGTGCCCACCGATCTCGGCTATCGCTACTTTGTCGAGCGGCTGATGGGCGAGTCGGAACTGGCGATCGAGGAGCAACGCCTCATCCGCCACCAGTTCTACCAGGTGCAGCACCAGCTCGACGAGTGGATTCGTCTGACCGCCTCCATCATGGCGCAGGCGCTGCAGAGCGCGGCGGTGATCTCGGTCCCCAGGGCGGCCGAGGCGCGACTTAAGCATTTCGAGCTGCTCTCGCTTGACGACATGCTTGTGCTGATCGTGCTCGTGCTGCACGACGGCGCCGTCCGGCAGGAGCGGCTCGTGCTCGACACGCCGGTGACCCAGGAGGAGCTGAGCCGACTCGCGCACCGGCTCAACGAGCACCTCTACGATACGACCGCCGATATGGTGGACGACTACATCGCCGCCGAAGGCGAGCGGTATTCGCCAGAGGAACGCGTCGTGCTGGAGTCGCTCGCGCGGCTGCTCACCACCTACGACGTCTTCTCGCCCGACACCTTCTACCGCGAAGGCATCGGCGCGCTGCTCCAGCGCGAAGACTTCGCCCACGCCGACTCCGAGCGCATCCGCCAGGTGGTGGATGCGCTGGAGCGTAGCCGGTTCCTTCCGGCCTTGGCGCCCGAGGTGATGGCAGCTGACGGCGTGCAGGTGATCATCGGCGGCGAGAGCGGAGCAGAGGCGCTCAAAGACCTGAGCGTCGTCGTCGCGCGCTACGGCGGTGAGGGGCATCTCGGCGGCATGCTTGGCATCGTCGGCCCGACCCGAATGCAATACGGGCGCGCCGTCGCCATCGTCCGCTACATGACACAGCTATTGAATGACCTGCTGGGTTAGCGTATGGCCAACGTACACAAGTGGCGTGGAGTATCGCGGGAATGACTGAGAACGCACCAGAAGAGACCGGCGAGACCATCGCCGCGACCGAGACCGAGGCCACGGAGGCGACGTCAAGCGCCGACGAGCTGCGAAGCCGCGTGGCAGAGCTGGAGCATCAGATCGAGCAGGAGCGCACCGCCGCGACAGACTATATGCAGCGCTGGCAGCGCGCCCAGGCCGATTTCGCCAACTACAAGCGGCGCAGCCAGCAAGAGCGCGACCAACAAGACCGGCTGCTGCTCGCCGCAGCCGTCGCGCCGGTGCTCAACGCGCTCGACAGCTTCGAGCGTGCCTTCAATACACTGCCGCCAACGCTCAAGGGGTTCACCTGGATCGATGGCATCAGCCTCGTCGATCTCCAGTTGCGCGGCGCGCTGAGGCAGATGGGCATCGCCGCGATTGACGTGGCACCCGGCATGCCCTTCGACCCGGCGCGCCACCAGGCTATCGGCGAGGTCGAGAGCGCGGAGTATCCGGCGGGGCACGTCGCGATCGTGCTGCAGCAGGGATACATGCTCGACGAGTTTCTGTTGCGTCCGGCGCTCGTGCAGATTGCGCGGACACCCGAGCAGACACCTGCTCCGGAAGACGCTGAGAAGTCGTCATCCGGCGAGTCGTCGGAGGCTGGGCCGGCGCCATAGCCAGACGAAACCCAGCGCGCGAGCATCCGTATTTGAAAGCGTGCGATACATTCCGCGAAACGCATGCAGAGAGGTATCCGAGCGGCGGCGCGAAAGCACCCCGCGACACACGATTCGTATCCTTACTCCGAGTCTTTGAGGAGGAGATTCTGTGAGCAAAGTCATTGGCATTGACCTTGGCACAACCAATAGCTGCGTCGCCGTCATGGAAGGTGGCGAGCCGGTCGTCATCCCGAACGCCGAGGGCAGTCGCACCACGCCGTCCGTCGTCGCGTTCACCAAGAACGGTGAGCGGCTCGTCGGCGAGGTCGCCAAGCGCCAGGCAATCACGAATTCCGAGAACACCGTCTTTTCGATCAAGCGCTTCATGGGCCGCAAGTATGACGACCCCGAGGTCGACCGGGACAAGCGCCTCGTCCCTTACAAGGTCGTGCGCGCCAGCAACGGCGACGCCTGGGTCGAGGCGGGCGGCAAGCAGTATAGCCCGCCAGAAATCA
>CAYRVF010000046.1:35166-35405 GCA_964427535.1 uncultured Ktedonobacterales bacterium
ACGCCGAGGCGTATCTGGGCGAGCGTGTTACGCAGGCCGTCATCACCGTTCCGGCATACTTCAACGACGCCCAGCGCCAGGCCACCCGCGACGCGGGCAGGATTGCCGGTCTCGAAGTGCTGCGCATCATTAACGAGCCGACGGCCGCCTCGCTGGCCTACGGTCTCGACAAGAAGAAGGACGAGCGCATCGCCGTCTACGACCTTGGTGGCGGCACGTTCGACATCTCAGTGCTGGAG
>CAYRVF010000047.1:0-33867 GCA_964427535.1 uncultured Ktedonobacterales bacterium
CCGCTGCCGGAGGCGCAGCTCGATCGCTTCATGCTCAGCATCAGTCTGGGGTATCCGTCGCCCGCGGATGAGGTTGAGATTCTCGACCGCCTGCAACATAGACACCCGGTCGATACGCTGAGCGAGATCATCTCGGCCGATGAGCTGACGGCCATGCAGACGGAGATTCGCGAGGTGCGCGTCGAGCGCGAGCTGCGTGAGTACATCGTCGCGCTTGTGGACGCGACACGCAAGCATTCTAACGTGTATCTCGGCGCCAGCCCGCGCGGCTCGCTCGCCCTCTTCCGCGCGTCGCAGGCCCAGGCGGCGCTACGGGGCAGAGACTACGTCACGCCCGACGACGTGAAGGCGCTCGTCAAGCCCGCACTGTCGCACCGGTTGATCATCGCGCCGGCCGCTCGTGTGCGCGGCGTGACCGCCAGCCTGGTGCTCGACGAAGTGCTGGGCAGCGTGCCCGTGCCGGGCGGCGCCGGCTCGTTCAACGGAAGGCGATAATCCGTGCGCGCATGGCAGCTTGTCGGCATCACGCTGCTGATGTGGGTCCTCGCCGTCTTCAATGGGTGGCAGCCGTTCTGGATTCTCACCTATGCCCTCGGCGCCGCGTTCGTGCTGTCGGTCGTGTGGCTGCGCCTGAGCACCAGCGGCCTGACGTTCTCGCGGTCCGCGCTCGGTGGGCGTGCTCAGGTCGGCGAGCGGCTCGAAGAATACCTCGCGCTAGAAAACCACTCGTTTCTGCCCAAGCTGTGGGTGCAGGTCGCCGACGGCTCGACGTTGCCTGGGCATCACGCGGGCTATGTCTCCAGTGTGGGGCCACACCAGCGGATTGCCTGGCGCGCCAAAACGATGTGTCGCCAGCGCGGACGTTATCAGCTCGGCCCGGTGACGGCGACGACCGGCGACCCGCTAGGCCTCTTCCGCCACGAGTTGCTGCTCGCGCGCGAGCAAGAACTGCTGGTGTTGCCGCCCGTGCTGCCACTGGCGACGCTCGATCTGTTTCCAGGTATGATGCCCGGCAGAGGGCGCGGCTCGCAACGGTCGCTGCAGACGACGACCAACGTCGTCACGGTGCGCTCGTACGTGCCCGGCGACGCGCTGACGCGCATCCACTGGCCGAGCACGGCGCGCACCGGACAGTTCATGGTGAAGGAGTTCGACCTCGACCCCACGATCGACGTTGTGATTCTCCTCGACCTTGATCGCGGCGCGCAGGCGGGCGAAGGCGAGAGCTCCACCGAAGAGTACGGCGTCACGATCGCCGCGAGCATCGCCGCCTATCTGCTGCGCCAGCAGGAGCTCGCGGTCGGGCTGACGGTGGGCGGGTCCCGAGAGGCGCCGCTGCCGCTGGATCGGGGCGAGCGGCAGCTCGAGCGCACCCTCGAACAACTCGCGGTTGCCCGGCCCGACGTGGCGGCGCCGCTAGCCGAGACACTGACCGCGGAGGGAACACGCCTGACCCGCAATACGGTGCTCGTCGTCATTACACCGTCGACCAACCTGGACTGGCCCCAGGCGCTCAACCATCTGCAGCGCCGGGGTGTGCGGCCGGTCGTCGTGATGCTCGATCCCAGCACGTTCGACACCGCCTTTGGCGACAATACGCGGGCGCATAACATGCTCTCGGCCGCTGGTGTGCCGTCTATTGGCGTGCAGCGCGGAGATCCGCTGGTGCATGTGCTCGAACAGGGTCCGCGCTAGCCATTCCGGCTGAGGCCCGTCCGAAACGGAGAGCGACTCGATGCAGACCTCGACGCGAATGCCTCGAACTGAGCAGGAGAGGCGCTCGAACGGCACCCCTCAGCCCTGGTTTCGCTGGAAGCCCGACGATGGATTCCTCACGCTGATTCTGCTGGCGCTGATCGTCTTCATCACGATCGCCAGCATCCAGAGCGTCACCCCGCCGCTGGCGCCAGGTCTGCACGTGTTGACCGGCACGACGTTTGTAGGCCTGGTGCTCGGGTATGTCGCGGTGCAACAGGGACGGCTGCCGCATGGGGTGGTCCATTGCCTCGCGCTCGGGCTGGGCATCTTCTACGCGTTCAACGCGACCGCTGGCGAGGTGCTCGACGGCGACATGGGTGCGCTTTGGGCGCATACAGTACGATGGGTACGGATCTCTCTCCTGCGCGGCGGTCAGAGCAACGACAACGCCGTCTTTGTCCTGTTTCTGGCGATCTTGACGCTCGTGCTCGCATACCTGAGCGTGTGGCTGGTGCTGCGTGCGCGACGGCCCTGGCTGGCGGTGCTGGCCAACATCGTAGTCCTACTCATCAACCTGAACTTCACCACCTCGGACAAATACATCTATCTGCTGCTCTTCCTCCTCTTCGCGCTGCTGCTCTTCGTGCGCTTCACACTGGCCGAGAACATCCGACAGTGGCGGATGCGCGGCATTCGTTTCTCGCCCGACCTGAGCTGGGATTTCATGCAGGCGGGCGCGATCTTCGCGGTGATCGTGCTGTTGCTGGCGTATCTGCTGCCAGCCGGAACAGGCAGTCAGGCGCTACAATCGGCTTTCAACTCGCCGACCTCGCCGTGGAACGCCCTGCAAGCTCGTCTCGCGGGCATGTTCAGTGGTGTCACCGGCAAGGGCACCGGACAGGCTGGAGCGTTTTTCGGGTCGTCGCTGCATCTCTCCAACTCGGTCGATCTGCCGACGCAGCAGATTCTGCACTACACTGTGACCGTGGGCAACGATAGCACACAGTATCTGCTCACGCAGACCTTCGATTCCTACGACGGCGTCTCGAACTGGTCGGCCACGCCGAGCACGCCGCATCGGGTGGCTGCCAACGTCGCACAGGTGTCGTCGACCTCCACGTTCAAACTGGACACCTACAGCGTCACGTTCGATCAGGTGCCGCAAGGTGGGCAGGGCTTCCTCTTTGCGCCCGGTGACGAGGCGGCGCTCTTCACCGTGCCGAGCGCGGTTTCCCTCAGCAGCAGCGCCCACGTGCCGACCATGTGGCAGGCGCAGTCCGCTCTTCCCCAAGGGGCGCGTGTTACCGCGCAGGGGTATGTCTCGATTGCCACAGAAGATCAGCTGCGGCAGGTGCCCTATCCGAACCAGGCGCAGGGGACTAGCGGCGATTATTCGCGGGCGCTGGTCGACGAGTACCTGCCTTCTGATGAGTCCTACATTCCACCGGCGGTGCGCGACGCGGCGAAACAGGCCGTCGCGGGCACGTCGAACATGTATGACGCGGCGGTCGCGCTCGAAGATTATTTGCGCGTCTTCACCTACAGCACGCACAACCCTGACCCGCCCGCTAACGTGGATGAGATGACGTGGTTTCTGCAGCAGAAGCGCGGGTTCTGCACGCTCTTTGCGTCGGCGATGGCGCTAATGGCACGCTACGAGGGTATGCCAGCGCGGCTCGCGAGTGGATTCGCGTCAGGGACGTTCGACCCGAAGACGTCGAGCTACATCGTGCGTGGCACACAGGCGCACACCTGGACCCAAATTTATTTCGGCAAGTATGGCTGGATCAACTTTGAGCCGACGCAGACTTTCGCCAAGTTCAACCGGCAGATCGCGACCCCCGGAAGCTCCACCGCGCAGGCGACTCCGGGCGTGAACCCAAACGCGAATCAGAATCAAAAGCCGAACGGCGTCCATGACAACGGCGGCAACAATAGCGCGACGGCTGGCGGCTCCGCATCGCCGGTGGTGGAGGCGGGCGCTGGCCTGACGCTGCTGGTCGTGGTGTTGCTGCTGGTGGCGGCGGTGTTCCTCATGTGGTGGCGGGCGCTCTACCGTGGCCTGTCACCCGTCGCCATGGCGTTCGCACGTGTGGCGCGGCTGGGCGCCTGGGCTGGCGCGCCGCCACGCCGCTCGCAGACACCGACTGAGTACGCTCAGCGCCTGGGGACCGTCATTCCCACGCAGCAGGCGACGCTCGACTTGCTCGCGGACAGGTATACCCAAGAGCGCTGGGGAGGCATCGCGCCGGATGAGAGCGACATCGAGGTCGCGACGCTGTACGATCAGGTGCAGCGCTCGATGTTGCCACTGATCAGCGCACGGCTACGTGAGCTTCCAGGCAAGGCCATGCGGTTGTTGCGGCGCGGGCGCAGAGGCTGAGGCGCGTGGGCGAGACGCGTCTCGCATCAACAACTCCGCGGTTTCGTCGGTGCGGATGGGACGCACGCCTCGCCGTGACCCACCTCCCGCTTTCATGTAGCCGGATTGACGCGCCCCAAACAGAATAGACGTACGACAGACGGCGACAGCTCTCCCCAGGACGTGCATGACGGGTGCCACCTCGATGTGGGGCAGGCGCCCGCGTGGCGTATACTGAAGGAACATGGGCGGTGAGCGCGTAGGGGGCGGCGAGCAACAGAGGCGAGGAGCACGATGAGCCAGGCAGCGCAGGCGGATGGCCAAACACAAGAGCGAGCACGACTGGACGAAGCGCCAGCGGCCGACGTACCAACGTTGGTGCTGCTGGATGGGCATGCCCTCTATCACCGCGCGTTTCACGCATTCCCTGAGGAGATGAGCACGACCAGCGGCGAGCCGACAAACGCCGTCTTTGGCTTCACGCGCATGTTGCTGGATGTCTTCCGCTACATCAAGCCCGAGTATCTTGCGCTCGCCTTCGACCGGCCGACGCCGACGTTCCGCCATAAAGCATTTGGTCCATACAAGGCGCATCGCCCGCCGCTGCCCGACTCGATGCGCGCGCAGTTCGCACGTGTGCGCGAGGTAGTGGCCGCGTTCAACATTCCGGTGTATGAGATCGACGGGTACGAGGCCGACGACGTGCTCGGGACGCTCTCGCTGCAGGCGGAGCGCGAGCACACCCGCACGGTGATCGCGACGGGCGACCTCGACACACTGCAACTCGTCGATCCATGGATTCGGGTGACGTTTGCCCGCTCGCCTCGTCGGGGGGAGTTCGAGTATTTCGACGAGGACGCGGTGCGTGCGCGCTACGGCTTCGACCCAGTGCGATTGGTCGATTACAAGGCGCTCGTCGGCGACACGTCCGATAATATCCCTGGTGTGCCCGGCATTGGCCAGAAGACCGCGACCAAGTTGATCGAGGACTTCGGCACGCTCGAAAACATCCTCGAACACCTCGACGCCTTGCCGCCGCGTGCGCGCGCGTCGTTGCAGGAACACGCCGAGCAGGCCAGGCAGAGCAAATACCTCGCGACAATCGTACGGACTGTGCCGATCACTCTCGATCTCGAGGGCGCGCGCGCTCTGCGCTACGATCCAGACGCCGCCCGCAAGCTGATGTATGAGCTGGAGTTCTACAGTCTGGCTGACCGGCTGCCTCGGCGTGCGGATGCGAGCGGCGAGGCCATGTTGGAGTTGTCCGAGGTGACGGAGACCCCTGTAGACCTCAACCCCTCAGGCGAGGTCGTCACCAGAGACGCCACTGAGCCAGAGCCAGACGGGGCGATGCAGCTCAGCCTGTTCGAGGCGTCGGACCTGCAGGCGCTCGCCGAAGAGGGCGAGCCGTTGCCTGAGAGGCGCCAGCCCGAGCGACGCGCCACGCCATCCACCCCCACAGGGACAAATACGCTGATCGTGCGGACTCCCGAGGCGCTGGACGTGCTCGCGCGATCGCTGGCGTCCGCTGGCATGTTCGCGTTTGACCTCGAGACCGACTCCACGAACGAGATGCAGGCTGGCATCGTCGGGCTGTCGTTTAGCTCGGGCGAGGGCGAGGCGTATTACATCCCCGTCGGGCACACGACGACGGCGACTGGCGAGGAGCCGGGGCCGCAGCTCGCCATTGCGGATGTGGTCGAGCGGTTGCGTCCGGTGCTCTCTGACGAGTCGGTTGGCAAGGTGGGGCACAACGCCAAGTTCGACATGATGGTGCTCGCGCGTCATGGCGTATGGGTGCGTGGACTGCGCTTCGATACGATGATCGCGGCGTACCTGCTCAATCCGGGGCGGCGCGGTCTTGGCCTCAAGGAGCAAGCATTCGAGAACCTTGGCATCGTGATGACGCAGATCACCGAGCTGATCGGCAAGGGCAGCAAGCAGATCTCGATGGCGGCGACGCCGGTGCGTGCTGCTGCCGACTATGCCGGGATGGATGCCGACGTCACCCTGCGCCTGATGCACCATCTGGAGCCGCAGTTACAGCAGCGCGGGCTGGACGAGCTCTTCCGCACGATCGAGGTGCCACTCGTGCCGGTGCTCGGCATGATGGAACTGGCGGGTATTCTGGTCGATCCCGCGTTCCTGCGGCGCATGGGCCGCGAACTGGAAGAGCAGATGAGCGCGCTGGTCGACGATGTGTATCAGGCAGTTGGGCATCAGTTCAACATTAACTCGACCAAGCAGCTTAGCGAGTTGCTCTTTGGTGAGCTGAAGCTGCCACACGGGCGCAAGAACAAGACCGGATATTCGGTCGAGGCTGAGGTGCTCGAAGGGCTGCGCGGTCTGCATCCCGTGGTGGACGGCATTCTCGAATACCGCCAGATGAGCAAGCTGAAATCGACGTATGTGGATGGTCTTCTGGAGCTGATCGACCCGGACGATCATCGGGTGCATACCTCGTTCAACCAGACCATCGCGAGCACGGGGCGGCTCAGCTCGTCGAATCCGAACCTGCAGAACATTCCCGTGCGAACCGAGGCCGGTAAGCGCATCCGGCGTTCCTTCCTGGCGGATCCCGGCACCTATCTGCTGACGGCAGACTACTCGCAGATCGAGCTGCGCATATTGGCGCACATCACACGCGAGCCCGCGCTCGTCGAGGCGTTCGAGCAGGACCTGGATATTCACGCCGCCACTGCTGCCCAGCTCTTCAAGACGGATGTGGCGAACGTCACGCCCGATCAGCGTCGTCTGGCGAAGACGGTCAACTTTGCCGTGCTCTACGGTCAATCGGCCTTTGGGCTGGCGCGCGTGACGGGGATGAGCAACGCCGACGCCGCCGAGTTCATTCGCAACTATGAGCGGACCTTCCCGCAGGTGCGCCACTACGTGGAAGATACGCTGCATCAGGCACGCACGCAGGGCTTCGTGCAGACGCTGATGGGCCGTAAACGCCTCATCCAGGATCTCGCCGGTCTGCCAGCCGTGCAGCGCCAGGCGGCCGAGCGCGAGGCCATCAACATGCCAATTCAGGGCACCAATGCCGACATGATCAAGCTTGCCATGATCCGTCTGCAGCAGCAGCTCGACGAGCTAGACCTGCGTGCGCGCATGATCTTGCAGGTACACGACGAGCTTGTGCTCGAAGTGCCGGACGACGATATCGAGCTAGTGAGTAATCTGGTCCGCGGCGCAATGACGGAGGCAATCAAGCTCAGTGTGCCCGTGAAGGTGGAGATGAAGCTCGGGCGCAACTGGTACGAGGTCAGGCCGCTCGATCTGGCCGCCATGCAGACGACGAGCTGATCAGCGGCTCCCGGTCATTCCACGAATGTGTCCAGGTCGTCTTGAGAAGCGGTATCTTGACGGTGCTGGTCGGCAACGCCGTCCAACAGGCGTAGGGTCACTCCGAGTGCGATGACAATCGCCGCGTTGACGACCAGCTCGATCATATCGTTGCGAAACTCGGTGTCGACGATGGTGATTTGTCCGCTGATGGAGAGGCGCGCGCCGACGGCGAGAATGCCGCGTGTCGCCGAGATGATGCCGATAAAGAGAAACGGCTTGAGGCTGGTCGCTCGCGTTCGCAGATAGTTGACGACGGTGCTCATCACTTCGAGAATGATCAGCGTGAGCAGCAAGTCGCTCACGAAGCTGATGATGGAGTTTGCCAAGGCGCCAATGCTCGCCGCGCCGAGGCCCTTCTGCGTCAGTGTCGAAATCGTGATGCTAAGGTTCGCGATGGCGAACAGGAGCGACAGTATCGCGGCCACCAGAAACGCAATGCCGACCACCACATAGATGGCGGAGTCGGTCTCTTCGAGGAGACGTGTCCAGACATCTCTGGGGCCACGACGGCGAGGCCGGCGCTGTGACTGCGACGACCCCGTCGGAGGAGCGGGTGGAGCCTTGTTCGCCATATCCTGCCATCCAGTCCGAATATGTTGCGCCATCGGTGCGGCGTGGCTCAGGTTGCCCTGCGTTGGTAGAAGTATATCTGTGTGGGACAAGCCTCGTACGGCTACGATTCTCGCCACCGGAAAAGACACATCGCGCCTCCCCTGCCTGCGGGGAGACGCGATGACGGGTGTACCAGAGAAGCGACGCGAGTCACGGTACTAGCGACGCGCGCGAGCGGGCGGCTGCTCCATCGTGCTCCGACGCTCCGCCCGGCGATCCTTCGTGATGTGATGGTAGACGTAGTAGACGATGGCGATGACGAGCAGCACGCCAATCACCAGGTCGGCGCCGTGGAAGGCAGTGCTAAGGCTCTCGAACTTGGAGCCGAGCTTGTATCCCAGGAAGGCCAGGGCAAACGTCCACGGAAGTGAGCCGAGTAGCGTGAACAGCCCAAACTGGAAGAAGTTCATGCGATAGATGCCAGCGGGAAGCGAGATGTAGGTGCGGATGACCGGCAGCAGGCGCGAGAAGAAGGCGACCGGCGCACCGTACTTCGCGAACCACCGGTCCGCACGCTCAGAGTCCGCACGCGAGATGAGGATGTACTTGCCATACTTCAATAGCAGCGGCCGGCCGCCGGCTGCGCCGATAATATAGGCAACCGTCGAGCCGATGACACAGCCAACCGCACCGGCGATTCCGACGCCCACCAGCGAGAACCGATCGGGATATTTGAAGGCATAATAGCCCGCGAGCGGCATGACAATCTCACTAGGCAGCGGAATACAGCAGCTTTCGAGCGCCATCGCCAGGACGATGCCGGCGTAGCCCAACGTTAGATACCAGTTTTGTATCAAAGTCTGCAAAGTCTGGGTTATACTCACCAGGCTCACTCCTCAACGTTCGCGCTAGCTGCGGCGGATGCGCGAACGTATATGTGTGTAGGCCGCACCGCCCGAATCCTTGCCGCCTCATATTTCTCTGGTCGCGATCAGCGGACCCACCGCAGAGTAGCATAAGCCTCGCCATCCACGCAAGCGAGCGTGACATTCGTCCTCAGCGCGTCTCGCGCTCTTATTTGGAACATGTGAAGAGTGGTGAAGAGTCGCGAACAACACGAAGCCGCGACGCAAAGCGCATCGCGGCCGAGGTGTGCGAGTGTGCGAGCCAGGCGGGGTAGAGCTAGCTAGTAGCGCCGGTAGACCGCGGTCACTTTCCCCTGGACTTCCCACTCTTCCAGCCATTCTTTGGCGGGCACGTAGATGGGCTCCATCTGGGAGTTCGCGGGCTGCAGTCGCACGCGATCGCGCTCGCGATAGATGCGCTTGAGGGTGGCGGCGCCGCCCTCACTGTTCGCATTGCGGCAGACGGCGACGATGATATCGCCGTCGTTGATGTAGGCATCGCGGTCGATCAACACGAAGTCGCCGTCGTCGATGTGGTCCTCGATCATCGACTGTCCACGCACGTGCAGCACGTATTCGCGTGTGTGCGCGGCGAGATTGAGCGTGTCCTGCATTGCAGGGGCGAAGATGTCGAGCGGCGCGCCCGCAGCAATGGTGCCCGCGACGAGCAGCTCGCCCGGCTGGGCGCGGTTCATCAGGCGGATGCCCCGGCTCTTCTTGCGCTCGCGGATGATAAAGCCCTTCTTCTCAAGCATATTGAGATGGTAGTCGACGTGACCAGTGGACTTGATGCCCACCTCTTTGCCGATCTCACGATTGGTCGGCGGACGTGTCTCGACGTTCGTGTATTGCTCAATAAACGAGAGGATTTGCTGCTGCAGCTCGCTCAAATCGCTATCCATACCGACGCTCCCTTGCTCCGACTCGCGCCTTCTCGTAGAACCCGCGTTCTACAGTGTAGCAAAACCGAACTCTTCTGTCAATGTACTGCTATGTAGGTTGCTGGCGGGCCGCGCTCGTCGCCGAGACACGCCGCGCATCAGCGGAAGGGGCGCGACGGACGCCGCAAAAAATCGTGACTTTCAGCGAGCACGGCGGCATTTCTGATTTGCGTGCTCATCTGGCTTGGGTGTACAATGACTACGTCATGCACCGGCTCAATTATCCCAGCGCTAGCCGGTCGGAGGAGGGAGCAAGC
This sequence comes from uncultured Ktedonobacterales bacterium, assembly GCA_964427535.1. GTDB lineage: Bacteria > Chloroflexota > Ktedonobacteria > Ktedonobacterales > JADMIN01 > CAYRVF01. The sequence goes on from CAYRVF010000047.1 coordinate 10,067, forward strand.
CGCATGGTGGAGATGTCGGTCGAGAGTGTACGCATCAATCTCGCGACGAACCAGCGGGTGGTGATCCTCAAAGACACGCAGTCCGAGCGATACCTCTTTATCTGGATTGCCAACCCCGAAGCCTACTCGATCGCGATGGAGCTCCAGGGCACCACCTCTCCACGACCACTGACTCATGATCTGCTCAAGTCGGTGATTCTCGAGCTCGGTGGCAAGTTGACGAACGTCATCATCAACGATCTGGTGGATGATATCTTCTATGCGCGCCTGGTCTTCGACGTCGAGGGCCGTCATGCCGAGGTCGACTCGCGGCCGAGCGACGCCATTGCGCTCGCCGTACGGCTGAAAGCGCCGATTCTGGTTGCCGAGTCGGTGCTCGAGCAGGCTGGTGTCACGCTCGATTCGAGTGACGAGCGCGATGAGCCGGCCGGCACTACGCGTCGTGAGAAGTTGAGCGGGCCGGATAATCTCGACGTCTATCGCGACTTCATCAACAGTCTGGACGCGCTCGATGAGTTTGGCAAACAGCAGGACTAGATCCACGCACCGGCGCATGGGGACTTGCTCCGCCTGCCAGAATGGTCGCGAGGAGGTACGCTGTGCGCGCACGCGAACGTATCATCCGTGAGCGTCTCGCCACGCGAGCCTGTGCGACGTGCGGGGGCCACTACGCCGATTCCGGACTCGTCGTGCTAGCGCATCGCGGCTCCGCTTGGGTCGTGCTCGCGACATGCCCGATGTGTGAGCGACGCAACATCTTCTTCGTGTCCTTCCGGCAACCCTCCTCTACCGAGTCTGACGATCACCTTCCCCTGCTGGTCGACGACATCCTCATCTCTGGCGCGTCCGAAGACGCCGAGGCTCCCCCTACGACGGCGCAGGGTGGCGGCATAAGCGCCGACGACGTGCTCTCGATGCGCGCCTTCCTCTCTGCCTTCGACGGCGATTTCAAGCGACTCTTCGACCAAGAGTGAGCTGGCTGGCTGGCCTGCCCCCACCTCCTCCTCCAGATATCGCTGAGAGAGGGGAATTGCGCGTCTGACTCCTTCAGGTGGGGGAGAGGCTGGGAGAGGGGGCCAGCCGCACCACCACACAACGCATGAGGCCCGGCCAGATATGCTCTGCCGGGCCTCACGCGTTCTCGTATGATGTAGTGATTCCTCGTCACCCGTTGGGGTTGGCGGGATTGGGTGCGCCTGGAGTCGTCGCTCCGCCACCTGAGCAGTAGTCCCACGGGTTGGGATCGGTGAAGCTGTGGAGGGTGATGCAGGGCACTGTGGTCGGTCCGCTGCCGATATTCGACTGCGGCGCTGGGCCATCGAGGAACCAATCCGTCGAGGTCACCCCGTTGGACGTGTAGGTTGCCGGATGCACGCCCGCTGGCACAGGAAACTGTTGTTTCGCATGGTTGTCGCGCTGTTCCGCGTAGATCATGCTGTTGTACCAGATCGGCGCGGCTCCCGTGACGCCGTCGATGTGATACATCGGCGTGTAGTCGTTGTTGCCAGCCCACACGACCGTGGTGTAGTCCATCGTGTAGCCGCACGTCCAGTCATCGGTGAAGTCCTGACCAGTGCCGGTCTTGACGGCGGCGGGCCAGGCGTTGGGCGACGGCCACGTCGGGAAGCTCCCAGCGGTGTTCGAGTCCTGGCGCGCCTTCCAATAGTAGCAGTCGCCGTTGAGGTCCGGGTCCAGATAGAGCGGGCTGCACGGGCCGAAGTCACCCGCGCGCGACTTGTTATCCTCCAGGATGTTCGTCATCAGGAAGGCGATCTGCGGGGTCATCACCTGGATCGGCGTCGGCACGCGATACTGGTACAGCACATCGCCCGCGCTATCAGTGATCTTGTCGATCGCGTGGAGCGGGATGTACTGCCCGTAGTTGGCGAAAACGGTGTAGGCCTGCGCCATCTCCATCGGCGTCACGTTGAGCGTGCCGAGCACGGTCGAGAGGCCATAGGTGCCCTTCACGTCCGTAATGCCCATGCGTTCCGCCTGCGCCTGTACGTCACTGAACCCGGCGTATTGCATCGCTTTGATGGCCGGAATGTTCAGCGAGTTCTGCAGGGCGGAGCGAATCGTGACCTCGCCGAGGAACTTGCCGCGGTCGAAGTCGAGCGGCTTGTACTGCTGGCCCGAGCCCGCGTCCCAGAAGACCGTCGGCGTGTCGGAGATGGTCATCGCCGGGAACCAACCCTTTTCGAACGCCGTGGCATAGACGATCGGCTTGAACGACGAGCCTGGCCCGCGATAGCCCTGCGTGGCGACGTCGAACTTGCCGTCGATGGACGTGCTGTAGTAATCCGTGCTCCCGAGCAGGACCTTGATCGCGCCGGTATGCTGGTCGGCCATGACCTCCGCCGCGTTCGTGATGTGGTCGTTGCGGATGAGGCCGTGTCCGTAGTCGTCGGTGTCGTTGCCGTGCAGGTGGTTGTTCATCGCCTGCTGCGCATGGTTCTGCAGGTCAAGATCGAGCGTGGTGTAGACGTTCAGACCCGACCGCGAGAGGTGGATCTGACCCGTCTCGACCATCTGCGAGAGCTGGTTCTGCACGTACGTCACGAATTGCGGCGCGAGGTTCGTATTGTCGTACTGCACGTTGAAGAAGTTCGGCTGGGCGGCTTCCGCGTAGGCCGCGTTCGCCTGTTGCTGTGTGATATAGCCGTAGAGCACCATATCAGCGAGGACGGCCTTCTGCCGCTCGTGGGCCGTCTGAAAGTGCGCCAATGGATCGTTGAGGTTCGGGTTCTGCGGCACGCCCGCCAGCAGCGATGCCTGCGCCAGGTCGAGATGTTGCGCCGCGCTTTCGCCCGTCACGGGGTTGTCCTGGTAGCCGAAGTATTTCTGTGCGGCCGCGTCGATTCCATAGGCCTCGTTGCCGTATGGAATCGAGTCCAGGTACATCTGCAGTATCTGCTGCTTCGAGTAGGTTCCCTGCGTCGTGATGCCGATCGAAATGATGGCCTCACGGATTTTGCGCGAGAACGTGTCGCTGCTGTTGAGAATGTTCTGTTTGATGAGCTGTTGCGTGATGGTGCTGCCGCCCTGCGCCGTGCGGTGGCTCGCGAGATCAGCCTGCGCGGCGCGCACGATGGAGATGAAGTCTACGCCGTTGTTCGTCCAGAAGGTATGGTCCTCGATGGCGACCGTCGCGTTGACGACCGTGACCGGTATCTGCGCGATCGAGATGCTGTGCTGCGCGCCGAGATCCTTGAACTCATAGAGCAGTTTTCCGGTGGAGTCGTAAATGCGGACGCTATCCTTCGATGCGACCGTCTTGCTCAACGATGCGACCGCCGTCTGCTGCGACTGGTAGTAAGACGCCGCGGCCGATGCCGCCGACGCGACCACCGCGACGAGCAGCAGAACCGCGACGGCCGCCGAGGCCCAGACGACCTTTACCAGCGTGCGGCTCTGGGCGAGCCGGCGTCCGCGCGATTGCTTGCGCAGGTAGAGAATGTAGTGCCGATGTTTACGCGCACGCGACGAGTATGCGGGCACCGCCCGAGGGCGTGGGGTGCTCGGATACCTGTAGGGCACGGTCGGCATCCCCGCCAGCCAGTCGTCCTCTGGGACGGCAGGGAGGGTGTCGTCGCTGTCCGCACTCGCGTCAGGCGGCACGAGCGCCGTGTCGTCTGTGTCGCGAACTGACTGAGCGTTGACTGCCGGAGACTCCGGTGGGATATCATGCATCTTGGCAGGCTGTGAATCCGCGTCGCCGCCTGAGTCGGATCGTGCGTCTATCACATCGCTCTGTCCGACGCTCTCCGGCTGACTCTGCTCATGCTGGCCGGGTGCCGCGTCGCGCTCTGGCTCTTGAGACTCGGGCGGCAGGATACTTCCTCCATTGTCCACGAATTCACCTCTCCCTGCGATTCGATGCGGTATGCTATCGTGCCCGAGAAGCGTCGCTTGACAGGCTTCTCAGCGGCTGGGTAGACTGCGAAAGGATGCGCGCTCAGCGGGCTTATCAGGACGTTGTCGGGAATCCCCTACCCGCCCGCTCGTTGACATCGTTCCAACCCACTAAAACGCGCGAGCCACACGGAAAGTTGCTGTGGCACCGATATTATCCCGCTGAAGAAGCGGCCGCTTGCGGATTGTACACCTCGCCTGGCGAGGCTGTCATCTTCGCTAGGAGCAGAGCATGACACCAGATATACAGACCTCTCCGTCGCCAGCGGCGTCGACCGATACGCCTACCGCAGCCGTTCGCACGCGGTTCGCCCCTAGCCCGACGGGATTGCAGCACATTGGCGGTTTTCGCACCGCGCTCTTCTCGTGGCTGCTCGCGCGCCACTTCGGCGGCCAGTTCGTCTTGCGCATCGAAGACACCGATACCACAAGAACGGTGCCGGGCGCGGTCGAGGCCATTCTCGAAGGATTTGATTGGCTCGGGCTGGATGTGGACGAAGGGCCTGTCGTGGGCGGCCCGTATGGGCCCTACTTCCAGACCCAGCGGCTGGACATCTATCGCGAGTACGCCGAGCGCATGATCGCGGAGGGACACGCGTATCGCTGCTTCTGCACGCGCGAGCGCCTGGAGGCGGTAAATAGGGAGCAGATGAAGCGCGGCGAGCCACCACGCTACGACCGCCATTGCCGCCTGCTCTCACCTGGCGAGATTCAGCGCCAGCTCGACGAGGGCAAGTCCTATGTCGTGCGCCTCGCCGTGCCCTATGAAGGCGAGACGGTCGTGCGCGACGCGCTCCGCGGCGAGATCTTGTTCGAGAACGCGAACCTGAGCGACGCGGTGCTGCTCAAGTCGGACGGCTACCCGACGTATCACCTCGCGGCGATGGTGGACGACCACCTCATGCGCATCAGCCATGTCATTCGCGCGGAAGAGTGGATATCCAGCGCGCCGTTGCATATGCTGGTGTACCGCGCGCTTGGATGGGAGCCGCCGATCTTCGTCCACGTGCCCGATGTGCTGAGCAAGCAGGACGGCAAGAAGCTCAGCAAGCGGCGCGGCGCGCTGCCGATGCTCGACTATCGCGACCGTGGTTATCTACCCGAGGCCGTGCTGAACTACATGGCGCTGCTCGGCTGGTCGTACGATGACAAGTCGGATATCTTGACGCGAGAGCAGCTAATCGAAGCCTTCTCGCTCGACCGTGTGGGCACATCGCCGGGTCGTTATGACGAGGAGCGCCTGCTCTGGATGAACGGCGTCTACATCCGCCAGCTCTCCCCCGAAGAGCTGACCGCGCGCGCCCTGCCATTTCTGGAGCGCTCGCACGGCGAGGGCGGCCTGCCCGATAGTGTGCGCCGCCCGCTTGATCCGGCGTACACGAGCCGTGTGCTCCATCTGGAACAGGAGCGTATGAAGCTGCTCTCCGAGGCGCCACAGATGACCGAGTTCTTCTTCACGAGCGAAGTGTCGTACCAGCCGGCGCAGCTCATCGCGAAGAATATGGACGCCGAGCGCACCCTCAACGGTCTGAGCCGCGCGCTGGCCGTTCTGGAGCAGTTGGACGAATGGTCGGCGCCCGTCATGGAGCAGCATATGCGCGAGTTGGTGGCCGAGCTGGGGCTTAAGCCCGTGCAGTTGTTCACCAGCATGCGTGTCGCGGTGACGGGGCGCACGGTCTCGCCGCCGCTGTTCGAGACGATGGAAGTGCTTGGCCGCGAGACCTCGCTGGCCCGATTGGGTGATGCGATCGAGCGGCTGCGGGCGTTCGTCGAGGAAGGCTCACCCGCGTAGCCGCGCCGCCTGACAGCGCATGCGAGGCGCGCGGCGGATCACCCGATTCAAGCGTCGCGTTGCGCTGCCCGGCGTGAGAGAGTACAATCGCCGCAGTTCAGGCAGAGTGCGAGAGAGGCATGCCAGGCCCAGACGAGCGGGCAGACGCCTCGCGGGGTGGAGGTTTAGCGTTGAAGGTTCTGGTCTCTGGGGGCGCGGGATTCATCGGATCGCATCTGTGCGCTCGGCTGCTTGCCGAGGGCCATACGGTGCTGTGCGTCGATAATTTGCTCACGGGCTACGAGAAGAATATCGCACCGCTCTGCTCGAATGAGCGGTTCGCGTTTCTGCGGCACGACGTCACGCGGCCGCTCGATGACTCGATCGAGGCGGACGTCGTCTTCCATCTAGCGAGCCCGGCCAGCCCGGTTGGCTACTGGTCGTACCCCTTCGAGACCATTCGGGTCAATACGGAGGGGACGATGCGCCTGCTGGAACTGACCCGCAGGTGCAATGGTCGCTTTCTGATGGCGTCCACCTCCGAGGCCTATGGCGATCCCGAGGTGCATCCGCAGCACGAAGATTACTGGGGCAACGTCAATCCTAACGGCGTGCGTGCTTGCTACGATGAGAGCAAGCGCCTGGGCGAGACGATTACGATGGAGTTCTTCCGCCAGTACGGGACGGATGCGCGCATCGTGCGTATCTTCAACACGTATGGCCCGCACAACGCGCTCGACGACGGGCGCATGATTCCGAACTTCATCACCCAGGCGCTCAGCGGTGTGCCGATCAGCATTCACGGTAGTGGCCGCCAGACGCGCAGCATCTGCTATGTGGACGACCTGGTCGATGGCCTGATGCGCGCGATGTTCACCCCCGGTACGCAAGGCGAGGTCTATAATCTGGGCAACCCAGAGGAGCACACCGTGCTGGAGTGGGCCGAGCTGATTCGCGACCTGTGCGAATCCTCATCGGAGCTCGTCTTCGAGCCGAAGCGCCACGACGACCCCGAGCGCCGCCAGCCGAACATTGAGAAGGCCCAGCGGGTGCTCGGCTGGACGCCGCAGGTCTCGCCGGAGGATGGCCTAGTGCGCACGATCGCGTGGTGCAAGGCCGAGCTCGCACGGCAAGATCCATGCGTTTCACTCAACGTCGGATGATGACAGCCGCTTCAGTCCGGAGCACCTCGCTCCGGTGGGGCATCCTCGCCGCGCTCGCCATTGCTGGGGGCGCGGCTCTTGGCGTTCGCTCCCCTGTCGCTGGCGCGTGGCTCATCACCGTTCTGGTCGTGCTCGCGCTCGCCGTCGTCGCACCCCTCTGGCTACTCGCGCTGCTGCCGTTCGCGGTGGCATTCGGCTCACTGCTCTCGATATCGGTGGCGGGAGCGAACGTCGGCCCGACTGACCTGATCGTCGGCGCGCTGGTGCTGTCGTGGCTTGTCAGACTGCCGCGGAGCGAGGTGTTTGCCGGAGAGGGCGACGTCATCGAGACGCTGGGGCGCATGTGGCGAGCTGAGCGTGCACGTATGCTCGTCTTCGCGGCGTTGCTGGCGTATCTCGCGGTGATCTGCCTCTCGCTCGTCATCGCCACCAGCAGAACATCGGCGCTGAAAGAAGTGCTCAAGTGGTCTGAGGTGACGGCAGTCGTCGCGTTGACCATCTGGCTCGTCCGCTCGACGCGCGAGGCGCGGCTGCTCGCGTGGGCGCTGATCGGAGCCGGCGTCGCGGAAACAGTGCTGGGGTATGTGCAGTGGGTGCTCGCGAGTGGCGACCTGGGACCAGGTGGAGCGAGCGTGCGCGTCTTCGGCACCTTCGCGCAGCCGAACCCCTATGGCGGCTTCCTGAACTTCTCGCTGCCGCTGGCCCTTGCGCTGGTGTTCTTCGGGCGCGACGCGCGTGAGCGTTGGGTCGCGGGAGCAGCGTCGGTGCTGCTGCTCGTCGCGCAGGGATTCGCCGACTCGCGTGGGGCGCTCCTCGGACTGGGCGCGGCGGTCGTGGTGCTGCTCGTGCTGGGAGTCCAGCGAGCGCGCATCGTGGGGCTTGTCGGCGCTGGAGTGGTGGTCGTGGGCATCGTGGTGACAGTGCTGGGCCTACTGCCAGGCAGTGTGCAGCGACGAGTCGCCAGCCAGGTGACGCTCGACCCGCAGGTGCTCTGCGGGCAGGTGAACAACGCCAACTTCTCGACGATGGAGCGCCTGGCGCACTGGGTGGCTGGGCTGCGGATGTTCGCCGCGCATCCGCTGCTGGGGGTTGGTGCGGGCAACTATAACGCGGCGTACTACCACTACAACGTCGCCTGCTGGCAGGAGCCGCTCGGGCACGCGCACAATTACTACATCAACGTCGGGGCAGAGACGGGCGTGCCTGGCGTGCTGGCGTTTCTCGCACTCTGCGTCGCCGCGCTCTATGCGGGCTGGGTCGCGATTCGTCGCTCCGAGGTCCCGCGGTCTGGCAATGTCGAGGCGCGGGCGTTGGCGCTGGGGTTCACCGCCGTCGTGGCCGCCCTGCTCGTGCATAATCTCACGGACGACCTCTTCGTGCATGCGATGGAACTGCAGTTCGCCCTTTGTCTGGGATGTCTGGTACGTTTGGGGGCGCCTGGATCATCGACTGCCTAGCCACGCGACGAAGTATGCTATCCTACCCTAGCTGTGCTGTTTCCGGCCGCGCGGTCCCCTTGTCGGATGCGCCGATCGTTCCCGATGCGCCCTCTTCCGCGCCCGCTCGATGTTGACGTGGAACCCATCAAATAGAGTTGGATAGTCTGCCATGCGAGTCGCGTTCAACGCCCTCTATCTGCTTGAGCCGCATACCGGCACCGCTCGCTACACCTATAATCTGCTGAGTGCGCTTGGCCGTGTCGATGGCATCAACGAGTACGCGGTGCTCAGCCCGAGCGCGCTGCCCGAGGTTCCTGAGACTCCTTCGTCGTTCCATTGGGATGTCGCGCCGGTCGCGTTGCAGCGTGGTGGTGCCAACTTGCGCAAGGTCGCATGGGAGCAGCGGACGTTTCCGAAGGCCGCCCGCGCCGTGAATGCCCGGCTGATGCACATCCCCTACTTCGCGCCGCCGGTGCGCCCATCCGATATCCCGGTCGTCGTCACGATTCACGACGTCATCAATCTGCGCCTGCCGCTCTATCGCGCGTCGCTGAAGGCGCGGGCGTACTCGCAGCTCGTCACGCGCGCCGCGAAGCATGCCGCCGCCATCATCGCAGTCTCCGACTATACCAAGCGGGACGTGATCGAGCTGCTGGGCGTGCCGGAAGAGCGCGTGGTCGTGATCCGCGAGGCGCCGGGGTCGGCATACCGTCCGGTCACCGACCCAGCACGGTTGCAGCAGGTGCGCGAGACGTATGGTCTGCCAGAGCGCTTTGTGTTGACGACAGGCATCGACGCGCGCAAGAACGTCTCGACACTGATCGGCGCGTTCGCCGCCGCGTACCATGAGATCGGCGACAAGACGCTGGAGCTGTTCGTCGTCGGCGACCCCAACCGACTCGGTACGAGTCCCATGTTTCCCGATTGGCGCTCGCTCGCAGCAATGTTCGGCGTGGCCGACCGAGTGCAATGCTCGCCGGTGGATGAGGCAGACCTGCCAGCGCTCTACAGTGCCGCATCCTGCTTCGCGTTCGCCTCGCTCTACGAGGGCTTCGGGCTGACACCTTTGGAGGCGATGGCCTGCGGCGCGCCGGTCGTGTGCTCCGATCGCACATCGCTGCCCGAGGTGGTGGGCAGCGCGGGCATCCTGGTGAACCCGGAGGACCCCGACCGCATCGGCGCCGCGCTCACACGTGTGCTCACACAGCCCGACGTCGCCAGCGACATCTCGGCGCGTGGGCTGGCGCATGTCCGCAAGTTTAGCTGGGATCAGGTGGCGGCGGAGACGAGCGGGCTCTATTCCGACGTCACCGGCACGCGCCGAGACTAGAGAGCGAAGGGAATAGGGCCACGTATGCGGGTGACGGTGGTCTCGAAGACATTCGTCGCGGATACCGCTCAACGCCAGCTTGAATGGATCGCGCGGCAGCCGGGCATCGAGCTTACGCTCGTCACGCCGCCCGAGTGGAAGTCGGACGACGGGCGGATGCTGCCGTTTGTGCCGCGCTACACCTCGGGCTACGCGGTGTGCCCGCTGTCCGTGCGCTTCAACGGCAAGTATCACTTCTATACCTATCGGGGACTGCGCTCCACGATCCATGATCTGCGGCCAGACATCGTGCATATCGACGAGGAGCCCTACAACCCGGCGGGCGCACAGGCGCAGCGGGCGGCGAATGTCGTGGGCGCGCGTACGGTCTTCGTCGCCTGGCAGAATATCCTCCGCGGCTATCCGTTCCCCTTCTCCGCGATGGAGCAGTACAACTATCGTCACACGTCGCACATCATCGCAGGGGTGGCCGAGGCCGAGCAGGTGGTGCGCGCGAAGGGATATCTGGGACCCGTCTCGGGGTTCTCGGTGCATGGCGTCGATCCCGCGATCTACTCCCCTCGTCCGCGCCAGCCACACGACGGGCTAGTTGTCGGGTACGTCGGCCGGCTCGTCTTCTACAAAGGCGTCGGGCTGCTCATCGAGGCGCTGGCTGGTTTGCCACCGGGCATCCGGTTGCGGCTACTGGGCAGCGGGCCGGATGCCGAGGCGCTACGCCAGCTTGCCGCAGTGAAGGGCGTCGCGAACCGGGTGGAATTCGCGCCCGCCGTCGCCGCCTCGGAGGTGCCGGAGGCGCTCGCCGGAGTGGACGTGCTCGCTCTACCTTCGCTTACACAGCCGAATTGGATGGAGCAGTTCGGGCGCGTGCTTGTCGAGGCGATGGCCTGCGCAGTGCCGGTGCTCGGCTCGAACTCCGGCGCGATTCCGCAGGTCATAGGCGATGCGGGAGTGATCGTGCCCGAAGGCGACGTGGAGGCGCTGCGAGGGGCGCTGCTGCGGCTCGCCAGCGATGAGGGTCTGCGGCAGTGGTACGCGACGGCTGGGCGCCAGCGCGTGTTGGCCCGCTTTACGCAGGAACAGGTTGCGAAGAACGTCGCGGCGGTCTATGCTGCCGTGCTCGCGTAACCAAGCGTAAGGGAGGCCCAAGCGATGGAGTTCGATTTCGATAGCATACCGCCGGCCGCTGCTGTTGACCTACATATCCACACGATCGACAGCGACGGGCACTGGCAGCCCACCGAACTGTTTAACTATCTGGCCGGTCACCGTTTCCGGCTGGTCTCGGTCACCGACCACGACAGGCTAGACACCGTCGACGAGATGCGGCGACTTGGTGCCGAGCGCGGTGTCGCCGTGCTGCCCGGAGTGGAGATCACAACCAATTGGCGCGGGCTAAGCGCCCACATCCTGTGCTACGCGTCCGCCTTTCGTGGCGGGAGGCTTGCTACTCTCGCACGCGGCACATATGAAGGGCAACTCCAGAACACGCGCTCCGTCTACGACGAACTCATGCGCGCGGGACACGAATTTCCGCGGCAAGCCGAGGTGCTCGCGTCTCAAGAGGGAAGCGTCGTTCGTCCGATCGACAACGCGCGCCTGCTGTACGAACATGGCTACGCACCGAGCATGGACGCGGCGCTCGAACGCATACGCGAGGCGGGATATCGCTCTCTCTCGGTGCCGATCGCGGTCGCAATTGAGGCGGCTCACGCAGATGGTGGCATCGCCGTGCTCGCGCATCCCGGCCGTGGCGGCGGCGAGCTACAACAGTACGACCGGCAACTGCTGCAAGATCTCGTCTCGGACGTTCCGCTCGACGGCATCGAAGCACACTATCCGACGCATACGCCAGAGCAGATCGAGCAATATACCGAGTTTGCCGCCGCGCACGGATTGGTAGTCAGCGCCGGTTCCGATTCGCACGGTCCTTACCAGCGCTACCCGATTCCCTATCTGGCGAGCCTCTGCGAAGGATTGCTCAACCGACTTGGCATCAACGTCGAAGCCCGCGAGGACATGGATCTGTTTGACACAGAGGATACTGACGCAAACGAGTCAGTCGCCGACGTGGAGTAGCACTCGGCGGAGACGCTGGGAATCGCATCCGCTGCCTTCATAGTCCGTTGTGAACGCATGTCTGCTACTGCGCTCTATCGCGAGTAGCTGGAAGAGGGCGGATGCTATGCATCCTCATGCTCAACGAGGCAGAGCAATTCGGATGCAGCGACGGATGTATGCTTGCCGCTTTTGCGGGCCTTCTGGCCGCCAGTGAGCGCGGTGGTGATGAAGGCTGTGCGGTGTTGGGGGGTGGGGCCGCTGACGCGGAGGGCGGCGAGATGCGCGGCGGACCCGTAACCCGCATTGTGCTCCCAGCCGTATTCAGGGTGCTGCTCGGCGAGACGCGCGAGCAGCCGATCGCGGTGGACCTTCGCCACAAGCGAGGCGGCGGCGACGGCGGGCACGAGCGCGTCGGCCTTCACCAGACAGCGCACGAGTGAGGCGCGGCCGGGAGGCGCGGGCGGTTTGGCCTTGCCATCGACGATGTACTCATCCGCGCGGATGGCGGCGATGAGGCGGTAGAATGCCTCGCGGTTGGCCCAGCCAATGCCGCGCGCGTTGATGTCGGCAACGGGGATCTCGACGATGCTGACGGTGAGGGCGTGCATGTGGATGCCCGCTGCAACCTCTTCGCGACGCCGGGGCGAGACCGTTTTCGAGTCGCGCAGAAACGCGGCCAGGGGGCCGAGGCGTTCGGCGATGTCGTCGGGGAGGATGACGGCGGCGGCGACGAGCGGACCCGCGAGCGCGCCCCGGCCGACTTCATCCAGCCCGCAGCGGATGGATGGGCCGCGCTCGACGTCGAGCAGCGCGACTTGTAGGAGTTTCGGGGGAGGTGGGGGCGCCTTGTCTGCGTCGGTCACGGGTCACCCTTCTGGCTCGTCGGTCATGTATGTGTGCCAACGCAACAAGCGGAGGCATGCTGGTAAGATACCAGTTGTCTCCGCTGTCGTCATGGTCCCTGGCCGAATTGTCCAGAGGCTGGTTACTTTGCGCGGCGCTCTTTGAGACGAGCGGCCTTTCCGCGCAGCTCGCGCATGTAGTAGAGCTGCTTGCGGCGCACGACGTGATGGCGCACGACTTCAATTCTGTCGATGCGCGGCGAGTGGACGAGGAACTTGCGCTCGACGCCGACGTTGTGCGCGATGCGACGCACGGTGATCGACTTGTTGACACCCTCACCGTTCTGGCGAATGACGATGCCCTCGAACACCTGGATGCGCTCGCGCGCGCCCTCGACCACACGCGCATGCACGCGGACCGAGTCGCCCGATTCGATCTCGGGAACGTCCTGGCGCAGATGCGCCTCTTCGATGGCCCGGACTAAAGGTTGTACCGACATATTCTCCCGCTCCGATTTCAGCAAAATGCCGTCGTGTAGTCTATCACGAAACATGGTCCGCGTGCAATTGTACCGCCGGTACTATCCACTGAGCACGGATTGTCTACGAAAACCTGTACCGACCCTCACCCTAGTTGCGTTGACAGGTTTTCGGGGCAACCACTATACTTTCCGCAAGAGCGGCGGCGCAACGAGGCTCCGTGCTTGCTGATAGGCCGCGCGATGGGCGCGCGCAGCGCGACAGCATCAGGAAGAGGCAGAGCTCCGTGCAACAGAATCTCCGCATTCCCGGCCCCACGCCGATCCCTCCACAGGTCGCCGAGGCGCTCTCTCGCCCGATGATCAACCATCGCGGTCCCGAGTTCGCCGATATGCTGCAGCGGGTCACGACCCACTTCCAGCACTTCTTTCAGACGAACCAGACGGTGCTGACGTTCCCCGCGGCAGGCACCGGTGGGCAAGAGGCGGCCATCGTCAACAGCTTCTCGCCAGGCGACAAGGCGCTGGCCATCACCATCGGCGCGTTTGGCAACCGGCTTGCCAAGATCGCCGAGACCTACGGTGTGGACGTGACCCGCATGGAGGTCCCCTGGGGCCAGGCGGCGCGTCCAGACGAGGTGGCCGAGCGCCTGCGTGGCATGCCGGACGTCGCGGGTGTGCTCGTGACACATAACGAAACGTCGACCGGCGTCACGAACGACCTCGAAGCGCTCGCGAAGGCGGTCCGTTCGGTGCGCCCCGACGCGCTCATCATCGTCGATGCGGTGAGCTCGCTCGGCTGTGTCGATCTGCAGATGGACGCCTGGGACCTCGACGTCGTCTTCACCGGCTCACAGAAGGGCTGGATGGTTCCCCCTGGGCTGATGATGATCGGTGTCAGCGCGCGCGCGTGGGCTGCGGCCGAGCACGCTCGCATACCGCGGTTTTACTTCGACTTCGCCACCGCGCGCAAGTCGCTGGAGAAGGGACAGACGCCCTACACGCCGCCGGTCAACATCTTCTTCGGGCTGGACGTCTCACTGGAGATGATGCGCGCTGAGGGGCGCGATGCCATCTTCGCCCGGCATGCGCGTATCGGTGAGCTCACACGCAGCCGCGCCCGCACGCTGGGTCTGCGCCTCTTCGCCGAGCCTGAGCACGCCTCGAATACTGTGACGGCCATCTGGCTGCCGGATGGCATCGCGGGCAAGGCGCTCACCAAGGGCATGCGCGAGAACGAGGGCGTCGTCATCGCCGGTGGACAGGACAAGCTCGACGGCCAGATCTTCCGCATCGGCCACCTGGGCTACGTCCACGACGAGGATATCACGGCGTGTATGGATGCGCTGGAGCGCCAGCTCGTCGCGCTGGGCTACCGGTTGCCCGTGTCCACCGCCGGGATGTAGCCGGGATCCTTGGCAGGACCTCACCCCCAACCCCTTCCCTTGAGGGAAGGGGTCGCTAGTGCGACGTGGGTGGCTGCGAGGGTTAGTTCTGGTCGAGTGAGGATGTGGGGCCTCACCCCCGGCCCCTCTCCCCGCAGGGAGAGGGGAGGGCGTCCGGCGAGCCTGGTTGCCCGGAGGCCGCGAACGCAACTCCCCCTTCCCCTTGCGAGTGGAAGAGGGCCGGGGGGATGAGGCCCTTAGACCACTTACCAAGTACATACCATCTGGAGAGAAAGCATGACGTCCGGAGACACACAGAGAGCGGCGCGGGTGACTGAGGCGACCGCCACACGAGCACGCGTGCTTGTCGCGGACCCGATTGCCGAGGAGGGCGTCGCGCTGCTGCGTGGCTTCGCGGATGTGGACGTGCGCCCCAAACTGACAGTGGACCAGATTATCGAGATCATTCCGGCCTATGACGCGCTCGTCGTGCGCAGCGAAACCAAGGTGACCGCGCCGATCATCGCGGCTGGGTCCGCGCTGCGGGTAATCGCGCGCGCGGGCGTCGGCGTCGACAACATCGATGTGGACGCGGCGACACGGCGCGGCGTGGTCGTCGTCAACTCGCCGACCGGCAATATCGCCGCTGCTGCCGAGCATACGGTTGCCCTGCTCTTCGCGCTCGCCCGTCACATCCCCGATGCGGTGGCATCGCTACGTGCGGGCAAGTGGGAGCGCTCCAAGTTTGTCGGCACCGAGCTGCGCGGCAAGACGCTCGGTATCGTGGGTCTAGGCAAGGTTGGGGCTGAGGTCGCCCGCCGGGCGGGCGACGGCGGCCTGGGGATGCGTCTGATCGCCGCCGACCCGTACGCCTCGCCTGAGACCGCCCGCAAGCTCAACGTCGAATTGATGACGCTCGACGAATTGCTGCCGCAGGCAGATTTTGTCACGATTCACACAGCGCTGACAGGCGGCACGCGCGGACTGATCGGAGAGGCCGAGCTGGCGAAGATGAAGCCAGGCGTCCGACTGATCAACTGCGCGCGCGGCGGCATCATCGAAGAGGAGCCGCTGCTGGCCGCACTCGAAGCCGGACAGGTGGCGGGCGCCGCGCTCGACGTGTTCTCGCAGGAGCCGCCCGGGGACTCGCCGGCGATTCGCGCGCTGATCGAGCATCCGCATGTCGTCGCGACGCCGCATCTGGGTGCCTCGACCGAGGAGGCGCAGGTCACCGTCGCGGTGGATGTCGTGGAACAGATCGCGGAGATACTGCGTGGTGGCGCGGCCCGCGCGGCGGTGAACGCGCCGTTGATTCTGCCCGAGACGATGCGCCAGCTTCAGCCGTGGATGACACTGGTGGAGAAGCTCGGCAGGCTGTACACCCAGCTGCATCCAGGTCCGCTGCACCATGTCGAGTTGAATATCAGCGGCGAGATTGCCCAGCACGACACACGCCCACTCGCGGCGGCGCTCGTCAAGGGGTTGCTGGAGTCCGTCTCGGAAGCGCACGTCAATCTCATCAATGCGCCGGTCATCGCGCGTGACTGGGGACTGGAGGTCGTCGAGAGCCGGTCGACAACGCCCGAGCAGTACGCCAACCTCGTAACGCTAGAGGTGCGGCCGGATGGCCCGACAACCGCGCGCAACGTGCTCGCGGCGACGCTCACCTGGAGTGGCGAGCGCGTGGTGCGGGTGGACCGCTACGCGACCGATTTCACTCCGTCGGGCAATATCCTCATTTGCCGCAACCTCGACAAGCCCGGCATGATCGGGCGCGTGGGCACAATTCTCGGCGAGGCGGGCGTCAACATCGGCCATATGGACGTCGGCCCCGTCGCGGGCGATGCCGCGGGCGAGCAGCCCCGTGGCGGCGAGGCGCTGATGGTACTCTCGCTCGACGACGCCGTCCCCGAGGAGTCGCTCGAGCGCATTCGCCGCACCGAGAGCATCTTCGACCTGCGGCATGTCGTGCTGCCATAGACCTGGGTAGTGCGGGAAACTCCCAACGTCTAGCAGAACCACGGGCCGGGCGCGGCACCTGCCAGAGCCTCGGGGTCGCGCACCTCGACGCAGCTCGCGCTGGCGGGGAAGAGCTTGTCGGGATTGAAGAGCTCGGCGGGGTCGAAGCAGGCGCGCAGGCGAGTCATCGCGGCGAGATCGGCGGTAGAAAAGACGAGCGGCAGGGCGTCGCGCTTCTCCATGCCGATGCCGTGCTCGCCCGAGACCGTGCCGCCCAGGTCGACACAAGCGCGCAGCAACTCCGTGCCAGCGGCGATCACGCGGTCGATGTCGCCGGTTCGCCGCCGGTCGAAGAGCATGGCGGGATGGAGGTTGCCGTCGCCCGCATGGAACACGTTGGCGATAGAGAGGCCGAAGTCGGCGCCGATGTCCTCGACACGCTCCATCATGCGCGGCAGGCGCGAGCGCGGCACCACCACGTCTTGCAGGTAGTAGTTCGGCGCGAGCTGGCCGAGCGCGCCCGCGGCTCCCTTGCGGCCCGCCCACAGCGCCGCGCGCTCCTCCTCCGAGCGCGCTAGCCGCACCTCGCTGGCGCCGTTCGCCGCGCAGAGGCTTCGTACGCGTTCAGCTTGCGCCTCCACCTCGTCGGTTGCGCCATCGACCTCCACCAGCAGCACGCTGCCGGCGTCCTGGGGATATCCGGCGTGGAAGTGTCGCTCGACGGCTCGGCAGATGGCGGCATCCATCATCTCGAGCGCGGAGGGAATGATGCCCGCCGCGATGATCGCCGAGACCGCCGCCGAACCGGTTGCGATATCGGGATAGATCGCGAGCATCGTGCGCACGGCCTGGGGCAGCGGTAGCAATCGCACGACGATGCGCGTGACGATGCCGAGCGTGCCCTCTGAGCCGACGATTGCACCTAGCAGGTCGTATCCCTGGGCGTCGAGCAGGCCATCCTCCCCGCCGCCGATCCACCGCACACTGCCGTCGGGCAGAACGACCTGTACCGCCAGCACATGATTGGTCGTCACGCCCTGTGCCAGGCAGTGAGGACCACCAGCGTTCGTCGCGACATTGCCGCCGATGCTCGAAATCTTCTGGCTGGCAGGGTCTGGCGCGTAGTAGAGGCCATAAGGTCGCGCCGCACGCGAGAGGTCGAGATTGATCACGCCCGGCTCGACGATCGCGCGCCGGTTGCGCGCATCGATGGCGACGATGCGCCGCATGCGGGCCAGCGAGATGACGACGCCTCCTCGCGCGGGCACTGCTCCGCCGCAGAGTCCCGAGCCGGAGCCGCGTGCGACGACTGGCACGCCGAGGCTCGTCGCCGCGCGGACGACAAGGGCGACTTCGTCTGGCGAATCGGGCAGCACCACGAGATCGGGCAGACCTTCGAGGAAGCTTCCATCGTAGCCGTAGCTGCGCAGATCGCCAGGAGCCGTGAGCACGATGCCACGGCCGAGCGCGTCTTCGAGCGTCGCGGCGAGCCTGCCGGTGGCGCTCAGGCGCGTGGTGATTGCCATATCCGCACCCTCTCGTTCCTGAGATTCCTCATTAGGCCGAATGTCACTGCTGACTGGACGGACCCCTATGGACATGGTACACTACCCAACACGCGAGACATAAGGCACCCCTATGGCGACTTGGCTCTATCTGGGAGGCCACGCATGCGGAAGCCACCCTACTACATTCGGTGCGGGTATAACCGCGCGTCTCGCGAATCGACGGCACTGGAGTGATACTCCGGTGCCTTCTTCGTTTCCGGTCGGTTTCTTTCGAGAACTCACGATACGACGATGCGGCAAGAGAGGTCGCGGCACGACAAACGCCTCGATAAGCGCACCATCGATATGTGCCAGAATCTGAAAGGGGGAGAACTCCGGGCTGACGCTGCCCACTCGAAACAGCTGACCCTTTGTAGAGTGATCCACCTGCGACATTGGGCGCTCGGCAGACGCGTAAGGATGCGTCATGAAAGCCACAGGGGCGCGGTCGTACGGGGGTACTAGACACAGGAAAGAGGGAATGCCAATGCAGTCAAGCTTGTACGGGAAAATCGCGAAGGCAAAGCAGTACGCGCAGGAACCGGAGCGACTTCAATTTACTGCCTTTGAAGCTAATTTCCGGGGCGAGAATGACATTCACCAAGTAAGCTTGCGCGAGGGGCAGTGGTACTGTACCTGTGGGTTTTTCGCCGATTGGGGCACATGCTGCCATACGATGGCGACTGAGCGCATAGTGGGTCAAATGATTCCGGCTGAGTATCGCCAGGGCGAGCCGCTGACGTCGCAGAACGACCGGCTGCAGAGCGTCCACTGAGCAGGCATATCGAGCGGGCGCGAGGCTGCTAGAGGCTTGTTCCCACCGCACTGACGCGAGACGGTGAGCAGCCCTGGTCGCCCTCTGTCGCCAGCACACATACGTAACGGCCGGACCCGCGAACGGGTCCGGCCGTTTGTTTTGAGTGCTGTGAGGAGATAGGCTAGCCGAGGATAAACCGCAGCACTACAATGGCGGCGAACATGGCCGCGGCCAGAATGCCAGTCAAGCGCACATCGTTGCGGACGTAGGCATAATGCTCTGGCGTGATGAGGTTCGCGTTGCGCGCCTGTTGCGTCGCTCGCGCTCGGGCGATACGCGCGGACTGCGACTTTGGCTCACGCATGCGTGGTGCGGCGGGCATCGGCTGGGGCGCCGGGTTCGCGGCCCGGCTGGGCGCTGGTGTGCGTGGCTGTACCTTCGGCGTGGATTTCTCGACCGTCGCCGGTGCTGCCGGGGTCGTCTCTGGCTCCGCTACGGCTCCGCTGGCCGCGCCGGTGGTGCGCACCAATGTGGCGGACCCCGCCTTGTTCGCCGGCTGAGTCCGGCGAGCCGCGTTCGTCTGCCGCGGAGTCGTAGACTTCTTCGCCATTGCGATGTTCTCCCGTGTGGTTGTAGTCGGCACTGCGTTCCGCATGCGGAGCAGACTGTATCGCATCCAGTATAGCCCACGAGCATCCCCGTCGCAAGCACCAGAGCCGTTCGGGTGCCGTCTGGGCGCGTTGCTCGCGGGTTACGGCTCCAGCAGGTGAATGACCTTGCTCACGACATCCCAGCGCACGTCGAAGGGATCGACAGAGAGCGTCGCCAATTCGCATCCCCGGCAGCGCAAAAACCGCTCGACATACGGCCGCGAGCGGTCGGGATCGTTCGTATTGCAGAAGACGGTGCGGGCGGGGAGCCGGTTTGCGGAGTCAAACGGGGTGTCGCGCAGAATGCTCGTGAGGGCCGGCCGCATCGCCTCCACATCCAGCCGGAGGGTGAGCCGCGGTTGCGAGAGGTCGAGGATGTCTTCGTAGATAGCCGACATCATCTCCCACTCTGCCTCAATGTCGCTCCGGTCGCGTCCGGGGCGCTCGATCAGTTCGCGTTGCTCGGCGAGCCACCGCGCCGTCTCGACTCCCGACTCTTCCGCAGTGGTGAAGATATCCGGGAAGAGCGTGCCGAACGGGACGACCCCGCCTGAGATGAGCGCCACCTGATCGAAGGCTACCGAGCCAAACAGGCGAGTCGAGACATAGGCGCCGAACGAGTAGGCGTACATGCGCTCGATGGAGTGGATGTTGAGGTGATCGAGGAGCCGGGCGACATCCTCGGCGCAGGTGTCGGCGGACGCGGTGGGCGGCGGATTGTGGCCGTGGCCGCGCAGAGACGGCGCGATCACGCGCCACTCGGGCAACAGGCGCGCGAACGGCAGTCCGAGGCGCCCTGATGCGCCTCCCCAGTGGAGCACGAGCGCAATGTGTGGCGAGGCAGAGTTGGCGTCGAGGTATTCCAGCCCGTCGAATGTATCCAAATCCACGAATCGTCTCCTGAACATGTCAAGCGGGCGCGGCATTCATCTGTCACGGCCCGGCCCACTTCTTCAGATGCGTACGTGCCGCTGCCCACCCAGCCAGGAAGAGGCACCGCGCGCGTTCCCGGCTAGAGGATGTTGACAGAACGCGCGATGAGCAGCACGAGAATGATCGCGGAGAGCGAAGCCTCTATCATCATCAAAAGCTTGGCGCGCTGGGTGAGGGGCATAGTATCGGCGGGGCTGAGAGCCGTTGCGGTGCAGAATGCGAGAAACAGGTAATCGATGAAGCCTGGAGCCCACTTGTGTGGTGGCTCGCCCTTCCTTCTCGACGCCTGCACGGGATGTTCTGATGGCCTGGCCGCCTGTTGCGTAAACTGAAAGTCCATCGCGATGTGCCCTGCCTCGTGCCGCCGCTGCGGGCCATTGCCGTCGATCTCCCAGTACCAGACCGCGAAGACGACGATGTTAGACGTCCACAGCAGCGCTGCTGTCCGGAGCAACTCGGAGCCGTGCAGATGTGAGGATGGCAGCTGGCTAATCAGCAGCGCGAGGGACCCAGCCAGGGCAATCGTCATGACTGTCAGCTGAGCGAGCGCGAGACCGCGGACTACCCGGTAGGGGAGGCGTCGCCGGAAGAACAGCAGCGGAATCAGCGCTGGTGCAACCAACAGTACGAGGACGACGAGCAGCAGCCAGTTCGGGCCGAGCGTGAGGCCATCAGGCAACGCGAGGTAGATGATGCCAGGCAGAATCGCGCCGACAGCGGCGATAGCAATCTGAGTCAGCCGGGCCGAGTCTGGCAATGGCTGAAGCTTGAACATATACCTATCCTCTGGGACCTGCCAGTGCGCTGTGCGAGACAATCTCACACGTCGCGCCGATCCCGTCCATAGTGGACGAGCAAGCGACCGTCACGTGCATGCGTTCGTGCCAAGTGGACGCTGGAACTTGACGTTATCGCTCGATGTGCTCTGCTGAGTGATTCGCCTGCCGTGCGCGTTCGTCCAGGAGGCGCAGAGCCAGCGGAAGCTCGCCGACGGAATCGAGCACGATATCCGCCCCACGGTCCTGAAAGACGGTTCGCGCGGCACTGCTCGCCACTATGATCGAGAGCATCGGTGGGGCGTCCTCGTGGCTAGCTTGCGGCGTTTGCCGGTAGCGTAGCACGAGGTCGAGGTCATCCGCCGTGTCGCCGATGTAGAAGCCTCCACGCGCCGAGAGCGCATCCAGCGCGACACGCAGCGCCTCCGGGTCTGGCTTGGCGTACTGCGTACCCGCGATGACCACGCCGAAGGGCGACTCGCCCGGCATCGTCCGTGACTCTTCCACCTCAGCGAGGCCGCTGCCCGCCGTAAGGCGCTCGACTGCGCGCGTCACCTCGGGTCCCACGCGCCCGGTGATGATGCCGAAGTGGCGGATGCCCAGCGCGCGCAGCGACGGCAGCACCGTCTCTTCGAGCAGCAGCTCCTCATTCTGGACGAAGCCCTCGGCGCCGGGCGCGAACTCGGGCTGGCGTCCGTAGTGCTCGAAGACGAGCTGGCTGCCCCAGTAGAATTCGTCGTGCGCCCACCGCGCGGCGTTTGCGTCGGGGATCGCGCTCGCGGGGAACGTGTCGAGCATCCAGCGGACGCCACCGCGCCCCGCCGCCGATGCCTCGGTGGCCTTCTCGGCCCAGTAGGCGAGTGGAAGCTGTGCCTCGGGACTACCTCGCCACTCGCGCAGGCGGGCCGTCCAGATGGCGGCCAGCAGGCGTGTCTCATCCCAGTCGTTGTTGAAGCCGCCCGCGAGCTTGAAGAGCGCCACATCCTCAGGCGTGAGGAGTGGGGTCGGGGCCTCGCCCAGTCCGTTCACCTCGCGGACGAGATGGTCGGCGGCGGCCATGACCGAAAGGCGGTATGAGCGGCTGGCGTCGATCAACACGCCGTCGATGTCGAAGAGCGCCGTATCGAGGACTGGTCCGTTCTGTCCGCCGGTTGACCGTACGAGTGGCGGGGCGGTGTGTTCGACTCCGGGACGAAACCAGATCATCGCGCGGTGTTCCTTTCGACACTTGACACTGGAGATGCCGCAAGGGATGATAGCACGGTACACAGGCGGACGTACAGCCGGGACTGCCGGGTCCCCTGCCTCCGTGGGCACAGCGATTGGCGCGTGTGCGGCGGTGGTTGGTTCCCGAGCACATCAGCGCGGAAGTGGTCGAACGGGCCGTTCTCTCGTATGGTGGCGCCAGTTGTGCCCATTCGCGAGATGGGCAATGACGGAAACCGGCCGATGTTCACGTGCCGCGGATGTGGCGTGAGGGAATGTCCGCACGTCGTACAAAGTGCCGGAGGTGGACATGTGTTCACCCGGTACAGGTTATTGTCGCGGTCGAGTAGCGCATGGGCTGGGGCGCGGAGGGACTCCAGTTGACGAGGTGGGGGCCGTTCGGACGAGTCAGCGGGGAGCCCCCAGGGCAGGCTACGCCACTGCCCTATCAAGGTCGTGAGGAAAACCGGCGGGTGACTGTCGGGACAATGCACGACCAGATGGCGGAAGCACACAAAGGAGATGCCCAGAGATGTGTGGCATCGTGGGCTATGTTGGGTTTCAGCGCGCGACACCGATTCTGTTAGAGGGGCTGTCTCGCCTGGAGTATCGGGGGTACGACTCCGCGGGAATCGCGGTGCTCTCTGCGGATGGCGACTTGCAGGTGCGCAAGGCGGCCGGCAAGCTGCAGAACCTCAAGGCGATGGTCGGCACGCTGGAGCCAGAGGGGTCTCTGGGGGTTGGACATACCCGCTGGGCAACACATGGGCGCCCGAGCGATAACAACGCGCATCCCCATGCGGATTGTTTCGCTAATGTGACTGTCGTGCATAACGGCATCATCGAGAACTATGCCGAGCTGCGCGACGAACTGATGGCCAAGGGGCATACCTTCCGGTCCGAGACTGACACTGAGGTGCTCGCCCACCTCATCGAAGACATCCTGCCGACGACGGACGGTTTGGGCGAGGCTGTCCGGCAGGCGCTCCGGCGTGTGACCGGCTCCTATGCGGTCGTCGTGGTGAGCAAGCAGCATCCCCAGCATCTCGTCGGCGCGCGGCTCAACGGGCCGCTCATCGTCGGGCTGGGCGAGCGCGAGAACTTCCTCGCCTCCGACATCCCCGCGATCCTCAAGCACACGCGCGAGATTGTCGTGCTGGATGAAGGCGAGGTCGTGGATGTCACGCCATCGTCCGTCAGCATCCGCACGCTCGACGGCGCACCGGTGGAGCGCACGCCGATGCATGTCGAATGGGATGCCGAGGCGGCCGAGAAAGGCGGCTATCCGCACTTCTTCGTCAAGGAGATTCACGAGCAGCCCCAATCCATTGCACGGGCGCTGCTTGGGCGAGTGCATGAGCCGGGCAACGACGAGGCCGGGCCGGCGCTGCGTCTGGCCGAACTCGACCGGCTGGTGGCTTCTGGCGCGCTCGACGCCGTGCGGCGCATCACGATTCTCGGCTGTGGCAGCTCGGTGCATGCCGCGCTGCTCGGCAAGTACGCGATGGAGCAGTGGGCGCGCCTGCCGGTCGAGGTGGCCATCGCGTCGGAGTATCGTTACGCCGACCCGATCGTCGGGCCGGATACGTTA
>CAYRVF010000047.1:33877-34964 GCA_964427535.1 uncultured Ktedonobacterales bacterium
GCCAGTCGGGGGAGACCGCCGACACGCTTGCCGCCACACGCCTCGCCCGCGAGCACGGCGCGCCGGTCATCGCGGTCACGAACGTGGTCGGCAGCGCGATCACGCGGGTGGCCGATGCCGTGCTGTACCTGCAGGCGGGGCCGGAGATCAGCGTCACGGCGACGAAGACGTTCGTGACGACGACGACGGTGCTGTATCTGCTCGGGTTGTGGCTGGCGCAGCGCGCCGAGACGCTGCACCCGGACGATCAGCACCGGCTGCTCACCGCCCTGCTAGCGATTCCTCGGCAGATGGAGCAGGTGCTCGCGCCAGAGAACGGCAACGCCAGCGCCATCGAGCGAACGGCCGAGCTGCTGGCCAAGCGGCAGAGCGCGATGTTCATCGGGCGCGGGCCGGGCTACCCGCTCGCGCTCGAAGGCGCGCTCAAGCTGAAGGAAATCTCGTACGTGCATGCGGAGGGGTATCCGGCGGGCGAGCTGAAGCACGGGCCGATCGCGCTGCTCGACCCAGATGTGCCGTTGCTCGCCGTCGCCACCGCCGGGCGGACGTACGAGAAGGTCATCAGCAACGTGCAGGAGGTGCGGGCGCGTGATGCGCGAGTCATCGCCGTGGCGACGGAGGGCGACACCAACATCGGCCGCCATGCTGACGAGGTGTTCTTCGTTCCCGAGGCGCCTGAGCTGTTCGCGCCGCTGTTGAGCATCATTCCGTTGCAGCTGCTCTCCTATCAGGTGGCGCTGGCGCGTGGCTGCAACGTCGATCAGCCGCGCAACCTCGCCAAATCCGTGACGGTGGAGTAGTGCGGGTAAGTCGTCCGTTTTAGGATGGGCAGGGGATAGCTGGAGTACCCGGCTGTCTCCTGTTTTTTGTTGGCCTGGCTGCCGTCACTCTGGGGCCTACGCAGTTACCCCGCGCGTTGCATGTCGACGCCGAGCAGCGAGCGATACCAGCGCACCCGCTCGACACGCCCGGCGACGACGATTACCCGCGCAGTGTGGATCGTGCGGTAGAGCTCGGCGGCGAGCTTAGGCGGCAGCGCGACGGGGAGGCGTCCCGTCTCGTCCTCCAGCACGAGGAAGCCCATGCC
>CAYRVF010000048.1:0-34422 GCA_964427535.1 uncultured Ktedonobacterales bacterium
ACATGGCGTATACAGTAGCAGAGCCCCACGCCCGCATGCCAGACTCGCACGTCTTCATGGATTCTCTGGCGTCTGCCTTGTCGCACCCCTCCACCGGCTCGCGATCGCAGTCCGGACGCCACCTGAGAGTGCCTGATTCGTCGCGCCCGCGCGTGATATAATCCTACTTGGCAAGTCAGGATTACGCGGGCGAGCGCCACGCCGCACCGGGACGGACCGGCCACCGAGGAAGGCGCATAACCGGTGCCAGACTATCGGTGATCGTGAGCATCGGGGGCCGTACGGCTATGTGTGTGATGCGCTCCCCGCGAGCAGTTAGAGATCTAGGCGTCTGAGCAGACGCGGAGAAACGGATGCCTGTTGAGATTACCGCGGATATGATCATCCACGACGTGGTGACCAAGTTTCCGCAGACAGTCAAAGTGTTTCAGGGGCATGGGCTTCCCTGCACGGCGTGCCAGGTCGGTGCCCGCGAGAGTGTCGCCGGTGGCGCGCGCACGCACCGCCTCTCGCTCGATCCGCTCCTCGACGACCTCAATCGCGTGGCGAACGGACAGGAAGCCGAGGGCATCAAGCCCGCGAAGAAGGCTCCGGTCGGGCGTGGCATCCCGTTGACGATGGTTGGTGCACAGACTGGCCCAAAGATTCGCAACATCATCGCCGTCATGAGCGGCAAGGGCGGCGTCGGCAAGTCGCTGGTGACCGGTCTGCTGGCGGTCGCGTTGCAGCGCCAGGGGCTCAAGGTGGGCATCCTCGACGGCGATATTACCGGCCCGAGCATCGCCAAGGAGTTCGGCGTGCGCGGCATGCCCAGCAAGAGCGAGGGCGGCATCACGCCGCTGCGCTCGACTGGCGGCCTCAAGGTCATGTCGATGAACATGTTCCTGCCGAACAGCACCGACCCCGTGGTCTGGCGCGGCCCGATGGTGTCGAGCGCGATCAAGCAGTTCTACAGCGATGTCGACTGGGGTACGCTCGACTTTCTGCTGGTGGACCTGCCGCCGGGTACCTCGGACGCGCCGATGACGGTGATGCAGTCGCTGCCGCTCGACGGCGTGGTAATCGTCTCGTCGCCGCAGATGCTGGCAACCGAGATCGTGATGAAGTGCATCAAGATGGTGCAGCAGCTCAAGGGCAAGGTCGTCGGCGTGGTCGAGAACATGTCGTACCTGACGATGCCCGACGGTAGCCGCAACGAGCTCTTTGGGCCGAGCAACGGACCAGAGCTGGTCGTGATGACGGGCTCGCCACTGCTCGCGCAGATTCCGATCGACCCCGAAATCGCGATGCTCTGCGACGCGGGCAAGCTGGAGGAGTACAACAGCGACACGTTCGACACGCTCGCCGAGAACTTCACCAAGGCGCTCGCCATCGCCGCCGCGAAGAAGTAGCAAACCGGTCCGCTCTTCCGCCCCTCCTCATTCGCCGAGGAGGGGCGTTGTTGTAGGGACGGACCTCTCCCCCTACCCCCTCCCCTTGGAGGGGAGGGGCCTTGGAGGGTGGTTGCGAGAGTCGAGTTTGGTGACGCCGCTCGGGCGATACGCTGTGGTCGTCGTTTACGCGCCGAGGAGCAGAAAGGTCCAGGTCCACCAGACGAGCAGCAGGAGCGTGCCCGTGAGGGTCACGACCTGCATCGCCAGGGCGGCCCAACTCTGCTGTGGGGCGGGCGCGGGGCAGCCGAGGTCGGCGGCACGGGCGAGCGCGTCGTCGACCGTCTGATCGTCTGGCGCACTGGTGGCCAGCGCGGCATGCTCGCGGGATGCTGCTTGCTCGAAAGGCGCGAACCGTTGATCCGGGCGGAGTTGGGGGAGCGTGTCGATCTGATTGACGTACCACAGCACATAGCTGGGGTCGCGCGTGAAGACGTGAATCAACTGGTTGAACGCTTCCGCTCGCCGTCCATCTGTCGCGAGGCTCGCGACCTCCTCCATGTTGGCGAGCGCGGCGACGAACGGGTCGCGTTTCACCTGCGCGCTCAGGTGCGCGAGATCGCGCTCCAGCACAGGCTTGTCGCCAAGCATGCGCTCGGCCCGGCAGACGGCGGTGAGGCAGAGCGCATAGTGCATAGGATGGACGTTGAACGCGAGCGACTTGGCATCGGCCACGCCAGCTTTGGCCTGTGCCTCCGCCTCGTAGGGCATGCGCCTGGCGAGCATGACACTCGCGAGAACGCCATTCGCGAGCACCGACTGATTGCGGGTGAGCTGCAGTGCGAGACGGGCGGCGCGGAGCGCGTCTTCATAGCGGTTGAGCAGCAACAGCGCGAGCGCGACGTTGGCGAGCGTCTCTGGGTCTGATGAGGCTGAGAGCGCGTCCAGTGCCGCGGCGAGCGCGATATCGGGCTTGCCCAGCCGCAGCAGCGCGTTCGTCCGCCGGTTGAGCCAGATCAGCCGCCGGGCGCCGATCCACGCGTGCTCTCCGGTGACTGCGAGCGCGGTATCACAGAGGGCGAGGGCTCCCGACGCATTCCCGTGGGCCAGCATGCGATCCACTCGCACAGGCGGAGAGAGGTGCCGACCCAGTCGCAGCAGCCCGAACCAGACGAGCACGCCCATTGCCGGCAACCCGCCCGCGCTCGAGCGCGTCAACAGCGAGAGCAACAGCGGCATCGCCACGAGGACGATCCACAGCGCGGACATCCCCAGGGTAAAAGTCCGGCTCTGGTCGCCGACAAGCTTCATCTGGCCTCCTCCGCCTGGCCCCCACCCCCCGGCCCTCTCTCTCGCTAACGGCGGGAGGGGGAAACTGAACGCATCCGCGCGCTACGACATCAGCGCTGGCTCGGCGTCACGGCTCGGCGCGAGTTCGCCGGGCGCGTCGGGCACCGTCTCGGGCGCATGGAAGTCGTCGGGCGGAGGAACGCACGCGATGTCAACAGCAGGCGTCGGGCGAATGATAGCACGGAGCGTCACGAAGAGCAGCAACAAGTTCCGCAGCGCGATCACCGGCATGAACTGCCAGCTATACGGCACCGTCGTGATGGGATGGCGCATCTGGTAGAGAATGGGGTAATCGATGGTCGTGAACGCACAAATGGCAAGCCAGAGGAAGTCGAACCCATCGACGTAGGCGACGACCGGCAACACCCAGATGAGGTACTGCGGGCTGAAGATCTTGTTCGTCACGATGACGGCGCACAGGCACGCGACGAATGCCTGCCCGATGGTCATGCGCCGCCGCGCGAGCTGCCAGTAGACCCACACGCAGCCAGCCGCCAGCGCGAGCGCCGAAAGCGGCTTCAGCGCGACGTCGAGCGGCCCGACATAATTGAGCGACTGGAACGAGAACACCGCGCGCGCCGGGATGCCCACCAGTGTGCCGAGCCAGAGCAGTGTGGCCGGCGTCGACTCGATCTGCAACGGGCGGTCCCCGGCGTAGGTGAAGCCGGTGAGGGCGTCGGTGCCAGCCACCGCCATCGCCGCGAGGAAGCCCACCACTGTGATCCCCACACAGAGCGCGGTTCCCTGCGCGACTCGCCTCGCGGCGGGATGCTCGCGGAGTCGACGCAGCCAGGCGCGAGGACCGCCGTCCCACGTCCACGCCGGCAGATGCCCGGCGTCACACAGGGCGTGCCAGTGCGCGATCATCACGATCGGCAGCAGGAAGGCGGGATAGAGCTTGAGCAGAATGCCCAGCGCGATGAGCGCATAGGCGTATCCAAAGCGCCGCCGCTCGGTCACCCACAGCGTTGCGAGCGTGAGCAACCCCGGCACGATGTCGAACCGCGCCAGCAGTGTGGCGGTTGTGCCGATCAGCAGATAGACGGCATAGATGATCGCCCGCCGCCGTGTGGAGAAGCGCAGAAACGCGAGGTATCCGAGCACGACGAGCGCCGCCATCCACCAGCCATACACGGCATGGAAGTCGCCGAACGGCGGCAGCTGTGTCAGCGTGAAGGGCAGAATCGCCAGCGGCGGGTACTCCACCGGCAGCGAGTGGAAGAGGGGAGCGCGCGTCCAGAAGTTGAGCGCGTACTGGTTGTACTCGGTGACGTCGCCATTCGGAAGCTGCCAGACGTAGACCGAGAGCGCTGAGGTCAGGTAGAGGCCAAACAACAGCAGCCCCAGCTCCAGCGCACGCGCTGCCCGGCGATTGCGCCCGAGGCTTTTTAGCAGGTGAGCGGCGCTCTGTGTTGTCTCCGCTGTGCGCACGATGGCATCCTCCTCACGGCCTCGCGGATGTCCCGCGGGAGGCCTCCCGCGCGGGTCCTTCCTGTGCGTGCCGGGTGTCGCGACTCCTCGCGGTCTCCCGGCGACCCTGTGCTCGTCGTGTGTGCGTCGGCGGCGCGGGTCTTCGTCGACTCCGTCCGTGCGTGCCGTTACGTCCAGCGCATCGTCGTCTGACATAGTACCACGAGCCACCGCTTGCTGAGTATGGACTAGCCCACATGCGGGCCTCATCCCCCTGGCGGCATGTACACCTCACCTGCTATCTTGAAACAACTAGGATGGCGCACTCTAACAGCAACAGGAGCGGCAGTGTGGGCGAGAACGGAGCTGTACGGCGGCTCGCTGGTGTGGCGGCGCATTCACTTGCATACCTGAACCGCGACCAACTGGGGACCGCCGTGGAGGAACATCCGTCAGGCTACCGGCTCCATTATGGCGAGGCTCGCCCGATATTCGACGCGACCTATCAGGATGAGCTCTTCGTGATAGACGCGTGGGCCGGAGATGTGGCGGCTCCGGTGCCGCTTCCTCCCGAGCCGGGTCAGGCGCCTGTCGTGAGCGTTTTCACCCCGCGACTGGAGGCCGTGGAGGTGGCATTCGGCCGCGCAGGATATGTGTCCGATGGCGTCGAGCACCTGCTGTGGCGCGACCTCACGGAGATGTCGCTGCCTGAGCCCGATCGGAGGATTCGGCGTGTCATGACAGCAGAGCAGCGAGCCGTGCTGCTGGCCGCGCCAGAGCGGCCGAGCTTCCGTCCTTCCCACTTCGACGACCCGCGCGTCGCTATTTACGTCGCCGAGCGTGAGGGGCAGCCGGTCTCGATGGGTCGCATGAACCTGCTCGGCTCGACCTGTTACGTCTCGGCGGTCTACACGCAGCCGCGCTGGCGAGGTGCGGGACTGGGCACCGAGGTCATGCGCGCGCTGCTCGCGGCGGCACGCGAGGCGGGAGCCCGCGAGGCGGTGCTCTTCGCGACGGCGGCGGGCTACAACATGTATCTGCGTCTCGGCTTCACCGTCGTCTCGCCCGTCGGGATGTATCTCTCCGCGAGCCTGTTGCCGGACCTTGGCGACCTCGACTGAGGTGCCTCTACTCGCTCGCTAGGCGCGTACCCTCTCAGGCCAGGTGTAGACGTTGACGCCCGTGCCGCGCAGGAAGCCTGCCAGCGTGATGCCCCCCGACCGCGCGAGGTCCACCGCCAGGCTGGAGGGCGCCGAGACGGCGGCGATCACGCTGATGCGCGCCGCTTGCGCCTTGAGCACGATCTCGAACGAGAGCCGCCCGCTGACCACCAGAATCCGCTCGCGCAGCGGCAGCTCTCCATTCAGCAGCGCCCGACCGATGAGCTTGTCGACCGCGTTGTGCCTGCCCACGTCCTCGCGCAGGGCCAGCAGCTCACCCTGGGGGGTGAAGAGGCCCGCCGCGTGCAGCCCGCCCGTCGAGCTGAACACCTGCTGCTCCGCCCGCAGCCGTTCAGGGAGTGCGTAGAGCACGTCGGGCGAGACGGAGAAGTCGTCGGCGAGCATCCGCGGGAAGACCGCGCAGGCGGCGGCGACGGTGTTCTTGCCGCAGATGCCGCAGCTCGAATTGACCGCGAACTTGCGTGAGTAGCCTTCGTCGTGGGCGCGCTGGGCGAGGTCGACGCCGGGGGCAGGCACGACGTCGAGGATGTTCGGCGAGGGCAGGCCATCTTCGTCGAGGCCCGGGCGTAGATGCGCGATCTCGCCCGGCGCCTGGACCAGCCCTTCGGAGTAGAGGAAGCCGCAGGCCAGCTCATCGTCGGAGCCGGGCGTGCGGAGGATGACCGCTAGCGTCTCGCTCGTCTCGGTGTCGTCGGGCAGGCGCGTGATCGCACGGATGTCGAGCGGCTCTTCGACGGCCAGTTCGTCGCTCGCCGTCTCGCTCTCCAGGCCACGCCAGCGGGCAAGGGTGACGGAGAGCTGGCGCTCGGGGTCTGTCCGCGAGCGCGTCGGGTCAGGCCATGATGCGAGCTGCTGACCGGATTCGGCGACCATCCTCCATGCCTCCCCATATGCTCCCTACAGGCTCCGACGAGAGACACGCGGCTACACCTGTCGTGGCTCTGCCGCTTCATCTTCGTCTCTGGGGGATGGTGCCGCAGCCG
The DNA here is from genome assembly GCA_964427535.1 of uncultured Ktedonobacterales bacterium. Classification (GTDB taxonomy): domain Bacteria; phylum Chloroflexota; class Ktedonobacteria; order Ktedonobacterales; family JADMIN01; genus CAYRVF01. The sequence goes on from CAYRVF010000048.1 coordinate 6,295, forward strand.
CCGTGCCAGGTGGGAAGATCGCCCGGTAGATGAAGTCGGTGAGCCCGTCGAGGATGCGCTCGTCGCCGAAGTGCTCGCCGAGCTGTTCGTACGAGTGAAGGCTGAGCGAGTCGAGCAGCGTCAGCACGCCAAGCGCCGTCACGCCCACGTCGAGGCCCGGCCAGGCCTTGCCCTGCTCGCTCGCGACGCGCAGCCGCTCTTCGAGGTGCTCCAGCGCGAAGCGGCGCACGTGCTGCTGGTAGGGGATGAGCTCGGGTTCCAGCGACATCAGCTCCAGCCAGACCCGGCGTAGGCCAGTCTGCTCGCCGTCGAGCACGGCAGCGATGGCCTGGCGGATGACCGCGCGCTGGTCGCCTTGCGAGAGGTCCATCTCGCCCAGGCGCAGGTGACTGAAGATATCTTCGAGCCGCTCGATGACGATGGTGAGCAGAATCTGCCGCTTGTTGCGAAAATAGTTGTAGAACGTGCCGACGCTGACTCCCGCGTGGGCCGCTATCTCGTCAGCAGTGACGGCGGCGTAGCCGCGCTCCGAGAAGAGTGCCGCGGCGGACCGCAACAGCTCGTCACGCTTCTCGCGGCTGCGGGCTTGTTGCGGCACTCGGGGTAGATCCTCCAGCGCGGGGATGAGCGCGGCCGCCAGACTCTCTCTGTCGGAAGTTCCGTTCGCGCCAGCCTCTGTTGCCGCAACCTCGGACTTCTCGTCCATGTTGCTATCGCGACCTTTCGCCCGTCATCCAGGGCCGCACTGCCCATTGGTTCCTCATTGTATCGCATCTCCATCGCCGGAGTGAGGATTACGAGGCCTGGGGTGGTTCGATAACGAGGTCACGCGACCCACACGCCACGAGCAAACTGCCGGTAGCCTGCCGCGGCCGCCAAGGCGAGCGACGCCGTATTCTCGGCATGTGCGCTGTAGAACGGGATATGCCCGCTCTCCGCGACGCGTCGTGTCCAGAGGTGGGTTGCGGCGAGGGCGTAGCCGTGCCGTCTGGCCTCAGGACGCGTCTCGATGCCAAGCTCACATGCACGGTCCGTCCGGCGCGAGCTATGTGCCAGGCTGAGCAGACGCCCAGACACGATAGCGCCGCAGAGCGGGGCACGGGCCGGGTTGAGAAAGTGGATCGCGGCCGTCGACGAGTACGCTTCTAGCAGCGACTGATCGGCGAACGAGAGTACGCGCACTGGCAACGCAGATACGTCTGGAACAGCGTTGATACGGAAGACGATCTCTCGGCCGGTACCTTCTGGGGCGGCGACTCCGCCAGGGAGATACAAGACGTCATATGCCCGTTGGCTGAGCGATTGTAGCTCCGCGACTGATACGTCAGCGCGCCAAATGCCGACGATCGCGACTCCCGCGACCTCCGCGAGATAGAGACGCCAGGGCGGCAACGGGGCATCGACTGGCAGCACAGAGTTCAGTCCCGATATGTGGGGCAGCGGCACGCCCCAGACGGCTTCCAGATGCAGACGTAGCAACTCGGCCTCCGCATCGTCGCTACCGGGGACCAGATGAGATGTGGACATATGCGCTCCGTCGCCATGTCAGCGGGGATCCTCACTCGCCCGCGAGAGACGCTGTGGACTCGCGACGGTGCGCTCGTTGACGACGTTGCCAGTGTTGAGCGTGTCCTTGGGTTCGAGCAAGATCACCTGCACCTCATCCGGCGCGACGGGCAGATGTTCGACGCCGCGTGGGATGACGACGAACTCGCCCTCGTCCAGCTCGATGTCGCGGTCACGCAGCCGGAGCAGCAGGTGTCCCTTCACTACGAGGAACAGCTCGTCTTCGTGCTCGTGCGCATGCCAGACAAACTCGCCCTTCAGCTTGACCAACTTGATGTGTGAGTCGTTCAACTCGCCCGCGATGCGCGGACTCCAGTGGTCGTTGAACGACGCGAACGCGCGCCCAAGGTTTACCTTCTCGATTGTGTCCACAGGTATCCCTTTCGTCGGTGCGGCGTGGTGCCCCATATCCGTCGATATGCACGAAACCATTGCCGTTGCAGGCCAGTGTATCACGAAGGAAGCGGTCAACTGGGGCTAGTACGTCAATCAACTTGCGTTTCGCGAGACGGCGGTTTACTCTAAGTTGAAGGACTTTCAGACACATTACTGAAGAAGGCGCCGCATGCCGAGACTTGCCGACGAGCAGATCGAAGCCCTCAACATCCTGTTGGAGGACGAACGTGCATCTGTCGAGATCGCCGTCGCCCTCAGCTCGGGCGCGACAGTCCATGCGGACCGGTTGGCGCTGAGCACGATGGGCAGCGAGGATGTCGAGGTGTGCTCCACGCTGCATGAGAGCCTGGAGCGCATGGAGGCGCCCGTGACGCGGCAGATCAATGGCATCGTGCTCCAGGTGCTCGGCATGGAGCGCTACGACGACCGGTTACGCGGTTACGCTCGCCATTTGCTCGACTCCGGTCTCGCCGCCCAGCGCCTGGTTGACACCGACGAGCGGCACGAGCTCGATGCCGACCTGCGCGACATCCTCCGCTCAGTCACCGAGCGGCACGTTCGCCACGCACTGTGGACCGAGCAGCGCGCCGAAGATTTCGCGGCGACGCGCACGCTGCGCTTCCGTGCGTCGCTCAGTCCGCTCGACGAGCGCGAGCGCCTGCTGCAACAGGCCGAGGCGGAGGAGGCAGCAGCCGCCAGCGCGTCGAGCGAAAGCGATAGGGTTGCGAGCGATAGCGATAGCGATGGCCTACCGCGCAACGGCACCGCCGAGAACCTGGCATCCGGCGAGCCGTTCGACTTGCCGGGCTGGCTCAGCGTCTCACCCGCGCCAGACGGCATGGCACCTGACGTAGAGTCGGCCACCACTGGCGAGTCCGCTGCTGCTGGGAGCGACTCCACCGAGACGCCGCGCAGCGAGCGCCCGCGCCGGCGCACCTCCCGCTCGGGCGAGTCATCCAGACCCTCCGCAAGCACGCCACAAGACGACAGCGAGATACCCCCTGGCTCAGAGTCTCCGGAAGAGTAAAGCGTCGGGCTACATGCCAGCACGGCCGAGAACCCGACGCAGCTGGCAATGTCAACCTTTGGCCGAATTAGCGATCCCACAGCTCGGCGAGCCCATTGCGGAGCGCGATGCATAGCCGCGACGAGCCGGACTCGGGCGCGAAGGCGAGCGCGCTGATCTCGTCGGCGCATTCCCACTGCTGCAGGGGCTTGCCAGTGCGGGTGTCGTAGAGGTCGAGCGTGCGGGTGCGCACGAGCGCGGCGAGCGAGCCGTCGGCTGACAGCGCAAGCTGGGCGTCGTCGGGAATCGCGCCCACAGCGAAGACATGTTGTTGGCGCGTGCGCGGCGTAAGGATGCGCAGCGAGCGGTCGCCACTTACCGCGATAATGCGGCTGAGGTCAGGCGTCGCGGCGAACGGAAAGCGTAGGGCGCTCGCTGGCTCGACGACGCGCGCGATACGGCGTGTCTCCGGTGAGCCAAGCAACGTCCGGTGCTCGAGGTCCCACACGTGGAGCGCGTGCTTGCGCTGGTCGGATGGCTGCGCCTCGATGGCGAGCGTCAGCAGGGATCGCGCGTCGCGCGAGAGCATCCGCTGCTGCACCCGCCACTCGCCGCCCTGGCCGTCGCGGAAGATGCCGCCAGCACCCTCTCGGCAGTGGAGGGGATTGGCCCACGCCGGATCGACGACGCCGCTGAGCGGGCGTGTGAGGATGGCGCTGCTCTGGCGCCCGGTATTCGCCCAGTGGAACGGGTCATCGTCGGCGAGAGCCAGCGGCGCGTCTGGCATCGCCAGACGGATGAGCGGCGGATCGTCACGCAGCGCGGCGTCCATCAGGCCACGAGGCGCGCTGGCTCCCGTACGCCAGATCACCTGTCGCTCGCCGATATCCCAGACTCTCGCACCGAGCGAGAAGCCCCATGCAGCGGCGAAACGCCCGCTCGGCGAGAGCCGCAGCTCCTGGAGCACACCGGCAGGCGAATCGGCACCGAAGGCGAGGGTGGATGCGAGGCGCCCATCGGCGACATTCCAGATGGTGATGCGCCCGTCGATCAGGCCGAGTCCGACCTGCACGCCCGGCACGCCGAACGCGACGGCGACGAGCGGCGTGGACTCCGAGACTTCGAGACGCGCGATGCGTCGCAGCGGCCCCTCAGAGACGCGCACGGACCCGGCGCGCGGCTGCTTGGGCGCGGCATGCTCGCGCGCCCGCGCATACGCCGATGGCGATGGGGATGGCGGCGGAGGCTGAGGCGAGCGATACTCCGCGTGCGCGACGGCGACCGGTGTGCCACGCCGCAGATCGTACTCACGCCGCTGCTCGGGGTCACTCAGCACCTGATAGGCGACGTTGAGCTCCTGCATACGGGCGAGACTGCCCGTGCCGGCGACGTCGGGATGATACTTGCGCGCAAGCTGGCGAAAAGCTGTTCGTATCGCCGTCTCGTCGGCGTCCTCCGCAACCCCGAGTAGCGCATAATAGTTCGGTTCGTCTGTCATGCCTCATCCATCCGCCAGTGCGCGCGATCAATTCATATGCAAGATGCCATATTCCCATATACGCACAAACGCAGCGCCAGGTGGCACACAATGGACGAGGTGTCCCTGGGCCAGCCCACATTCACCATTTGAGGAAACCAACGCTTCTCGTGAGCGTAATCGCCCCATCAGCGACCCCTTCCCTTGAGGGAAGGGGGGAGGGGGTGAGGTTCTGCCCCATCCTACCCCTGCGTCACCGTGGCCTTCTGGCGCTCTTTCTCTTGCAGCTCGCGCCAGAGGATTTTGCCGCTGCCGGTCTTGGGCAGGGTGTCGACGAACTCGATCTGGCGGGGATATTTGTACGCCGCCATCTCGCCCTTCGCCCACTCGATGATATCCTCCGCCGAGGTCTGGCCCTTGTAAGCGTCGCGCAGGATGATGAACGCCTTGACGCTCTCGCCGCGACGCGGGTCCGGCACGCCGACGACACATGCCTCCTGCACCGCCGGATGTCGGTACAGAATCGTCTCAACCTCGGTGGGCCACACCTTGAAGCCCGACGCGTTGATCATGCGCTTGATGCGATCGACCATGAAGAAGTAGCCGTCGTCGTCCACGTAGCCCAGGTCGCCGGTGCGGAAGAACCGCTTGCCGTCCAGCTCGACGAAGACTTTGGCCGTCTCTTCGGGCTGGTTCCAGTAGCCCTGGAAGACCTGCGGACCCGAGACGATGATCTCGCCGTGCTCATTCGGGCCAAGTTGCCTCAGCGTCGCAGGGTCGACAATCCGCGCATCCACATCGAACACGGGAATGCCCAGACACTGGAACTTGGGCGCGTCGGACGGATTGACGTGCGTCTGCGCGATGGTCTCCGAGAGCCCGTAGCCCTCGACGTAGCGCAGGCCCGTCATGTCGAGCAGCCGCTGTCCGACGGCAGAGGGAAGCGGCGCGCCGCCCCCGCCGATGCCGGTCAGCGAGCTGAGGTCATATTCGTCGATGCGTGGATTGGCGAGGAAGTCGACCATCATCGTGCTGATGTTCGTCCAGCCGGTGCAGCGGTAGCGCTGAATCAGCTCCGCCGCTGCCTCGCGGTCCCAGCGCGTCAGTAGCACGACGCCGCCACCGACGTAGATCGGCGCGTTCATACTGCCCTGCATGCCTGTCACGTGGAAGAGCGGCAGCGCGGCGAGCACGCACGCCGACGACGTGGCAGAGCTCCATGTCACGCCGCCGACGACGTTGGCCTGCACGCTGCGGTGCGTGTGCATGCAGCCCTTCGGCAGGCCGGTCGTCCCGGACGTATAGGGCAGCACGACCAGATCGTCGGGGCCGTTGCGCATTGGGTCCGGCTGCTCGTCCGCGGCCAACGCGTCGGCCCAGAGCGTCACGCCCGGCGCGGCGATGCCCACACGGGGCGCCCGCACGACATCCGGCGCGGTATAACCCTCGGGCTGCCCCGCCATGTCGGAGTACGCGGCCACCACCAGGCTGGTGAGCGTCCCAGCGGCGAGCAGCGGCGCGAAGCGGTCGTAGAGCTCCTGTCCGATGAGCGCAACATGCGCCTGGCTATCCTGGGCGAAGAAGCGCAGCTCGTTGGTCACGTTCATCGGGTTGACCGGCACGATGATCGCATCGGCGCGCAGAATGGCATAGTAGGCGATGATGAACTGCGGCGAATTCTGCATGTCCAGCAGCACGCGGTCGCCGCGTTGCACGCCGAGCCGCCTCTGCAAGTAGCCCGCCAGTCGATCGACATGGTCTTTCAATTCGCGGAACGGAATATCGCGGCCATAGAACGCGATGATCCGCTTGTTGGGATAGCGCGCCGCCGAGACCTCCAAATTGTGGTAAAGCGTCGTCTCTGGCAGCGTCAGGCTGTGCGGCAGATGCTTCGGCCACACGGCGAAATGTCGATCGAGCATAGCGACTACCTGCTCCTTTGCTGGCGGGGGCTGGCGAGCGACGTGGAGCTCTCGCCTCCACCCTCTTCGTTCCGCCATCGCTGGCGGCGATGGACGAGGTATGCCTCGCCCCTACAACGTGCCGGCTGGTCTGCCTCCAATCCCCATCCCAACAGAGACACCATCTCGCCCGAAGGTCTCCCCTCTCACCTCACGACCCCTTCCCTTGAGGGAAGGGGATAGGGGGTGAGGTTCTGCCCCTAATACGCCCCCTGCAGCTCGAAGTAGCGGCGCGGATTCTCGACGGTCATCGTCCTGATGTCCGCGTCCGAGACGCCGGCTTCGCGTAGGGCGGGGAGCACGGCGTCGGGCACGAAGGTCATAGTCCAGTTGGGCGTCATCGCCTCAAGCAGGTGCGGGTCGTACCAGTCGATGGTGGCGCAGGCATCCTGGGCGATCATCATCTGTTTGGCATAGCCACGCTGGCAAAGCTCGACGACGGTGGCGTTGCGCTTATCCGTCGGCAGGATGACGTCGAGGCCATAGCGGTCCATGCCGATGAACGAGCCGCGCTCCATCAGCCTGACGAGATAGTCGATGTCGTCGGTGTCGCCGGAGTGGCCGATGAGCACCCGCGAGAGGTCGACGCCCTCAGACTCCAGGAGGTCTTGCTGCTTGAGGCCGGAGCCGCTGACTGGATGCGAATGTGTCATGATCGGCACACCCGTCTGCCGGTGCGCCATCGCCACCGCGCGAATCACGCGTTCGACGCCGTGTGTGATGCCTGGCGCATCGGTCGCGCACTTGAGGAAAGCCGCGCGGATGCCGGTACCCTGGATGCCCTCCTCGATGTCGTGGACGAAGAGGCTAGCCATGTGCGTGGTAGGCCGGTTCTCGAAGTAGAACGGCAGGTCGTTGTAGGTGTAGAGCCCGGTGGCGGCGAGCACCTGCATGCCCGTCGCCGCGACGACCCGCTGCGTGAAGCGGATGTCGCGCCCGAGTCCGAGCACCGTCGGATCGACGATCGTCCTCACGCCGCGGTCCTGCGCCGCCCGCACCTGGCCGACAGCACGCTCGAACTCGCGTTCCTCATCGTAGAGGTGCGGCCACTGGAGCGCAACCGCATCGGACCGCACGCGCAGGTGCTCGTGAATCAGCGTGAACCCGAACGCCGAGGTATCGAGGAGTCCCGCAACGCTCTGCACGTGCGCCATGCCGCCCACCTCTCCGTGGTCCGTTCACGACTCAGCCGCGATGCTCGCCGGGTTTGGCAACCAGAATACTCGGAAACCACGCGTTCCACAACCTTATGATGTCGCCTCGATGGCTCGTGTTGAATGTTCATTCGAACTATGGTATACCTGCTTCCAACTTTTGAATGATCATTCAGCGCGGACCGGGCAATGGAGCACGAGAGGCGCCAATGAGCAGCAGGACCGGGCGCGATACGCGCAGAGACGCGATTCTCACTGCCGCGCGCGATCTCTTTAGCCGGCAGGGGTACCACGGCACCTCCATGCCCGAGATTGCCCGCGCGGCCGGCGTGAGTGTCGGGTTGATCTACTATGTCTTCGTCGGTAAAGAAGACATCCTGCTCGAACTGGTCGAGGACGCGCATACCGTGCATCTGAGCGTCTTCGACGCGGCGCGCGACATCGCCGACCCCGTCGAGCGCTTCGACGCCGTCGTGAGCGACCTCTATCGCTCGCTGGATCGCTCCTCGAAGCTGCTCATCATTCTCTACAAAGACCTCCCGATGGTCCACCGAGAGCCGCGGCAGCGCATCCTCTCGCTGGAAAAAGAGACGGAGAGCCGTATCGCCGCGCTCATCGAAGCGGGGCAGCGCGCGGGCGCCTTCGCGACGGGTGTTCCCACGCCGCGGGTGCTCGCCGCCAACGTGCTGGGCCTCGGTCACCTGTGGGCGCTGAAGAAAACGTGGCTGTTCGCGCCCGATGTTGGATTGGAGCAGTACATCGCCGCCCAGCTCTCGTATTTCCACGCGGTGTTGCTGGAAGGGAGGGACGGACGCTTCACCCAGGCGCGCTGAGGCGCGGACGGGTAGCCAGGACATGCAGTGAGAGGCTGGCCTCGCCCATGCTGGCGCCGAGGGGTAGACTGAACGAGAACCAGGGGCCATCCCTGGCGGAAATAGCACATCGACGTTGCATTGAGTCGTATCGACATGACAGAGGAGAACTATCCGCATGGGGGACCTATCAGGGAAGGCCGCGCTCGTCACCGGGGCGGCGCGTGGCATCGGCGCGGCAACTGCGCAGCGCCTGGCGCGTGACGGCGCGCGCGTGGCCGTGCTCGATCTGCGCGAAGACATGACCACCGAGACCGTCGAGGCGATCCGTACGGCGGGCGGGCACGCCATCGGCGTCGCGGCGGACGTCTCGAACGCCGAACAGGTGCAGGCGGCGGTGGATCAGGTCGTGGCCGAGTTCGGGCGGCTGGATATCCTCGTCAACAACGCCGGTGTAACGCGCGACAACCTCCTCTTCAAGATGTCGGATGCGGACTGGGACACCGTCATGAATATCCATCTCAAGGGGAGCTTTCTCTGCACCCGCGCGGCGCAGAAATACATGGTGGAGCAGCGCTACGGCAAGATCGTCTGCCTGAGCAGCACCTCGGCGCTGGGCAACCGCGGGCAGGCCAATTACTCGACGGCTAAGGCGGGCCTGCAAGGCTTCGTCAAGACGCTCGCCCTCGAGCTGGGGCCGTTCGGCATCAACGCCAACGCCGTCGCCCCTGGCTTCATCGACACCGAGATGACGCGCCAGACCGCGATCCGCATGGGGGTGGACCCGGAGCAGTTCAAGCAGGCCGCTGCCCAGCGCATCTCGGTGCGGCGTGTCGGTGTGCCCGCCGATATCGCCAACGTGATCGCGTTTCTCGTGAGCGACGACGCGAGCTTCGTCAACGGCCAGGTGCTCTACGTCACCGGTGGGCCGTCGCGCGACTAATCCTGTCTGGTCCGTCGCGGACACAGAACGTCCGCGACGGAGCGTCCCCATTCGAGAGATAGTGCCAGCGCCTGGAAGCCACAGAGGAGAGTGATCGTCATGAATTTCCGGCTGAGCGACGAGCAGCGCATGGTGCAAGAGACCGTGCGCGCATTTGTCCAGAACGAGCTGATGCCGCTGGAGAACGACGTGCTGCGCAACGAGCGCGAGGGGAAGCCGGGCATCGAGCGCAGCCAGTTGCGCCGGTTGCAGCTGCAAGCGAAAGAGATGGGCTTCTGGGGCATCAACACGCCAGAGGAGTACGGCGGCGCGAACCTTGGCCCCGTCATGACCGCGCTCGTCATGATGGAGCTGGCGCGCACGTTCGTCCCGTTCAACTTCGGCGGCTCAGCGGATAACATCCTCTACTACGCGAACGAGCAGCAAAAGCAGAAATACCTGATTCCGACGATCAACGGCGACCTCCGCTCGTGCTTCGCGCTGACGGAGCCGGGCGCGGGTTCGGATGCCGCGAACATCAAAATGTCGGCGGTCAAAGACGGCAACGAATGGGTGCTCAACGGCGAGAAGATCTTCATCACCAACGGCAACGAGGCCGACTTCGCGATGGTCTTCGCCGTCACCGACAAGGAGAAGGGCGCGCGCGGCGGCGTGACGTGCTTCCTGGTGGACCGCGACATGGGCTGGCGCTCCGACTACATCCACACCATGGGCGAGTGGGGTCCGGCTTCGCTCTACTTCGAGAACGTGCGCGTGCCGGAGGAGAACATCCTCGGCGAGCTTGGCCAGGGCTTCAACCTGGGCATGCAGTGGATCGGCCAGGGGCGCTGGGTGATCGCGGCGCAGGGCGTCGGCGCGGCCGAGCGGCTGCTGCAGATGGCCATCGAGCACGCCCACACGCGCGTGACGTTCGGCAAGCCCATCGCCGAGCGGCAGGCCATCCAGTGGATGATCGCCGATTCCGCCGTCGAGATCGAGGCGACCAAGTGGCTCGCCTTCCACGCCGCCTGGCTCGCCGAGCAGGGCCAGGACACGCGCCATGCCGCCTCGATGGCGAAGCTCTACGGCGCGGGCATGGCGAACCGGGTCGCCGACCGCGTGCTGCAGATTCATGGCGGCATGGGCTACACCAAGGAGCTGCCGATCGAGCGCTGGTACCGCGAGATGCGCGTGTGGCGCATCTTCGAGGGCACCGACGAGATTCAGCGGTTCATCATCTCGCGCAACCTGCTACGTGGCTACGCGAAGGTTGGGGAACTGCTCTAATGCGCTCCCACCCCCAAGCGGCAATCGTGGGTGTGGCCGAGTCCGATCTCGGCCGCACGCCCGGCAAGACGGTCCTGCAACTCCAGGCGCAGGCGGCACGGGCCGCGCTCGACGACGCTGGCCTCGCGCTGGACGACATCGATGCGCTGTTCTGCGCGGGCAACTGGACGTGGTCGCCGAACCTGATGCTCGCCGAGTACCTGGGCATCCACCCGCGTTACACCGACGGCACGAACATCGGCGGGTCGTCGTTCGAGGCGCATATCGCGCACGCGGTCGCGGGCATCGAGGCCGGTCTCTTCGAGGTGGCGCTCATCGCCTATGGCAGCACGCAGCGCTCCGATCGCTCGCGTAACCGGGAGTCGCCTTTCGCGCCGCTCACCGAGCAGTATGAACGCCCCTATGGCCTGCCGACGCCGGTGGGAGCGTACGCACTGGCGGCGATGCGCCACATGTACGAGTACGGCACGACCAGCGAGCAGCTTGCGGAAATCGCGGTCGCCACGCGCAAGTGGGCGAGCCTGAATCCGCGTGCGATGATGCGCGACCCGCTCACCATTGAGGACGTGCTTGCCTCGCGCTGGATCGCCGAGCCGCTGCACCTGCTGGATTGCTGCCTCGTGACCGATGGCGGCGGCGCGGTGATTGTCACCACCCGCGAGCGGGCCGCGCGCACACGCAAGCCGCCGGTGTGGGTGCTCGGCGCGGGCGAGGCGCATACGCACAACAGCATCAGCAACATGCCCGATCTGGCGCTACATCGGGCGGCGCTGATCTCGGGCCAGCAGGCGTTCGAGCGGGCGGGGCTGACGCCGGGCGAGATCGACGTGGCCGAGATTTACGACTCCTTCACCATCACCGTCGTGCTCACGCTCGAAGCGCTCGGGTTCTGTGGCCGCGGCGAGGGCGGCGACTTCGTCAGTGGCCAGCGCACCGCGCCGGGCGGGCCGTTCCCGATGAACACCAACGGCGGCGGGCTCTCGTACACGCATCCGGGCATGTACGGCATCTTCCTGCTGATCGAGGCGACGCGCCAGCTTCGCGGCGAATGCGGTGACCGGCAGGTGGAGGGCGCGCGCACCGCGCTCGCGCACGGCACCGGCGGCGTGCTCTCGTCGGCGGCGACCGTCATCCTGGGAAGGGAGTGAGACGCCGATGCCCGCACAGATTTCCCAACCGGTGCCCGACGGCGATTCGCAGCCCTACTGGGAGGGCGTCGCACACGGCGAGCTGCGGATTCAGCGCTGCGAGAACTGCGACCAGTACGTCTTTTACCCGCGCTCGATCTGCCCGCACTGCGGGTCGGACCGGCTGATGTGGGTGCGCGCATCCGGCGAGGGCACCATCTATTCGTATACGGTCGTGCATCAGGCGTTCGGTCCGTTCGCGGCGGACGTGCCGTTCGTCGTCGCGCTCGTCGAGCTGGAGGAGGGCGTGCGTATGATGTCGCGCATCGTCGGCGCGCCACGCGAAAAAATCGCATGTGGAGTGTCGGTGCGCGTCACCTTCGAGCATGTGGGAGAGGATGTGACACTGCCCTATTTCGAACTGGCGGAGTAGGGGAGCGGCCCCCTCCCCCTGACCCCCTCCCTCACCTGACGGTGAGAGAGGGGGAATGCAACCGCGCCGCGCAGGCGGACGCGCGTCTGGCTCCTCTCTCCCAGCGTCAGCCGGGGGAGAGGTTGGGAGAGGGGGCCAGCCTGTCGCGCGATGCCGGTGTTCTATTCGAGTCTATTTTGAGGAGTATGCGTTGAAAGCTGCTGTCTGTTATGCGTTCGGTGAACCCCTCTCCGTGGAGGAGATTGAGCTTGCGCCGCCACAGCGTGGCGAGGTGAGGGTACGGCTCGCCGCGACGGCGATCTGTCACAGCGACCTGCACACGCTCGATGGCGAGTGGGCGCCGCGCTTGCCGGTCGTCGCCGGTCACGAGGCGGCGGGTGTCGTCGAAGTGGTGGGCGAGGGCGTCACGCAGACCCAGCCTGGCGCCCGCGTGGTCGTCTCGCTGCTGCGTACCTGCGGACACTGCTACTTCTGCGCGCGTGGCGACTCGTATCTCTGCGAGACGAAGTACGCGCTCGACCGTGAGTCGCGGCTACGCAACGCGAGTGGCGAGTCACTGATTCAGGGCGTTTACGTCGGCGCGTTCGCCGAGGCGGTGGTCGTCGATCAGTCGCAGGTGGTGCGCGTGCCCGACGAGATGCCGCTGGACCGCGCGTGCCTGCTGGCGTGCGGCGTCATTACCGGGATCGGGTCCGCGATTCATGTCGCCCACGTCGAGCCAGGCAGCAGCGTGGTGGTGATCGGCGCGGGCGGCGTCGGGCTGAACGCCATCCAGGGTGCGGCGCTGGCCGGGGCCGCGCGCATCCTCGCGCTCGACACGCTCGACAACAAGCTGGATGCCGCGCGCACGTTTGGCGCGACGGACACCATCAACGTCGGCACAGAGGATGTGCGGGCGCGGGTACGCGCGCTGACCGGCGGACGCGGCGCGGATGTCGCGCTCGTCACGGTGGGGAGCACCGCCGCGTTCGAGCAGGCGCAGAAGCTCATCCGCAAGGGCGGCACGGTGGTGATTGCGGGCCTGCCGCAGTGGACGGCGACCGCACCGGTGCAGGTAGCGGAGTTCGGCTTCTCAGGCCAGCGCATCCTCGGCAGCCATATGGGCTCGACCCGCCTCGCCGTCGACATCCCCTGGCTCGTCGATCTCTATCTGCAGGGGCGCCTCAAGCTGGATGAGCTTGTCACCGCGCGCTATCCGCTGGAGCGCATCAACGAGGCGATAGACTCCATGCGGCGTGGGCAGGCGCTGCGCAACGTGATCGTCTTCGACCAGCCGGCGTAAACGGCCATCCCGGCATTCTCATTGGTCAGGAGGTGCGTATGCTGCTCGACCCCAAGTACATCGGCGCGACCAGCGAGCCGCAGGAGTTCGAGGTCGAGAAGGGCGCGATACGCAGGTTCGCGGAGGCCATCGGCGACGACAATCCGCTCTACTCCGATGAAGCGTTCGCCCGCGCGCAGGGCTACGCCAGCCTCGTCGCGCCGCCCACATTCCCGACCACCTTCCGCGTGCCCCTGCCGATTCGGTTCGAGATCAGCCGCGTGCTGCACGGTGAGCAGGAGTTCACCTACACGCGGCCCATCGTCGCCGGCGAGACGCTGCGCTGCGTGAGCACGGTCACCGATATCTATGAGAAGACCGGCTCGCTCGGCGACATGACGTTCTTCGTTACCGAGACACATGGCACCGACACCGCCGGGAACACAGTCTTCACCGCGCGAAGCGTCGCCATCTTGCGGTAGGAACGGCGTGGCGAGAACGCATCAGGTCAACGGAGACGTATCGCGAGGCAACCCGTGTCGGAGGGGGGACGCATGAGTGCTCTGAGCTGGGAGATCGTTGCCGAGGGACAGGAGCTGGTGCCGCTGGTGAAGCCGCCCATCACCAAGGTGCAATTGGTGAAGTATGCGGGAGCCTCTGGCGACTTCAATCCGATTCACACGGATGACGAGGCGGCACGGTCGGTCGGGCTGGACGGCGTCATCGCGCATGGCATGCTGAGTATGGGCTTCCTTGGGCAGTATGCCGCCGACCTGGCGGGTCCGCGCGGCGCCGTGCGCAGGCTGCGGGTGCGCTTCGCCGGAATGGTGCGCCCTGGCGACGTGCTGACCTGCGGCGGGCGCGTGATCGCCAAGGATGAAGACAACCATACCGTACGCCTCGCCATCTACGCCATCCGTGCGGGCGCGGGTGAGAAGCCGGTGACGGCGGGCGAGGCGCTGCTGGCGCTGCTGTAGGCCCTTCCACTTGCCCCTCTCTGGACATCGCCCCCGAGAGGGAGAATTCGCCTTCGCTCTCCGTCCATCTCTGTATTCACCGTGAGAGAGCGAAGCTGGCGCCGCTGGGCGTGCTGGTTGCGGGCCACGACCCAGGCGGTCAGCGGTGGCCCAAGATGCGCTGCGCGATGACGGCGACGATCGTGCCCTCGGTGAAGACCCCCACGATTGCCTCGATAGAGGCGACCTTGACCTGCGGGTTCTGAGACCGGAACTGCCAGACACGTCCATGGAGATTCTGAATGCTCAGAACGAATGCGTCCTCCCACGTCAGGTGATCCGCTGGGTTTGGAGAATGCGCCCCAACTTCGTAGTGCGCCACCGCGAAGATAATGACGATCGCTACATACATCCGCAAGACACGCAGAGGCCTGTGCCCGTAGCCCGATACGGCGTCCAGAAAGAGCGAGGAGAGGTAGGCGACCAGCTTCTGCGCTCTCGAGCGAAGGCGCCCGTGCCCTGGCGCTGACTGTTGCGGACCCTCCATTTCCCAAGCGAACTGCCACCATAGCACCTTGCGATGGAGTAGCGCCGCACGATACCCAAAGCGCGCTCCCTGCTCGGACAATCCTTGCGCCTGGAGCGCGAAGGCGAGCTGGCGGTTGGCGCGGGTCGCCGTCTCCATCTCGGCAAGCCGGACGTCCCTGGGCTTCGGCTCGCCATTCGGCCGCCGCTCAGAGAGCGCTTTCTGCTCATCACCTAGCACGAGTACCCGCGACCAGTCGACCACACTGAGGATGGCATCGCCCCAGCGCACATCGACGAGTTCCACCCATCCATATGTAGCGTCGCCGAGCTCGATCCCGATCAGATCTGAGAGGACATTGAAGTGCGCTTCACTCAGGTCTGATGGTCGGAGGCGCTGCGCGAATTCGGGCTTCCAGTGGCGGATACGCTCCAGATCTGCCGCCGGCATATCCTTGCCGCCCAGGCGCGCCCAGAACAGTCGCGCGCCCTCGAAGCCAGCAGTGCGGAGGATAGTCCCTTCCATGCTCGCATGGGTCAAATCCGTCTGACAGAAGTTCGCACCTTCCATGTCGGCGCCCTCCAGGTGCGACTCTGACAGATCGGCCTGTTCCAGGTGGACACCAGAGGCCCGGGCGCCTTCCAGGTACACCTGATGAAGACGTGCCCGCTCCAGGCGTGATGCGATGAGTTCAGCCCCTTCGAGATGAGCCCCAGTGAGGTCGGCACGCTCCAGGTGCGCGCCTCCAAGAATGGCGCTCTCCAGGTGCGCGCCCCCTAGGATAGCGCGCTCCAGATGCGCCGCTGCCCACTCCCGCTGGTCGTCTCGCGCGGCCAGCCACTCCGTATACGCCAACCCGGCGAGTAGACCCGACAGCGGCAAGCCACTGAGATCGGCATGGCGAAGATCGGCGCCACGCAGATCAAGCCCACGCGGCTGCGCAGCCTCACCGCCGCGCGTGGCGTCTTCCTGTCTCGTCGCCAGTAGCCATTCCACGTCTGCACGGTCGAGTCGAATGTCTCGAAACGGGTAGATCCCATGCTGGATGTCGGGCTTGGCGGTCGCGCGGCTCGCCAGGAACCGCTGCCGATCCTCCCCGATGGCTGGCTCTGCGTATCCGGACTGCCCTATCTGCCGCAATCTAGTGCTCGCCTCCGCGGCAGGGTCCTCTAATTGACTCGCATACTCGGTCATGCGTGGCTCCTCTACCGTGACCGGGATTGGATAGTCGCGCGTGCAATGCAGGGGCACGCTGTGGTGCTCGCGGGCATCTTCACGGGGACGAGAGGCGGTGTCATATCTGTGGTCGTCTTTGCTGCTCGGAAAAGGCCGTCCCTGGGGCTCATCTGCCGCGGGAGTTCGCGCACGAGTCACGTGTATCCATCAGGTGGTTGTTCGCTTGGACATGGGGTCGATGGTTGGAAAGTGGGGAAGCGGGTGGACGTGGCTCTTCGTCGGCGGTGGGCCATGAGCCAGTTCACCGTTAGACACGTTCACCTGCCAGTAGCGGTCATCCGACAGTTACGTGGTAGCACCGAGGAGGGTGAGGGGTCGGTTCGCCAGCCAACACATCCGCAGAAGACGCGGAGGTCGAGGCGAGTGCCACCATGTAGGATGTCCGATGTTACCTGCGACGATGGTGTTCGGCAGTGAACAGATGGGCGCAAAGCAGGCGCGTATACTGCTCTTACTCCCGCAAGTAGACGCCCGTGCTGGAGCGCGCGCCCCGACCTGAAGGTGAACGGCTGTGATAGCCCGAGCAGTGAACGAATTCGCTCACTGTGGACGCAGGAAGACGCACGGCGTGGACGGTCAGGAGTGCCTCGCGGGAAGGAAATCGATCGGGCTGCGAGGATACTCTGGAGGCGAGACAGGTCAGCGGGAAGGAGCCGCCGAGGGCTGCTATGGCAACGCTAGGTGTCGATGGGCGAGTTCAGCATGACCTGCCGGACGCGGGGCGCTGCGAGAGGCGCATGCGGCCGAACGAGACTGCCACCACCGGCTCACATTGCATAGCGGTCCGCTCAGATTCTTCGCTCTCGACTACTGCTCCCATCACACAGGTAATGTCCACACCTGTTAGTGCGGCTCAGCGCGGTGCTGCTGCCGACGACAATCCCGACGCGCAGCGAGACCCTGTGCCGCCACTAATCTTCACCTGCTCCCCGTACGTCGCGAGAAGGAGAGCACGAAAATGAGCAGAGATGCTCCTCACGTTCCATCCTCAGGGGCGAGCGAGCCCTATGATGGCAGCGCGCAGAACGAGCGCGCTTCGAATACCGCGCCATCGAACAGAATTGGCTTTCGCGGCAACGTCGTTGTGACGAACATCCCAGGACGTCTCGATCGCCTGCCATGGTCGCGCTGGCACTGGCTTATCGTCATCGCCCTCGGCATCACCTGGATCCTCGACGGTCTGCAGGTCACCATCGTCGGTGCCGTCGCCAGCGTGCTGACCGAGCCAGACACCCTGCACCTCTCGGACACGCAAGTCGGCGCCGCCGGCACCGCATACCTTCTCGGCGCGGTGATCGGCGCTCTCTTCTTTGGCCACCTCGCCGACCGCATGGGCCGCAAGCGGCTCTTCATGATCACCCTCGGCCTCTTTGTGCTTGCAACGGTGTTGACCGCGCTCTCCAATACCTTCTTCCTGTTCGCCCTCTTCCGCTTTTTGACCGGCATGGGCATCGGCGGCGAGTACTCGGCCATCAACTCAGCCATAGACGAGCTGATCCCAGCACGTGTGCGAGGCTGGGCAGACCTCGCCATCAATGGCAGCTGGTGGATCGGCACCGCGGTCGGCGCGGCGCTCACCTTGGTCCTGCTCAACCCCGCGCTGATTCCTCATACGATCGGCTGGCGCCTCTGCTTTGCGCTCGGCGCCATCCTTGGCATCGTCGTCCTCTGGATCCGCCGCTCTGTTCCCGAGAGCCCCCGCTGGCTGCTGATCCACGGGCGTGTCCAGGAGGCGGAAGCCATCATTGCGCAGATCGAGCGGGAGGTGGAGCAGGAGACTGGCACCCGACAGCTGCCGGAGCCCGGCCCGCCCATTGCCATCCGCCCGCGCGGTCCTATCAGCATCACGGAGGTGGCGACCACCATGTTCCGGCGCTACCCTACGCGCTCGCTGCTGGGCACCGCACTCATGGTCGGCCAGGCCTTCCTTTACAACGCCGTCTTCTTCACCTACGCGCTGGTGCTCACTCGGTTCTATCATGTGCCCTCGGGCAGCGTCGGCCTGTACCTGATCCCGTTTGCGATCGGCAACGTCCTCGGGCCGTATATCCTGGGGCGCCTCTTTGACACGATCGGCCGCCGCCCTATGATCACGTTCACCTATGTGATCTCCGGCGTGCTGCTGGCGCTCACGGGCTGGCTCTTCGTGGCCGGCGTGCTCAACGCCGTCACGCAGACCATCTGCTGGTGTGTGATTTTCTTCTTCGCCTCGGCGGGGGCCAGTTCCGCCTATCTCACCGTCAGCGAGGTCTTCCCGCTGGAGGTCCGCGCCATGGCCATCGCGTTCTTCTACGCGCTGGGCACGTTCGTCGGAGGCGCCTTCGCACCCTGGCTCTTCGGCGCGTTGATCCAGTCGGGCCAGCCCATCAATGTGGTCTATGGCTACCTCCTCGGGGCCATCGTCATGATCGCGGCCGGGCTTGTCGAGCTCGTTTTCGGGGTGAACTCTGAGCGTCGCTCGCTCGAAAGTATCGCGCCGCCGCTATCCGCCGCCGATGCGAGCATTTTCTAGTTGAAGGTGAGAGCATACGCCGTGACACTCGACGGGAAGGGACACATATGAGCACGCCACCACCAACAGCGAGCGCGGCTAATACGCCCGATCAGGCGCGCCGCCGCCGAGGGTTTCTCCTGGGACCGAGCAAGGAAGGCACGGGTTTCTGGTCGCCGATGCCGCAACTCTCGGCGCCCTGGGAGGACACTGAGATCTCCAACGAGGCCCAGCGGATTAGTCGCGCTCTGGCAGACAACGGGCCGATGTCACGCAGCGACTTGCGCGAGCGCGTGGGTGGGCGCTTCTGGGGGCCACGCCGGTTCTCCCACGCGCTTCAGCACGCGCTCCAGCAGGGGGTGATACGTTCGACCGGACACGACACCTACGCTGTGCCGGACTAGAGGAGACAAGCGGATACGTAAGTCCGACACTATGTCAAGCGAGGCGCTGCTGGCGCTGCCCTAGCCCGCTTTGGGCGGGTGCCTGCCGAGGGTGGCACGAGTTCCTCCGCCTCAGACATCACGCACATCAAGGGCGATGCCTCTGTCCCGCATCTCCGTGCTTGCGCCGCATATAGGCATACGGCGTGACTCCGATGACGGACTGGAAGTCGCGGATGAAGTGGGCCTGATCATAAAAGCCAAGCGCCGCCGCCAGATGCGTATTGGATTGTCTCGACTCGCTCAAAGCCAGACGCGCACGCTCGATCCGTTGCAGTCGCACATATTGCAGCGGCGTCATCCCAACCTGACTGCGATACAGGTGTTCGAGCTGTCGCTGACTGATGGCAAGATCATCGGCTATCTTGGGGATCGACACGCGTCCGGAGTGCTGACCCAGCACCTCAATTTCCCGGCGCAGTCGCAGCAGTGATGCAGGGATGAGCTGGCTGCGCGCGACGCCAGCGGACAACTGCCGCACGAGCCACTCTTCCATCAGACCGATCCGGCCCGCCAAGGATGGGGTCTCGTGCAGGCGGCTGTGAAGCTGGATCAAGAAGGCATCGTTGCGTAACTCCAGGACGTTCAGCGCATTTTGCAATTCGATCAGCGGAACAGCCAGAAACGGATATGCGCCGCCCGCGTGAAACCGAATCCCTATCACCTCGACATGGCCCACGAAGCCCATCCTGCGCGAGCGGGTCGTCGCCCCATCGAGAAAGACGGGGGCCGCGACTGGTCGGGCATCGAGGTACAACTCATCGCCAAGGTTAAAGACAAGGCCGAATCCACCGGTCGGATGCATGAATTCTTCGCGGTAGGCAGGCTGCACCGAGTCAGCGCGGAAAGACCAGTACTCACGTACGTAGGGACGCAGCACAGGCCCGGGTGCGACCAACTGAAACCCGAGAGGCGCCACTGCTGCGTCAGAGATCGGCGACACCTTCTGCTCCTGAACGTAGCGAAAAACTACAATTCTTCCCACCGGCCCGCGAGTATCCTGAACACCGAACGAACGATCGGTAAGTCTAGTGTAGTACAGAGAAGGGGAGTCGCGGTGTCCAGAACGTACACGATTGGGATCGTGGTCTTTGATGGCGTGCTGACCTCAGAAGTCATTGGTCCGGCCGAGGTGTTTGCCACGGCGGGTGCGCGTGACGACTTTGGTGGCGCGCGGGTGCTCTTGATCGGCGTTGAACCGCAGCCGACGATTCGCACGGACGAGGGGATTCGTATCGGGGTGGACGCCACCATCGCGGATGCCCCAGCACTCGACATCCTCATTATTCCGGGTGCCAATGATATGAACCCCCTCTTACGGAACCTGGACCTGCAGGCCTTTATTCAGCGCCACGAGCAGGCCGGAGAGTGGATTGGGAGCGTGTGCGCCGGTGCGTTTGTGCTGGGCAGCGCTGGAGTGCTGGACGGCAAACAGGCGACCACCTGGTTTGGCGGTGAAAGCCGTTTGCAGGAGCAATTTCCCGCTATTCAGGTGGTCCACGACCGACCTGTCGTGCTGGATCACCGGCGCATGACGGCGAACGGCGGGCTGGTGAGCTATCGAGCGGCACTCGTGCTGCTCGGGCAGGTGAGCAGCCCCGAGCACGCCCACGACGTGTACAGAAGCCTTGGCATCGATCGCCTGGGCACGTGGGATGAGATCGAAGCCACGATCCGCACGGCCCAGTAGAACGTCTCGGTCATTCCCACCGCCTGTAGGGCGAGGCATGCCTCGCCCTACAGGCGGTGGACGGGTCCTCTGGACGCGAGTCTGCCATGCGCGGTTCAATACGCATAGTACGCGTAGTCCGCGCTGGCGAGACACAGTGGCCGCGCGGGGGAAGAGGACATCATGGCCGAGACCGTGCTCCGCTGGATTGGCTTCGCCGCCGGACTACTCCTGCTTGGGTTCACGCTGCATAGCATCGTCACGACGGTGATTATGCCGCGGTCTTCGCGCTCGGGCATCACACTGAAGACCTGGCAGATGGTGCAGCACGTCTTCATCTTCGTGGCCAATCGCCAGCCGGGATACGAGCGCAAGGACCGCATTCTGGCGTTGCTCGCGCCAATCTCACTGCTGGCGGCGCTGGTCACCTGGCTGCTGCTGCTGTTCGTGAGCTACGGACTGCTCTTCTGGCCCCTGATTCCCGGCAGTCTCGGCGACGCGATGTTCCTGAGCGGCTCGTCGATGTTCACGCTGGGGGTGGCCTCAGCCCGCCAGCCGGGACCCATCCTGCTGGAGTTCATCGCCGCGGCCACCGGGCTGGTCGTCGTCGCGCTGCAGATCGGCTACCTGCCGACGCTCTACAGCGCGTTCAACCGCCGCGAGACGCTGGTCACGTCGCTGAGCATGCGCGCGGGTGCGCCGCCGTGGGGACCCGAGGTGCTTGTGCGGCACCAACTGAACCAGTCCATCGACACACTGCCGGGACTGTATGCCGCGTGGGAGACGTGGGCCGCCGACATCGCCGAGTCGCATTCGAGCTATCCGTGGCTGATGGCGTTCCGGTCGCCCTCGCCGCGCGAGTCGTGGCTGCTGAGCCTGCTGGCAGTGCTCGACTCGGCCAATCTGTATATGGTGCTCTCGCCAACGCTCGTGCCTGCCGAGGCGCGTCAGTGCATGCGTATGGGCTACATGTGTCTGCGCTTTCTAGCCACCTCGGTGGATATGCCTGTCAATTCGGACCCCTTGCCAACTGATCCGATCCACCTCACGTACGAGCAGTTCGCCGAAGGGGTCGAGCATCTGCGACTGGCGGGCTTCCCGTTGGAGCGGACTGCCGAAGAGGCGTGGCCGGATTTTCGTGGCTGGCGCGTGAACTATGAGGAAGTCGCGTACCGGCTCGCCGACTATTTCGTGATTGTGCCCGCGCCGTGGTCGGGACCACGCAGCTTCGCGCCCGAGGAGCCACGCTTCGAGGTGCTTACGGTGCGGCCGCCGCATCGCACGCCCGACGATCCAGAGGGGCAGGCGGCACGACGTATGCGGGTCGGCACCGAACGTGCCCGTGTCTCCTGACGTTCGCCTCTACAGTGCCGTTGAGCCTGGACGGATCCTCTCGAAGCGTGATAGGCATTGAACATGCGACTCTGTGTGCCGCACTCCATCGCATGCGCGTCGCCTGATTCAGAACACAGGTTGAGTGGCTGAGAGGAGGAGCCGCGTGAGGCCGACTCGCGCGGTGTCAGGGATGAAGCACGCGCTCAGAGTTGCCCTCCGCCCGAAGGTGATCTTGCCGGTCGTGCTTGGTATCGCGCTGCTCGCCGCCCTGCTTGCCTTCGCCGGAGTGCAGCAGGCGCTGCAACTGATTACGCATTTCAAAGTCGTGTACCTGATCTACTTCTTCCTGCTCATGGCGGGATATGAGGTAGTGCGCTGTTGGCAGTGGCACTACATGCTGGACAAGCTCAACATTCAGGTGCCAGTGCGTACGCAGGTCTTCTCCTATGCGATCGGCGAATTCACCAAGAATCTGCCGATTGGGAACTTCGTTCCCGATTACGTTCTCACTCGCTCCAAGGGCACTGATTTCGGCCTCGCCTCATCCGCCACACTGCTGATCTCGGTGCTGGAAGTCGCCATCTCACTCGCGGGTATCGTCATGATCGGCATCGACGGCTGGCAGTGGATACGTCCGGTGATCCTGATCGGCACCTTCCTGTTCGCGCTGCTCGCCTGGGCGTTCTACCGCTGGCACCACGCGCCACACCCCGCCGACACGCCGCACGGGCATGCCCCGACGTGGGCGCGAAAGCCGCTGGGGTGGAAGTGGGTGCAGAACGCGATGGGGGAGCTGCGTCAGTTCGTACAGGGTGAGGCGACGCTGCTTCACCCTCAGGTGCTCGCTGTCTGCTCGCTCGCCTGCGCGGCGTATCTCGTGCTCGCCGGTCTCGCGCTGTATGTGGTCATTCTTGGGCTGGGCTTGTCAGGAATCACCTGGTATGAGGCGCTCTCGGCGAGCTTCTTCAGCCTCGCGGTGTCCACGATCATCCCGCTGCCAGTGGACCTCGGCTCGACTGAGGTGAGCGGTGCCAGCGCGCTCTACGCGATGGGCCTGAGCGCGGCAGGCGCCGTGAGCGCACTGCTGCTCTACCGCTTCCTAAACCTCGTCACGCAGATTTTTGTTGCCGCTCTCGCCAGCATCGCGCTTCCAGATGAGTTCCGCGCCATGATACATGCGGGCACCAATCAGTCCGCACCGCGCACCGTCGAGGCGACGGGCACCTGACGCACGGAACTGCCATGTGGCAGAACCTCACCCCCTACCCCCTTCCCTTGAGGGTAGGGGTCGCTCAATGAGGATTGTGGCGATGGGCAACAGGGGACGTCTTCCCTCAGAAGGAGATCGGGGGAAGCGGCCCTATCCGTCACGGGGCGGGTGCGCAGCTCCTGGCAGGAGGCGTAGAGCCCATGCCTGCCAGCCTCGCCACGTGGCGGCGCCGCCCGCTGCGCTGAGGTCTTGTAGCGCCTGAAGTGCGAGGGTAAGCGGCCGCGGAGAAGCGTCCAGTGGCAACGCACCAGCTTCGCTGTCGCTGGCCCACTCGGTATCCGCCCCAGTGATCATCCAGCCGTGCGGGTGCTCGCGTATGCGGTGCAGGCCGTGGCCTGGCTGGGGTGGATCGCGCACGACTGGCACGAGCGCTTCGAGCGCCTGCTCCGCCGCTTCACGCGCCTCCTTCGGGCTGATGCGGTCGAGCAGCTTCTGCTGGATGGCGGCGGCCAGCACGGCGGCTCGCAGACGCGCGATCTCATCCGCCGAGAGCGCGTACCGCTCGATTACGGCGTCGAGGTCATCGGGATTGAGCACCGCGATCTTCGCGGGATCGCGCAGCGAGTGTTGCAGCCGCGCCACTGTAGAGGGCGCAAGGCCGAGGTCGTCGTCGAGCCTGCTGATCGCCTTGCCGCGCCGTCGCAGTGTATCGTCGAGCGTGCGCGCGAACACGTTCCAGCGGATGTCACTAGACTCTTGCGCCATACTTGGTCCGCGTCCTTCCCGTCGCGTGCGGATCCCTCCTCTTCCGCATGTCATCGCGCACCGTCTACTCACATGCGTGTGAGTAGGTTTACCCCCGCAGTCTCCCTATGTTGGCTCCATCAGCCGCCCCATCAATCCTTCCGCTCTCTCAGGCCATCAGGCCCAGAGCTGATAGGAAGCGGGCGGCTCGGCGCCGCACCTTGGCGGTCGCCGTGTCAGGGACACGAGGAAGGGGCCAGCAGCCATGCGTCTGTTCTCATCACATTCCCGTAGCACGTCTCCGTCGCGTTCAGTCTCCATCAACAAGTCTCGTGGTTCCCGTCGCCATGCGCCGCACCGGATGGCGCTGGGCGTGGTGGTGCCGGCCCTGCTGCTCGGCGGCGTTGCCTTGCACAGCGGCACGCGGGCAGAGCAGCATACGGGCGCACAGGTGGCCTCGGTCGCGCATCCGTTAGGCCTCTGCGCCGGTGTAGGGTTGCCTTGCTAGGGTGCGGAAATAACGGCCTCACCCCCAGCCCCTCGCCCCGCGGGGCGAGGGGCTGGGGGTGAGGCTCCTACATCCTCGCCTCACGCCAACCAGCGCCATCCGCCACCGTCCGTCACTTATGTCTGGATAGCGGCCCCTCCCCTCCGAGGGGAGGGGGTTGGGAGAGAGATTCGCCCCCAACCGCAACTACCGACATCACCTGTCCAACGGTCCACACGTCTGGCATCCCTATGATACACTGACGTTCACGGATACGTGAGCGGGAGTAGCTCGCCAACGATGTGTGGACGCAGAGGATGCCGACGCCTTCACTCAGCCAGCCAGATCGCCCCGAATGGCACGACGAACCCGACTACTCTCCTGAGGTCGCTGCGGCGTTGCGACGCGCGTATATTACACTGAGCCAGAGAGACGCGTCTCCAGCGGCTCCCCTGCGCGCGCACTCCACCATCCACCAGCACCTCGACCTGCCGATGTCACGGCATCAGCGCCTTGCATTCTGGTATGTGCTCGCACTTGGATACGCGGCCGCTGCCGACTACGAGCACGCGGCGTACTGCACCGACGAAGCCATGGACAGTGCTTTGTCACTCGGCGAATACGGCGCTCTCGTCGAGTTGCACTACCTCCGCGGTGGCATCCAACGGTCCGTGCTCCATCTCGAAGGGGCGGCCTCGGATTACCGGGATTGCCTGCTACTGCTGCGCGAATTTCCCGAGGCGGGCGTGCATCACAACCGAAGCTTTGAGGTCACGTTGCTCACCGAGCTGGCGGGCTTCGAGTTCTACCGGGCGCGCTACGTCGAGACCGCTGCCCTGCTGCGACAGGCGGAGCCACTCGCCCGGCGGCTGAAGCAAGACAGCCTGCCCGTCGCTACGCTTGCCTGGATGGAGACGCACCTCTATCGGTGGCGAGGCGACCCCTTCAGCGCGTTGGAGCGCGGCACCGAGGCCGCTACCCTCTTCACCGAGAGAGGCTCGACCGCCTCAGCCGCGCGCATCCAGGCCGTAACAGCCGACTGCGCCCTCGATGCCGCCGATGACCTGCCGCCAGGAAGCGCGCGCGAGAGGCTGATCGCGACCGCTCACACGCATGCGTCGTTGAGCTTCCGGCTCGCGCGGGAGGCGCGCGACGAGATCGGCATGTTGTTCGCATCGCTCCCATTGCTGCGTCATGCCCGAATTGCGGGGCGCAACAAAGATCGCGTCTCCTCCCTGGAAAACATCTTGCGTGAGGGCCAGAGGCTCAAGGACGAGGCGATCGTCATACAGGCTCTCACCACACTCGGCGATGAGTTGGCGGCGCTTGGCGAAGTAGAGTCCGCTCGCACGCATTACGTGCGGGCGCTGATCCAGGCGTCTACCAGTGAGGCGACCGCCCTGGCGCTGTTCCCGCGGCGTGGCCTGCGGCAGCTCGACGAGCGCTAAAGAGCCTGTGAGTCCACGGCTGGCGCGCTGTCAGTGGGAGCCGGGGGGCGGAAGATAGCGCGCGAGCACGGCCTCGACCTGTGTGATGTCGAAGGGTTTACGCACCACGGCATCGGCCTCGGCCGCTGTCGCGGCCCGTGCTCCCGCGGCGGACATCAACACGATGGGAGGTGCCTTGTGTCCGGCCGCCGCCGCCGCATTCCGCAGCGCCACGATCAGCTCCGCGCCATTCATCTGCGGCATCATCAGGTCGGTGAGCACGAGCGCGGGGTGAAACGTGCTGGCGAGCTCGAGCGCCTGCCTCCCCTGGAAGGCAACCAGCGGTTGGTAGCCCGCATCTTCGACGATGTAGGCAAGCGTCTCGGTAATCGAGACCTCATCGTCGACGATCAGCACCGATGGCGTCGGTGAGGGTGCTCCATCAAGTGCGCGGCCGGCTGCGGGCACGCGATGGCTGCCAGACCCGGTCACACTCATGAATGCTCCCCTGTTGTAATGGCTCGCTGGAGAAAGTGCCGCATCGATACTGCTCGAACGCCAGTAGCATTCTGCCAGAACACCAAGCATACGGCATTTGGCGCGGCAGTCGGCTCCATAGCAGCAGGATTGCGGCCAGAAGTGGAGGTGGTCGCTCCGACAGGGCATAACTAGGGAGAGATGGACTAGCGTAATGGTCCTGTTCGCGGGGACGTGCTGGAGGGATAGGAAGTCCGCCTCGGCGCAGGAGTTTCGCACCAAGTCCGGACACGACTTGCATTTGGGCAGTTCATCTGTTTGAATGAGAGTGGGGGAGTCTACACCGCAATGTCAGTGGAGCACTGTAACCGGGAAACGTAGTGCGCGTAGACCTGGATGCACTGGCCTCGTCACCTGAATGAAGTGAAGGAGGCAAGGGGCGACGCTCCATTTGGTGAATCACACATGCCGCCTGGGGGTGATGGATCGCTCCGAAGGCGAGAATCGACATCAGCGAACAACCTGTGAGCCTAGTTGAATCGAGGTCTCCCGTGGATGAGGTCACTGCGACGGAAGCAGCGCAACTGACGGGCCTCTCTGAGCGAACAATCCGGCGTAAAATCGCGTGCGGTGAACTCCCCGCGCGGCGAATTGCCCCAAACCGGTTTGCCATTCGGGTGCGCGACCTGCCGATGCACCGCTCGACCAGCGAGGCCGAGACCCGCATCGAGGCCCTGGAGCATCGTGTGCGCTTGCTCGAGATCCAGCTTGAGGCCGTCCTGTCCTCGCGCGACGCTGGACTCATCCCTGCCGATATGCAGCTCCCTCACGGCGATTCAGCAAGCGACGATAACGTCGTCTTGCACAGCCTGCTCGAACAGTTGATTCACGAAATCCGGTCGAGTCGCGCTGGCGGCAGGGTCACTTCTGAGGAGTTGCCTGACCGGACACAGTGGGGACGGAAGCAAGCGGCAGCCATTCCCACAAGTGAGAACTAGTTCGCGCGACTTGCCCTGAGGTGCAGCTCAGGCAACATTCTGACACGTCACATAGCCACTGTTGAGGCTGGAGGCGCGCCAGGTATTGCCATGAGTCTTCCCCTGAGGTATCCCCCGTCAGCCGCTCAGATCAATCAGACGCTTGGCCTCGTGTGATTGAATACACCTGACCCACTCTGATGCGGCAGCACGGCATCGGCATCACCGGGCGCTTGTGCGGCCCGCGCTGAGCCACCTCCCGCTCCGCTGTGCACTCCTGCGCACCTTCCCTCATCCTGTGCGGAGGCGTGTGCGCGGCGGGCTGGCATGCGCTCAGGGATGGACTCAAGCACGGACTCAGCGATAGCCAGTGCAGATGAGAGAAGAGGATACGGCGAATGGCAGACGAGACGGCAAGCCCCACGGCCACCAGCGCACCCGACTTCCGCACAGACTCCCCCTTCCAGCGGGCGCTTTCCTGGCGTAGCATCGGGCCATACCGGGGCGGGCGCGTCGTGGCGGTGGCGGCCGACCCGGTACACCCGCAGACGTTCTATTTCGGCTCGACTGGCGGGGGCGTCTGGAAGACAACGGACGGCGCGATCTCGTGGCGGAACGTCTCGGACGGATATTTCAAGCGCGCTTCGGTCGGCGCGCTGGCCGTCGCGCCATCGGACCCGAACGTGCTCTACGCGGGCATGGGCGAGGCCACCATTCGCGGCAACGTCTCGCATGGTGACGGCGTGTA